>JBGSLA010000121.1:0-4997 GCA_041740935.1 Desulfobaccales bacterium | reverse complement strand
CTGCGCCTGGTGACCCCCAAGGCGCCTTTCCTCAAGGGCGCGGAACTTTTGGTGGCCGCGGACTGCGCCCCTTTTGCCGCGGGCGATTTCCACGCCAAATATCTCCCCGGCAAGGCGGTGGTCTGCGGCTGCCCCAAATTTGACGACCTGGAGGACTACGTCGCACGGCTCACGGCCATCCTCCGGGAAAACGACATCAAAGGCGTCACCATCGTCAACATGGAAGTCCCCTGCTGCCAGGGGCTCATCGAGGCGGTGCGCCGGGCCTTTAAGGCCGCGGGCCAGCGCCTGCCGGTGTCCATTTTCACCCTGGGAGCCCAGGGCCAGGTGGTGCAGCAGGCCAAAATCAAGGCCGCGTGAGGCGATACCATGGAACAGATCAAATGCCCGGGACAGGATACCCGCTTCTGGAAGCCTGACGACATCTTTACGGTGGAGTGCCCCAAATGCGGGGCGGAAATCGAATTTTTCAAGGACGACACCAGGCGGCGTTGCGCCTGGTGCGGCCACCTGTTCTATAATCCCAAAATCCAGCTGGGCTGCGCCGAGTGGTGCCAGTTTGCCGACAAGTGCGTCCCTGAGCTGGTCAAGGAAAAAAAGGCCATGCAAACCTTCAAGGACCGCCTGCGGGAGCGGGCCCTGGCCCTGGCGGCCGGGGACCCGGATTTGGAGGCTCGCCTGGACCGCAGCCTGGCCCTGGCCATCGACCTCCTCAAAGCCGAGGGGGGCGACCCCAAGGTGGTGTTCGCCGCCATTTTGCTGCAAAAGGTGGATATTGACCAGGCCCGGCAGCTGCTGGCGGAACTGGAGACCGAGCCGGAGATCGCCGAATCCATCCTGGAGGTTCTGGGCGGAGATAAGGGGAGCGCGGCTATCAACCGGCACATTTTTGAAGACGTCCTGGCCCTGGCGGGGCGGGACGGAGGCCTGCTTCCCCCCCTCCATACCCGCACCGCCCGGCAATTGGCCGAAAAAGCGCCGTCCCGTTCCTGAAATCCCCCGCTTTTCCATCTGAGCCCCGTCCCCCGGCTGGAGGTTTTGTACAGCCAGGGGCGCCGGGGCTCAGCGCCCTTTTCCCTATCCTGTCCTGAAAAGTTCACGCCTCAATCTTTGCGCCCCAGCGCCTTGGCGTGAATCTCTCGCAGAGGCGCCAAGACGCCAGGATATTATTCCGGTTCCCAAGCTCCGCTTGGGAACCGGCTTTCCCGCCAAGCTCCGCTTGGCCCCGCCTCCGGCGCCATGAAAGTGGCGGGCGGAGCCCGCCCTAAGCAGCTTTTCATGCTTTACGGGTGGGCATACGTCCCATGAGGAACTGTTACGAAAAGTTCTTATAGGGCGGCCCGCGGCCGCCGCCATCGGCGTGCACGGCACGCCCCAGGGGTCTTCTGGTGGGGCGGCCGTCTCTGGCCGCCAGAGTTCTGGCGGGCGCGGAGGCCCGCCCCACCAAATTTTCCTGGTTTGGAAAGAGCCGCAGGTTCATGAGCGACTGCTCTAAAAAATTTGATGTGGTGAAAAGGGGGGGTCCCATGGGCTGGAAGCCCGTGCTACCGGGGCCGGTGGCCCCCTCCCCCAACCCCTCAACGCTCATTTAAAACCGCAGCTTCTATCACCCAGGGCGGAGCCAAGGGGATCAAGCAGTTAACCATATGAGCTTCGCTTCCCTCAGCATGACCCTGGGGCACCTTATGGGGTGTTGACCTGATTTTTAATGTTTTTTCCGGGAAATCTCGAATGGTTCACTGAATGTGTGGCGGCCAGGCTGATTCCAGGATTTTGGTAAAATGGGTGGCGGCAGGAGGGCGGAAACCACCGATCCCCGCCCCTTTCCGCGCCTCCGTAAGATATCCCGGCTCAAGATTCCAGCCTGGATTGCCCAGGCAAGACGCCTGTGCCCCCGGGCCAAGGTTTGGGAAGGTCGTCCAAGGGTGAGGATATCGTGAATACCGCGGCCATATCTCAGGGGGTGGAGCAACTGCGGAAGCGGGCCCTGTCCGGTGGCGGCTTCGCCATGTACCCCGGGGGGGACTTCCGCGCCGACGCCACCGCCTGGGCAGTCATGGTTTTTGCGGCCCTGGGGGTCCACGCCGAGCTGATCGAGCCGGCCCGTCAACGGTTGGCCGCGGTCCAGCTGGAAGACGGTCGGGTGAGCATCTCCCCGGAGCACCCCAGTCCCTATTGGCCGACCCCCCTGGCGCTTCTGGCCTGGCAGGGGGCCCCGGCCCACCAGGAGGCCCGCAGGCGCGCCGCGGCCTTCCTGTTGGCCACCACCGGAAGGCAGTGGGGGGGGAAACCACAATCCGTCGCCGGTCATGACCTGGATCTCCAGGGATGGTCCTGGCGGTCCGACACCTCCGCCTGGGCCGAACCCACGGCCCTGGCCATGATGGCCCTTGAGGCCGCGGGCTATGGTGATCATCCCCGTCTGGCGGAGGCCCGACGGCTGCTCCTGGACCGGCAGCTTCCCGACGGCGGCTGGAATTATGGCAACACCACCGTGTTCGGGAAGGTCTTGAACCCCATGCCGGAGAGCACCGGCCTGGTGCTGAACGCCTTAAGCCACCAGGTCCCCCGGGACGCGGTGGCCAAGAGTATCGCTTACCTGGAAGGCCGCCTCCCCGGTCTTTTAACCCCCTGGTCTCTGGGCTGGGCGATTCTGGGCCTGAGCGCCTGGGGGGCCCGGCCGGCTGGGGCGCCGGCCGCCACCCAGGCCTGTGTGGCGCGCCAGGAGCGCTTTCCGGTTTATGATACCTCCTCCCTGGCCCTGATCCTCCTGGCGTCCAGGGCCGCCGGGGGTTTGGCGAGTGTATTCCGGAGTTGACTTTCACCAGCCACGCCCCCAGAAGGACGGAAAACCATGAGCGTTAGCCGCCGAGAATTTCTCCTGGCCTGCGCCGGCGGCCTGGTGGTGGGCGCGTCCGGCTACTTTCTCTGGAAGGAAGCCAGGATCCGCCGCTGGCAGGAGCGCACCTTCATCGGCAAAGCGCCCGATTATGGGGCGGACCTGAGAACGGTAATCCTCGCCGGTTTGCGGGAACTGGGCGTGACGGAAAAAGACCTCCGGGGGAAACGGGTGCTCCTTAAGCCCAATTTGGTGGAGACCATGCCGGGCGCGGTCCATATCAACACCCACCCCCTGGTGGTCCGGGGCGCGGTGGAGGCCTTTCTGTCTCTGGGCGCGGCCCGGGTGGCGGTGGGGGAGGGGCCGGGGCACGCCAGCGACACCCTGCGGATTTTGGCTGAATCCGGCCTCATGGAGGTGCTGGGGGAAGACCGCATTCCCTTTTTCGACCTCAACCGCCAGAGCGGCTATGGCGTGGCCAATGCCGGGAGGTGCTCCAGCCTGAAATCCCTGACCCTGCCGGTCTGCCTCAAAGATTTCGATTTTATCGTCTCCCTGGCCAAACTCAAAACCCACCATTGGGCCGGGGTCACCCTGTCCATGAAAAATTTGTTCGGCCTCATGCCCGGCAGCTTTTACGGCTGGCCCAAGAATTACCTCCATTGGGCCGGCATCAACCCCTGCATCCTGGATATCACCGCCACGGTGTGGCCCCATTTCGCCATCGTGGACGGCATCGTGGGCATGGAAGGGGACGGACCCATCATGGGGGAGCCCAAGCCCGTGGGGGTGCTGGTCATGGGCCGCAACCTGCCGGCGGTGGACGCCACCTGCACCCGCATCATGGGCATCGACCCCCACCGGGTGGTGTCCCTGTCCTACGCCGAAGGCTGGCTGGGGCCCATCCGGGAGACCGGCATCCGCCAGGTGGGGGAGTCCATCGCCCTCGTGCGCACCCCCTTTCGGCTTATCGAGGAAATCCCGGCCCAGCGAGCCCTGATGCCGGGGTAGCAGCTATTTCACAACCTCACAATGTCCAACGTGTCATTCTGAGCGTAGCGAAGAATCTCGTATTTTAAAATACTTGAGTCCCTTTGCTTCCCTCAGGCCGACAGAAAAAGTTGTTTCACAGCAGGTTAAAGGGTTCAACCGAAAATTCTCTGTTAATCCGCCCCGTTGCAGCCGCTTAATCACTTTCGGCCCACCCCAAAAACTGAGAGGAAGTCCTTCATAATCAGGCAAGCCAGGCAGGTTGCCTTATCTTGACGCACATAACGATGTTATTTACTATTCTATATCGTCCGACAAACTTTCCAGGACAGGTGGTTTGAAACAAACAAGGCGATCTTTCGTCTGATCCGGATTATGGCGACAAACTCGTCACACCTTCCACCGAGGCCCTTACAAAAAATCCTCGTCTGGCATCAGGGGGCCCTGGGGGACCTGCTCCTGGCCGGACCGGCCCTGGCGGCGGTCAGCCGTCATTATCCTGAAGCCGCGTTTATCGGCGTGGGCCACCCGGAGCGCTGGCGCCTGCTGGCCGGAACCCTGCCTGTGGGTGAGATCTGGGATGGCGGGGAAGCGCTGTGGTCCGCCCTCTTTCAGGATGCCGGCGACCTGCCGCCGGGGCTGGCGGCACGCCTTTTCGGCACGGATCTGGCCTTGGTCTTCAGCCCCCGGCCCAGGCCCGGGTTTCTGGCCCGTCTGATCCGGGGCGGGGCGGCCCGGGCAGTCTGGATACCTTCATTTCCCGAGGGGGGCGTCGAGCCTGTGGCCGCGCTTCAGGCCCGGCGGCTCAAAGAGTTGGGGATCAGAAATTCCTCGGAAGTCAATTTTCGTCTGCAATTGGAGCCGATTGGCGATGGGGACTCGGGGGTCAACCCCGGCGAGGTGATTCTGGCCATCGCCCCCGGCAGCGGCCGGCCTGAAAAAAATTGGCCTTTGTCCCATTATTATGAGGTGGCCCGGGCCCTGTCCTGGGAAGCGAAGCTGAGGGTGGTGTGGCTGGCCGGCCCCGCGGAGGAGGGGATTTTGCCCTATATAGAGGGCTTGGCTGCGGCCCAGGAGCATACCGTCTGGGTCCGCCAACCGTTGGCGCGGGTGGCCCGGCTGTTGGCCGGGACCCAGGTGTACCTGGGGGGCGACAGCGGCCTCAGCC
>JBGSLA010000120.1:0-15518 GCA_041740935.1 Desulfobaccales bacterium | reverse complement strand
CCTGGCCCTGAACCCGGCGTATTCCCCAATCGACACTTACCACATGGCAGCAGGCACCATCGACGAGGCGGTGCGGCGGCTGGTGGCGGTGGGCGCGGATCTGGACCACCTGGGCGGGGTGGACAACTTCTGCTGGCCCAGCGTGGAGCACCATCCCGACAAAAACCCGGACGGCGCCTACAAGGCCGCGCAACTGGTGCGGGCCTGCCAGGCCCTCAAAGACATGTGCCTGGCCTACGGCCTGCCGCTCTTGTCCGGCAAAGACAGCATGTACGTGGACGGCGTACTCCCCGGGCGCTTCGGCGAGACCCATCGGGTGTCGGGTCTGCCCACCCTGTTTTTCACGACGGTGGGCGTCATTCCGGACCTGAAAAGGGTCGTCAACCTGGACTTCAAAAATCCCGGGGACCTGATTTATGCGGTGGGGGCCACCCGGCCCGAATTGGGCGGCTCGGAGTTTTACGAGCTGATGGGCTACGTGGGCCTCTCGGTACCCCAGGTCCGCGCCCAGGAGTTTTTAGACTTATACCGCGCCCTGTCACAGGCCTTGTCCGAAGAAGTGCCGGCCTCCTGCCGCGGCCTCTACCGGGGGGGCTTGGCGGTGCACCTGGCCTTATGCAGCCTGGCCGGGGGTTTGGGGGTGGACGCCGACTTGGGGGACATCCTGCCGGAGTGCCCCGCGCATGCCGCGCTCTACTCCGAATCCGCCGGACGCTTTTTGGTGAGCGTGGCCCCGGCCCAGCGCCGGCGCTTTGAGGAAATTCTTCAGGGGCAGCCCTGCCACCTTATCGGGGAAGTCCGCCCGGACCGGGAATTCATCCTCAAACGCCAGGCGCACACCCTGCTCACCGCCACCCTGGATGAACTTCAGGAGGCCTGGACGGCTCCTTTGGGGAATTTGGTGTAGTACTCAAGCCCGTTAACCTATAAAGAAATTTTTACGCTAAAATCCCCTTGGAAACGTGGAGCAGGCGCCCTCGCCTGCTCCTTTCAAGAACAGCCGGGGGCGGCTGTTCTACATCTTTTCATCCTCAGGGGTGGCCAATACGGCCATGAAGGTTTCAGGACAGCTGCTCATGAGCCCCTGGCTCTCGCAATACCAGGAATAGCCTGGTGCACATCCCGGCCTTGCGGCCGGAACCAAACGTAAAAAATTGAAGTGATTTCTTAATAAGATTAGCATGATGCAAGCAAAATCTTTGTCGAAAAACAAGAAACTCAAAATTAGTAGCACAGGTGTCCCGCCTGTGCAGGCACGGGTTGCAAACCTGTGCCACTGGGTTAAGGAGCACTGAGAGTCTCAAACTTTTCAGGACAGATTGCCAACCACGTTGAACAGTTGAGTTATTCTGCGCATATGTGATAATTGATTGAGGGGTGAACTTTCAGGTCCATCCCTTCATCACGACAACCAAAGGACATTTTTCTTCATGCACGCTGAAATGCTGATATTGCGGTTCTCCAAGGACGTGGTGGACCAGCCCATTATCTACCGGCTGGTCAAGGACTACGACCTGGAATTCAACCTGCTCAAGGCCACCATCTACCCCCGCAAAGAGGGGCTCATCGTCATGGAGCTCAGGGGGCATCCCAAAAACTTCCGCCGGGGCATCAAGTACCTTAAGGAATCCGGGGTCAAGGTGCAGCGGGTGGCCCATGAGGTGGAGCGCGACGAGGAACTCTGCTTTCAGTGCGGGGCCTGCACGGCCCTGTGTCCCACCGGGGCCCTGTATGTGGAGCGCCCGGAGATGAGCGTGGCCTTTGACGCCAGCAAATGCAGCGCCTGCGAGCTCTGCTGCGTGGTGTGCCCGGCCCGGGCCATGATGGTCAGGATCAACCATCAGGCCGTGTAATCTTAAGCCCGCCTTGCTCCTGTCTTTTCTGATCAGCATTCACGCGGTCGTTATTGCGGCCCTGTATTTTTTCTTGCCCATTTACCTCCAGGGGTCCCTGTCCTTCTCCGGGGCCCAGATCGGCCTGCTCTATGGCGTCCTGGGGCTGAACTCCCTGATCGCCGCCTTCCCGGTGGGGGTGGTGGGAGACCGCCATCCGGCCCGCATCCTCACCCGCCTGGGGCTGCTGGGGATCGCCCTCAGCCTCTGGGGGCTGGCCCGGGCCGAGCGCTTCTGGCCCTTTCTGCTGGTATTTTTCGCCTTCGGTCTGAGCCTCCAGCTGTACCGCCAATCCCTGGACATCATGCTTTTTAAGGAAAACGCCGTGGACAACCACGCCCGGCGCTTCGGGGTTTACAACGCCTGGCGCATGGGCGGCATGACCGTGGGAATATTACTGGGCGGGATTGCCCTGAGTTTCCTTGATTATCCCCAAACCTTCCGGCTTTTGGGGGCGCTGCTCTTCGTGCTGTTGGCGCTCACCTGGCGGCTGCCCCTGACCCGGGGCCAAGTGATTCATCTGGGGCAATACGGCCGGGATTTTCTGAGCGGGCCGGTGCTGTTTTTTGTGGCCTGGCTGTTCCTGTTCACCATGCACTGGGGGGCTGAGGGCACCAGCCTGGGCCTGTTTTTGAAAAAAAATCTGGGACTGGGGCCTCTGGGGGTGGGGTTATACCTGGCCGGGGAGTTCAGCGTGGTGGCCCTCACCGCCTATCTCTACGGCCGCTGCGGGGCCGGCCGCCTGAGCCCCTTTGGGCTATTGGCCCTGGCCCTGGCCATCTCCGGAGTGGGCCAAATCCTTATGACCTACCCCCACCTGGCCTGGTCCTTTGCCTGGCGGGCAGTGCACGGCGTGGGCGACGGCCTCATCATGATGATCATGTACACCACCATTGCCCGGCTTTTTCAGGTGGAGCGCATCGGCGGCAATGCCGGCCTGATTTCCCTGGCCACCACTTTGGGGGTCCTCATCGGCTCCTTGATTTACGGCCCGCTGGGCGCCGCCTGGGGCTATGAGATGCCCCTGATCATCTCCGGCCTCACCTCCCTGGCCCTCATCCCCCTGGCGTATGTGGGTTTGAAGGGGCAAGCTGCAGGAGCCGGTATCCAGTGATCAGTTACCAGTGGCCCATCTTACTTTGCTGATTACTGATCACTGGTCACTGGTCACTGATCACTGATTACTGGTCACTGATTTTTCCAGCCCCTGGGCCCCCTTCCCCACCGCCGATTTTTCCTGACAATCCGCCATGCTCATCCCTAACAGTAAGGCCGGAATGCAGGGGCCCCTTTTACATGGGGAAATCCACCCTGATTTTGAACACTTCCTTGGCGGGCAAAGAGAGGATTTCGTTCACGCCGCTGGCCTCCCGGATTTCCTTAAGAATCTCGGCCAGGCGCTCCGGGGATTCGGCGATGAGGGTGAACCAGACGTTGTAGCGGTGCTGGCGCACGTAGTTGTGGGTCACTTCGGGATAATGGTTTACCACCTCCGCGAAGCCCTCGAGCTTTTCCGAAGGCACCCGGGCGGCGCACAGGGTGCTGGTGTAGCCCAGCTTGCGGGAGGTGAAATTGGCCCCGATGCGGCGGATAACCCCGGCGTCATACAGGGCCTGCACCCGGGCCAGGACCTCCTCTTCGCCGGCCCCCACCCTTCTGCCCATTTCGGCATAGGGCCGGGGTGTCAGGGGGAAATTGGACTGGATTTCATTTAAAATGGCCCGGTCCAGGTCGTCTAACGGGGTTTTGGGTTTTGGGTTTTGGGTTTTCGGTTTCATAGGTGAATACAGGATCTACTCGGCGGGAGGCGCGGCGCTTTCCCGCCCTACAGCTAATAACTGGTCACTGATCACTGGTCACTGAATCGGCAGATACGGGCAGATGGGGTCGTCGGCCAGGACGTCGCTGGTCGCAGCGTAGGCCCGGGCCCGGCAGCCGCCGCAAACCTTGCGGTATTGGCAGGCGCGGCATTTGCCGTGGTAGTCGTCCACCGCCCGCAATTGCCGGAACAGCTCGGATTTTTCCCAAATTTCCGGGAAGGCCTGCTCCCGGATGTTCCCCGCCGGCAATTCCAGGTAGCCGCAGGGCTGCACCTCGCCCTTGTAGGACACAAACGCAAACCCCTGACCGCCCAGGCACCCTTTGGTCATGGCCTCCATGCCGTGGGTCTCCGGCGTAATCTTTTCGCCCCGAGCGTGGGCCTCCTCCCGCCACAAACGGTAAAACTGGGGCGCGCAGGTGGGCTTCAGGTGCAGGCGGCCCTCCTGTTGCCGCTCAAGCATCCAGCGCAGGGTTCGGTCATATTCTTCCGGGGACAGCAATTCCTCTTTCATCTCCGCGCCCCGGCCGGTGGGCACCAGCACAAAGACGTGGTGGGCCGCGGCCCCAAGCGCAATGGCCAGTTCATAGATGGCCGGCAACTCCAACAGGTTCGCCCGGGTGATGGTGGTGTTGATCTGAAAGGGCAGCCCCGCGGCCTTGCAGGCCGCAATGCCCCTGAGCGCCCCCTCATAGGCCCCGGGCCCCCCCCGCAGGTCGTCATGGCTGGCCGCCGTGGCCCCATCTATGGAGATGCTCACCCTCTGAATGCCCGCGTCTTTGAGGCGCCAGGCGAGGTCCGGGGTCAGGAGCGTGCCGTTCACCGCCATGACCATGCGGTGGCCGAGGGCGTGGCCGAACGCGGTGATCTCTAAAATGTCGTCCCGCAGCAGGGGCTCGCCGCCGGTGAGGATGATCACCGCGGGGCCCATGCCGGCCACCTCAGTAAGGAGCTTTTTCCCCTCGTCGGTGCTCAACTCCCCCGGATAGGGCCCCAGGGTGGCCGCGGCCCGGCAATGGCGGCAGTTGAGATTGCACCGCCGGGTGGTCTCCCAGGCCAGCAGGCGCAGGGGGGGGATTTTGTGAGGCTTATCTTTTTGAATGAACATTTTTGAATGTTATCTTTTTATTTTCAGATGCAGTTGCATGGCACCCCAAATACCAGATTCCGGTGGAACAGGCTTTCCAGCCTGTGCTTTAAGATTGCTTTTCATAGAGCCAGAAATAGTCTTCCGGGGAGCCAACCAATCCGGACTTCACCGGGTTATTCCTAATATAGTTCCATTTCTCCAGAAATTCCGCCTCATCGCGTACAATCCGGTCATAACGCTCATCCTGCCAGATTGACCCCCTTCGGCCCCTTTGTTGACTAATTTTCTGGGCGCTGAAGCTTTTCACACTGTGGAGGATTTCACCAAGATCATAAACCCCTCCACTTGAATTAGGCAAGACTTTTGCTAAAACATGAACGTGGTCCGACAAGACGACCGCTGCAAATATCTGCCATTTTTTGCCGTCCCAATACCTTAGGGTGTCAAGAACAAACGCCCTCTCTTCCGGGTTAAGAATTTGATGAACCCTGCATCTCCAATTAATGAAATAAACTCTGCCAGGTTCCTGCCAGTGGGGCAAGTTCCTCCGGGTGATTTGAAAAGACTGCACAGGCTGGAAGCCTGTGCCACCAGGCTTTTTCTGTTTATCCACTATATTTTTCTTATATTTGGCTTATTCTTTATTTAAAATTAAAAACATAACTTATTGCAACATTGCCTTAAAGATCAGAAGATCGCATCCTTTTCATTTTTCTTAATGGTCATTCTTGTGCATGAAAGGTATTGAATCATGAAAAGATTTGGTGGCACAGGCTTCCAGCCTGTGCAAGAAGATAACCAAAGGTCAGCCGGTGCTTCTCTGGTCAAAGAAATCACTTCTGCTCTTTCAGAATCCGGGCCGCGTCCCTGGCAAAATAGGTCAGAATCAAATCGGCGCCGGCCCGTTTGATGGCGGTGAGGGATTCGAGCATGACGGCCACTTCATCCAGCCACCCTTTAGCCGCCGCGGCCTTGATCATGCTGTATTCACCCGACACTTGGTAAGCCGCGATGGGGACGTCAAATTCCCCGGCCACCTGGGAAATGATGTCAAGATACGGCAGCGCCGGCTTCACCATGATGATGTCCGCGCCCTCCTCCACGTCCAGGGTGGCCTCCCGCATGGCCTCCCGGGCGTTGGCCGGGTCCATCTGGTAGCCCCGGCGATCGCCTGATTTAGGCGCGGACTCTGCGGCCTCCCGGAAGGGCCCGTAAAAGGCGGAAGCGTATTTGACCGCGTAGGACAAAATACCCACCATCTCGAAGCCCCGGTCGTCCAGGGCCTCCCGTATGGCCCCCACCCGGCCGTCCATCATGTCCGAAGGGGCCACCAGATCGGCCCCGGCCTCGGCGTGGGACAGGGCCACCAGGGACAAAACTTCGAGGGTGGCGTCGTTGTCGATGCCGCCCTTATGCACGATGCCGCAGTGGCCGTGCGCGGTGTAGCCGCACAGACACACATCGGTGATGACCGCCATATCCGGCAGGGCCTTTTTCAGGGCCCGCACCGCCTGCTGCACCGCGCCCCTTGGGGACGCGGCTTCGCTGCCGGTGTCGTCTTTTTTCACAGGCAGGCCGAAGAGCAGCACCGCGGGCACCCCCAGGTCCCAGGCGGCCCGGGCCTCCTCCACCAGGAGGTCCACGGACCGGCGGGCCACCCCGGGCATGGCCGCCACCTCCTGGCGCACGCCTTTTCCGGGAGTCACAAACAGGGGGTAGATAAAATCAGCCGGGGACAGCACGGTTTCCCGCACCATCCGTCGAATGGCCTCGCTGCGCCTGAGCCGCCGGGGGCGATATACCAGTTCCATGAGCCTCTCCTCAACTTGGGTCGGGATTTATTTAAGGGAAATTAGTGAGTTCGACGGCGGGAGCGGAGGATCTCAAACTCCGGTCGCGGCCGCCCGCTTTAGTGTTACCTTACTCATCAGGGGCAGGCAAGGAGTTTTTGGGTTGGTGCTGGCCGAGAGAGATTCCGGGGCTGGTTTTCCCATAACCGGGAGAAGCCTTATACCAAGTTGCCATCAAAGAGGTAAAAATCTGTGCCAGGGTTATCCCGGCCTGTGCAGGCGCAGGCTAAACCTTCATGGACAACTTTGGCCACCCCCGAGGATGAAAAAATGTGGAACAGCCGCCCCCGGCTGTTCTTGAAAGGAGCAGGCGAGGGCGCCTGCTCTACATTTTTTAAAGGTTTTCACGGTAAAGCCTGCGGCTACAGGATAAATTACCCGTTTGAAGGCAACACGGTATCAGTCCGCGGCGCCCCGGGCCATGGCCTCCTGGGCGATGTTACAGAGGGTTTCCAGCTCTTCGGGGCTGATGCTCAAGGGGGGCATGAGGATGAGGACATCCCCCAGGGGCCGCAGGATGGCCCCGAGCCGGCGGGCCTCCAGGATCACCCGGTGGCCGGTGCGCCGGGCCGCGGGGAAAGGTTCTCGTGTTTCTTTGTCCGCCACCAGTTCTATCCCCACCATAAAGCCCCGCCGGCGCACGTCCCCCACGTGGGGCCGGGCCGCCATGTCCCCCAAGTGCTTCTCTAATAACGCCATCTTGGGGGCCAGGTTTTCCAGCACCCGGTCGTTTTCAAAGATATCCAAACCGGCCAGGGCGACCGCCGCGGCCAGGGGGTTGCCGCTGAAGGTATGCCCATGGAACAGGGTCTTGAATTCGTGGTATTTCCCCAGAAACGCCCGGTAAACCTCGTCGGTGGCCAGGGTGGCGGCCAGGGGCAGATAGCCCCCGGTGACCCCTTTGGCCAGGCAGAGGATATCCGGACTCACCCCTTCATGCTCACAGGCGAACATGCTGCCGGTGCGGCCGAAGCCCGTGGCCACCTCATCGGTGATGAGCAGCACTTCGTGGCGCCGGGTGACTTCCCGCACCGCAGCCAGATAGCCCGGCGGCTGGGGGATCATGCCCGCGGCGCCCTGCATTACCGGCTCCAGGATCACTGCGGCCAGTTCCCCATGATGCTCTTCCACCAGCCGGACCAGTTCGGCCAGGCACTGCTCCCGGCAGTTCTCCCGGTCGGAACAGCGGTAGCAATAAGGGGTGGGCGCGGTGAGGGTGTCAAACAGCAGGGGGCCGTAGGTGGCGTGGAACAGGTCGATGCCCCCCACGGACACGGCCCCGAGGGTGTCCCCGTGATAGGCCTCCTTGAGTTTCAGGAAGCGCCGCTTTTCCCGGCGGCCCTTCAACTGCCAGTACTGATAGGCCATTTTCAGGGCCGCTTCCACCGCGGTGGAGCCGTTGTCGGAAAAAAACACCTTGTTAAGCCCCGGGGGGGCGATTGCCGCCAGGCGCTTGGCCAAAACGATGGCCGGCTCGTGGGCCAGACCCAGGAGGGTGCTGTGGGCCACCTTTTCGAGCTGCGCCGCCAAGGCCCGGTCCAATTCCGGGCGCCGGTGGCCGTGGACATTGCACCACAGGGAAGACACGCCGTCCAGATAACGCCGCCCCTGAATATCATACAGACAGGAGCCTTCCCCCCGGTCGATGATGAGCAACTCCTCGGCCGTAAAGCCCTGCATCTGGGTGAAGGGGTGCCAGAGGTGCTCCCGGTCCCAACGGGCCAGGGTGTCATAATCATGGGGCATGGCGGTCTCCTGGGGTCAAGATTTGCGGTCAGGGGTGTGGACCGGGGTCCCATTTGAAAAAAAGCCGGTCTCGCAGAGACGCTGATACCAAGTTGCAGTCAGACCGCGGCATGGGATTCCCAGCCTCTCAAAGCGCAGGCTGAAGCCTGCGGCTACCGAAAACAGCTTTTTGAGCGCAACTCGGTATAAGAGGCCAAGGGAAAAGAGGGCCCGGCCAGGGCTTCCTCCTGGCTAGCCCGTCCTATTCATGAAGTTTTCAAAACATAGGCTAACGTATGGAAATTCAAAATAATAATAAATAACCTTAAAAACCAGAGTGTTTTTTGCACAGGCTGGAAAGCCTGTGTCACCGGGTTCTTGGCGATCAAACTAATTATCCGGGCAAGACGTCTGCTCAGGATATCACGCGGTGAATTTTATCACGAGCCGGGGCCGGAAGACACAGAGAAGCTTATCAGGTGGAAATGCTGGCGGAGGAAGCCTTGGCGGAGGTTTTGCGCGGCGGCGACTGGCGGCGGGCTTCGAAGAGATTAAACCGGCGCATTTTGTTGAACAGGGTGGTGCGGCTTATCCCCAGGGCATGGGCGCACATTTTCCGGTTCCACTTGAAACGCTCCAGGGTCTCCACCAGAAAACGCTTTTCCGACAGGGCCAGGGCTTCGTCCAGGGTGAGATCTTTAGAGGTGAGGCCCAAGCCCAAGCCGGCCTCCCTGAGATACGAGGGCAGGGATTCCGGCACGATGTATTCCCCCGGGCAGAGAATCACCGCCTGCTCGACGACATTTTCCAGTTCCCGGACGTTCCCCGGCCAGGTGTGCCTCAGACAGGTTTGCAGGGCGGATTTGGAGATGCCCCGAACCTTTCTTTTATGGGCCAGGTTGAACTGTTTGATGAAGGTCTCGGCCAGGGGTCCGATGTCGGCCAGGCGCTCTCTTAAGGGCGGAATGTTCAGGGACACCACATTGATGCGGTAGTAGAGGTCCTCCCGGAAGTTGCCCTTGGCGACCTCTTCTTTCAGAGAGGTGTTGGTGGCCGTGATGATGCGGACGTCGGTGTGAATGGGGTTGTTGCCGCCCACCCGTTCGATGACCTTTTCCTGGAGGACCCGCAGCAGCTTGACCTGGAGGTTGGGGGAGGCGGAGTTGATGTCATCCAGAAAGATGGTGCCCCCCTGGGCTTCTTCGAATTTGCCCTTTTTGTCCCGGATGGCCCCGGTGAAGGCCCCCCGGACGTGCCCGAAGAGCTCGCTCTCCAGCAGGGTCTCGGACAGGGAGCCGCAACTGATCTTGACAAACGGTTTTTTCTGGCGGGTGGACTGGCCGTGGATATACTTGGCCATCAGACTTTTGCCGGTGCCGGACTCGCCGGTAATGAGAATGGTGGCCTGGGTGTCGGCGATGGTATGGACCAGCTCCATGAGGTTTTCCATTTTGCGGTCCCGAAACAGCAGGGTTTCCTGGAGGTCCCAGGGCTTCAGGCGCTTTTTCAGGGACTCATAGGAAGCTATGAGTTTGTATTGCTCGAGGGCCCGCTGGATGGTCACCCGGAGGCGCAGATCGTCAATGGGTTTGGTGATGTAGTCGTAGGCGCCCAGCTTGATGGCCTCCACTGCGCCGTCGATGTGGCCGTGGCCGGTGATGAATACCACCAGCGCGTCGGAATTGAGGCCCTTAATCTCTTTGAGGAGATCCAGGCCGTTCATGCCGGGCATTTGAATGTCTGACAGGATGAGGTTGTAGCCGTCCTCCTTGACCTTGGTCAGGGCGGCGGGGGCGCTCCAGACCGCGTCCACCGAGTAGCCTTCCAGGGTCAGCATCTCCTTCAGGGAGTCGCACACCAGGGTGTCATCATCCACGATGAGGATGTCTTTAGGCATCAGGCTGCCCTCTCAGGCCGGTCCGGGGCAACAGGATGGTGACCCGGGTGCCCCGGCCGGGCTGGCTCTCGACAATAAGCTGGCCGGCATACCGTTCCAAAATTTTGCGGCAGATGGGCAGCCCCAGACCCAACCCCTGGGTGCCGTCCTTGGTGGAATAAAACGGCTGGAAAATTTGGCCCAATTCGTCATTGCTCAGCCCGGAGCCGGTATCCTGGAAATGAATGGCCAGCTCCCGGGAGTCGGCCTGGCCGTCCACCTTCAATTTGCCGCCCTGGGGCATGGCTTGCAGGGCGTTCTTGATAATATTGATAAAGACGTGATAGAGATCGCCGTCCACCGAGACCTGCTGAAATTCCTGGGAGGTGTGCAAACTTACCTTGACCCGTTGATCATTGGCCTGAAACATCATGATCTTCACCGCGTCCTGGAGGAGGTGGAGTAAGGAGTCGGAGGTGCGCGGCGCCTTGAGGGGATTGGCGGATGACAGCAATGACCGGATGGTCATGGACATTTTGTGAAGGCCCTTCTGGGCTTCGGCCAGGTAACGCTCAACCTCCTGGGGATCATCCTTCTTGCGCTGGGCCAGGGACAGGAAGCGATAGACCCCGTCCAGGGGATTGTTGAGTTCGTGGGCCACGCATAGGCTGAGTTTGCCCATGATGGCCAGGTGCTCATACAGATGGAGCCGTTGTTTGAGCTTCTCCAGTTCGCTCAGGTCTTCCAGCATCAGGATGCCCTGATTGGCATTCTGGGGTTGGAGAGAGGGGATTAGTCTCGCTCCCAGGAAATGGGTTTTGCCGTCTTCCAGGGAGCACTTCAGGGTGGGCAGCCCCTGGGCTTCCTGGTGCTCCAACACCCAATCCAGGACACTTTTAAGAGACTCGCGCTCTCCGGCGGCCAGCCCCAGAAGGGCCGAAACTTCCTGGCCGACCAGCTCCCCCTTGGTCCGCAGCATTTTTCTCAGGGCGCTGTTGGCCTGAAGGATTCGCAGGTCCTGGTCCACCAGGGCCACTCCCTGGAGCAGGTACTCATCCAGAAGGGGGCCGAAACCCGGAGAGGGCTCGGCCCGCAGGTCGTCTTCCCGGGCCTCGAAGGCCTCCACCAGGAATCGCCCGGAGAGCCAGCCCAGGAAGAGGTCCCGGGGGGTAAAAGGCAGGTCCTGGTTGCGGTCGGTGACATTGAGCACCCCCCAAAATCTTGAACCGATGAGGGGGATGATCATAAAACTCTTGGCCTGGTAGGGGAATCGCTTGGTTAGCAGGGCGACGCGCTGGTCCAGGTCGAGGTCCGGGACCAAAAGCGGCCGCCTCAGCTCGGCCACCAGTCCCATGAGGCTGTTGTCGGCGGGCACGGTGGCGGCCACCCGGGCCTTGGCCTCCGGACCTTTGGCCGCCAGGCCGGCAAATTGATCCCGGTGGTCATCATAGAGAAAGATGGAGGTGCGGGCCGCACTCAGGAGTTTGGCGATGGCTTCCAGAAAGCCCAGTCCCGCCTCCCGCAGGCTGGCGGCCTTATCCAGGGATTCCCGCAGGTGCGTCAGGAAGGCGGCCTCCTGGGTCCCGGAAATCAGGTCCAGGGCCTGCCAGCCCAGGGCTTCGGCCCCCTGGAAGACCACTTCCAGGTCTCTTTGTTGGCGGGATAGTCTCCGGAACTCCAGGGCCCGGTCAATGGCGTGCTTCAGGATTTCGATCTGGATGGGCTTGGTGAGGTAGTCCAGGGCACCCAGCTTCACGGCGCTGACCGCATCCTGGAAGTTGGCATACCCGGTAAAGACGATAACCGGGATGTCGGCGTAGTTCAGGCGTAAATGTTTCAGCAGATCCAGGCCCCCCACCTCGGGCATCACCATATCGGTGAGGACCAGGTCGCAGCATTCGCCCCGGACCAGCTCTTTGGCATCTTTGACGCTGCCGGCGGTGAGCACCCGGTAGTTCGGCGACAGGATTTCCCGGACCAACTCCAGGGTGCTGGGGTCGTCATCCACCACCAGGATAGTCGGAGTCTCCTTCATACTCCCCCTTTTTTGGAAAGAAACCTCAGGGCTGCTCTTAGCTCCGCGCCCTTATCAGAATGATTCGGTAATGAGCGAAGATTACTTTACGTAAATCCGGTGGAGACCCCATATGCCCGGCAAACAACAACTTCCCCCACCTGACGGCTTTCCGGCGACTTCCAGAGGCCTCCCTGCCGCCGGCCGCGGCGCAGGGTTTCTTGGCCGGGGAGCGCAATTGTCGGCCATATTTGTTTAACATTATAAACATCATTTTCCCTGAGTCCATGGAATTTTCCAAAAAATTTGACAAAGCGCGGCAGAATGCCTCCGGAGCAGAGGGCAAGACTTTCAATAACACATTGATATACTTTGTAATTTAAGAAAACCGGGGGGGCGTTGGGCGTTTCACCAAATTTTGGACAAAAGTCCCCGGGGCGCCGGGCCCCGGTCTTATCCCACCATGAAGTTGGCCAGCTTCCAGACCAGAGGATTGAGATAGGGACTGAGGAGGCCCAGGCCGGTGGCCCTTTCGATGAGAAAGATGGTCACCAGGAGGGCTGATCCGGTGTAATACAACATCCTTTTGACCATGGGGGTGGGTTGTGGAATCCACACGGTGAACAGGGTGCTGGCCGCCAGGGGCGGCAGGGGAATCAGCTGATAAACCGCGGTGGTAACGTTGACGACGGCCACCATCACAAAGACCAGGGGGTCTATGCCGATAGAGTTAAACACAAAGATAATACTGGCGGCGATATTGGCCAGCAAAATATTGGCAATGGCGCCGGTGAAAGGCACCAGCACGGTAAAGAGTCGGGGGAAGCGAAACCTGCTGGGATCAAGATCAATGGGTTTGGGCCAGCCAAAGCCCCCCAGCAGATAGCAGAGGCTGCCGGGCAGGCTCAGGTGGAAAAACACGTTGAAGTGAAAGCGGTCCTTGGCGTCCGGGCGGGCGTCCCCCAGCAGGGTGGCCATGAAGGCCTGGGCCTCGGCATTGATCAAAATGGCCAATAACGCCGAAACAATAAAGCTTACCAAATTATCGAAAGCCAGGTTGTGCAAATCTGGGATGTACGGGATCGCTCCAAAGCCTTTCGTGTCCATCACCCGGTGCCTTTTTGTCCGCTTAAAGAGCGAGAAGGCAGGGGATATTCCCTGCCTTCTCAGGTTAGCAGATGAGTAGCTGAAAACTACCCTGTTAAGGGATTATCTTAATTCTCCGGAGGCAACATGCATGGGCCGCTTGGTAACCCAGGAAACGACCACCGCGATTATGAGTACCAAGGCGGAAAGATAGAAGGCATAATCCAGGCTGCCGGTGATGTCTTTAATGGTGCCGGCCAGCCGGGTCATGAAGAAACCCAGACCCCAGCCGATGAACACCAGACCGTAGTTCATGCCCAGGTTCTTGGGGCCGAAGAAGTCGGCCGTGTAAGCCGGCATCAGCGCCAAGCCGCCGCCGTACTGCCAGTAAGCAATACCGATGGCCAGGAACATCAGGAGAACGTTGTTGCTGCCGAGGATGCTAGGCAGCAGGAACAGGCAGGCGGCCGACACCAGGCAGTTCAGGGCATAGGCGTTGCCGCGGCCGATCTTATCCGAATACATGCCGGTGCCCACCCGGCCCAGGGCGTTAACCAGGCCGCCCCAGGACACCAGCAGCCAGGCGCTGGCCCCCAGGAGTTTAGTCCCGATGGGCGCGGCGTTGGCAATGACCAACAGCCCCGACTGGGTGGTGCCGATGAACATAAAAACCAGGGCATAAAACTGCCAGGCGGTGAGGATTTCCGTGGGCGCCCAGTCTACCAGGGTGCCCGCGGCCTTAACCGGAGCCGCGCCGGCCTTCACCGGGGCCGCCGGAGCCACATAACCCGCAGGCGCTTTGGCCAGCTGGGACCCGGCGATGATGACCACTGCGGCGAAGAAGATGCCCAAAATCACGAAACTGGAAGCAACGCCGTATTGACGGATAAGCCAAGTCGCCAAGGGCGCGATGTACAAGGCTGCGCCGCCGTAGCCACCCACGACCAGACCGGCGACGAGACCCCGTTTATGCGGGCCGAACCAACTCAAGGCCGCCGGTGTGGGCGCGGCGTAACCGATACCCATGCCGATGCCGCCGAAAATGCCGAACCCGATGATTAAGCCGGCATAGCTCTTGGATAACCCGGCAATGATACAGCCCACCGCCAGAAACAGACCGCCGGTAATGGCGCCCACCTTGGGGCCCGCTTTATCCTGAATACGGCCGCCCGGAATCATCAGAAGGGCGAAGATAAGGACGCAAAGAGAAAACGGGTTGGCGGCCTGGGCATTGGTCAGATACGCCCAGCCCATCGCAGGGCCCTCAGTGATGAGCTGCCCCGCCTTTTCCACATTGATGAGCTGCTTGGTCCAAACGCTCCAGGCGTACAGGATGCCCAAGCAGAGGTTAACCGCGGTGCCGCAAAATACCACTACCCATGCTTTTCCAGGAACAGTAGAAGATGACATGCAATCCCTCCTTTATTGGTTACCGGTTACCAAAAGCCCTTGTCAAATGAAGGTTAACAAAAAAAGCTCTTACCCCTGCGACGCCGCACACCGGCCTTGGGTCCACCTCCTTTCCGGGGCTGGGCTGGTTATTAAGGAAGGGTAAAATGTATAGATGAGGCCATGATATAGCGCTAAAACCGGGCTTGGCAAGGGAAAATTTCGCTTGCCGAGAGGTTTTTTTGTTTTAAATACGACCCTTTTGTTTCAAAAACCACCCATTCTCTTGAGGTTTGATTCAATTAACTTATTAATTTAACTTATTTTATTATATTATCAGGGTTTCCCTGGCCTTGTCGTCAGAAAACCCTGACAAGCAAACAACTGTTTGTTTTTCATAAGCTTTTTGTCAGCACCCGGCGCGCCGCGGCCGCGGTTTCCTCCAGGTCCGAAAAAGTATGGGCCGCGGAGAGGAACCAGGCCTCGAACTGGGAGGGCGGCAGGTACACCCCTTGCTGGAGCATGCCCTGGAAAAACCGGGCAAAGGCCGTGAGATCGGCCTTTTGGGCATCCGCCAGGCCGGCCACCGGCCCGGGGCAGAAAAACACCGTGAGCACGGAGCCCACCCGGTTGACGGTCACCGGCACGCCGGCCTGGGCCGCGGCGTCGCGGACCTGTCCGGCCAGCCAGGCGCCCTTTTTTTCCAGGTCGCCATAGATATCGCCCTCCTGGAGCGCCCGCAAGGTGGCCAGGCCGGCGGCCACCGCAACCGGGTTG
>JBGSLA010000119.1:0-14753 GCA_041740935.1 Desulfobaccales bacterium | reverse complement strand
CAGGGGCCCACCGGCCCCTGGCTCCCTCCCCCACAAAAAATTATTCAAAGCAGAAGTCTGCCCCATGCTGACCGAAGAATTTCGCCGCACCGGAGACTGGCTGTTCCGCTGGAGAAGCTACCTGCCCGTGGCCTTCCTGGTGATTGCCGTTCCCGCGGTGCGGGACTCGGCTTCCCGGGGGGGCGCCCCGCCGGGTCTCACCGCCTGGGACCTCCTGGCCCTGCTGGTGGCCTTCCTGGGTCTGGGGATCAGGATTGTGGCGGTGGGGCATGCGCCGGCCGGCACCTCCGGGCGGAACACCCTGGAGCAGGTGGCCCGCTCCCTCAATATGAAGGGCCTCTATTCCGTGGTGAGGCACCCCTTATATCTGGGGAATTTCCTCATGTGGCTCGGGGTGTCCCTGGTGCCCCGCTGTTGGTGGTTTACCCTGCTCACGGTGCTGATCTTCTGGCTGTATTATGAGCGCATCATGTTCGCCGAAGAGGGCTTCCTGGAGGAACGCTTCGGGGAGGACTACCGCCGCTGGGCCGCGGCCACGCCGGCCTTTGTGCCGCAATGGCGCACCTGGGTGAAGCCTGATCTGCCCTTTTCCCTGAAATCGGCCATCGCCCGGGAATACTCCGGCCTGTTTGCGGTTATCGCGGTGTTTACCCTGTTGCAGGCGATGCGGGGCTGGTATGCCCGGGGGACCCTGGCGCCGGACCCCTGGACCGCGGCGCTGTTCGCGGTGGGGCTGGCTCTGTATGTGTCGGTGCGGTATTTGAAAAAAAATACCCGGGTGCTGCAGGCCGAGGGCAGGTAGGCGGCCAGGGGCCGGTGATCAGTGACCAGTGATCAGTAAACAGTGACCAGTGATCAGTGACCAGTGATCGGTGACCAGTGATCGGTGATCGGTGATCGGGAATCAGTAATCAGAAAACCGAAAACCGAAAACCGAAAACCGTATAATATGTCATGCTGAGCGAAGCGAAGCATCTCGCATTTTGAAACAGGAGAGATCCTTCACTTAGTTCAGGATGACAAAATGAACCACTTTCGCACATGCCTCCAAAGGCTTTAAACTTTTTTCCATGCCAAGGTCCGGCAACTTCTTTTTGGGGACGTGGAGCACCTCATGAGCGCCGATAACAAGCCAAAACCCGGCAACGATTGGGAGCCCACCCGCACCGGCCTGGGGATTCAAACCCTGGGGCGGGCCGTGGCCGAAAATCTCTTTTATCTGTTAGGCAAGCCTCTCCAGACCGCCACCCCTCACGATCTTTATATGGCCCTGGCCTATACGGTGCGGGACCGCCTGCTGCAGCGCTGGGTCAACAGCCTCCAGAGCTTTCTCGACAACGAAGTCAAGGTGGTGTGCTACCTGTCCGCGGAATTTCTGCCGGGCCCCCACCTGGGAAATAATCTGGTGAACCTGGGGATCTTTGACGAGGTGGAAGAGGCCTTCAACAGAATCGGCGGGAACCTGAAGACCTTCCTGGACCAGGAGGAGGAGCCGGGTCTGGGAAACGGCGGCCTGGGTCGGCTGGCGGCCTGCTACCTCGATTCCCTGGCCACCCTCCAGATCCCGGCCATCGGCTACGGGCTGCGCTACGAGTTCGGCATTTTCGACCAGCAGCTCATCGACGGCTGGCAGGTGGAAATCACGGACAAATGGCTGCAGCGGGGCAACCCCTGGGAAATACAGCACTATGAGATTGCCTATGAGGTGAAATTGGGGGGCCGCACCGAAGCCTACACCGATGACCTGGGCGTTTACCGGGTCCGCTGGATCCCCGAGCGGGTGGTCAAAGGAGTGGCCTACGACACTCCCATCCTGGGCTACCGGGTCAACAACTGCAACATCCTGCGGCTGTGGAAGGCGGAGTCGGTGGAGTCCTTTGATTTTCAGGCCTTTAATCAAGGGGACTACTACGACGCGGTGGAAGAAAAGATGGTGTCCGAAAACCTCACCAAGGTGCTCTATCCCAATGACGAGCCCCCGGAGGGGAAAAAACTCCGGCTGGAGCAGCAATACTTTTTCTGCTCCTGCGCGCTCCAGGACATGATCCGCCTGCATCTGCGCCTGTTCAGAAATCTTGACAATTTTCACCAGTTTTGGGCCGTGCAGTTGAACGACACCCATCCGGCAGTGGCGGTGGCCGAACTCATGCGCCTGCTGGTGGACGAACACTGCCTGCCCTGGGACCAGGCCTGGGACCTCACCCAGAAAACCATGGCCTACACCAACCACACCCTGCTCCCGGAAGCCCTGGAAAAGTGGCCTTTGCCGCTGTTTGCCGAGGTGCTGCCCCGGCACCTGGAGATTATCTTTGAGCTCAACCAGCGGTTTTTGGACCAGGTGCGCCTGCGGTGTCCCTTTGACGAAGCGCGGCTGGCGCGGCTGTCCCTCATCGATGAAACCTTCCCCCAATATGTGCGCATGGCCAACCTGGCCTGCCTGGGGAGCCATGCCGTCAATGGGGTGGCGGCCCTGCACACCGAACTGTTGAAGACCACCGTGCTCAAGGATTTTTACGAGCTCTGGCCCGAGAAATTCAGCAACAAGACCAACGGCGTCACCCCCCGGCGCTTTCTGCTGCTGAGCAATCCCCGGCTGAGCGACCTCATTTCCGGCAAGATCGGGGAGGCCTGGGTCAAAAATCTCGATGAACTGCAGCGTCTGGAGGATTTTGCCGAAGATTTGTCCTTCCACCGGCAATGGCGACAGGCGAAGCTGGAGAATAAACAGGACCTGGCGGCCCTCATTAAGGCGCACACCGGGGTGGCGGTGGACCCCTCGTCCATGTTCGACCTTCAGGTGAAACGGATCCACGAATACAAGCGCCAGCATCTGAACGTGCTGCATATCATCACCCTGTATAACCGTCTGAAGCGCCAACCCGATCTTGCTATCACCCCGCGCAACGTTATTTTCGGCGGCAAGGCGGCGCCGGGGTATTTCATGGCCAAGCTCATCATCAAGCTTATCAACAGTGTGGCCGAGGTGGTGAACCGGGACCCGGACGTCCGGGACCGCCTGAAAGTGGTGTTCTTTCCGAATTTCAATGTGCAAAACGCCCAGAAGATTTACCCCGCGGCCGACCTGTCGGAGCAGATCTCCCTGGCCGGCAAGGAAGCCTCGGGCACCGGCAACATGAAATTCGGCCTGAACGGCGCCCTGACCATCGGCACCCTGGACGGGGCCAATGTGGAAATCAGGGAAGAGGTGGGGCCGGAAAATTTCCTGCTGTTCGGCCACACCGCTCCCGAAGTGGCCGCCCTCAAAGCCTCGGGCTACAATCCCCTGGCCTATTATCAGGACAACCCGCATCTTCAGGAGGCCCTGGACCTCATCAGCACGGGTTTTTTCTCCCATGGGGACCGGGGTTTGTTCGCCCCGCTGGTGGACTCCCTGTTGAGCCGGGACGACTATCTGCTCCTGGCCGACTATCAGTCCTATGTGGACCGGCAGGATGAGGCGGGCCAGATTTTCCAGGATCAGGTCCGCTGGACCCGCATGAGCATCCTGAACGTGGCCCGCATGGGGAAATTTTCCTCAGACCGGGCCATAGCGGAGTATTGCCGGGATATCTGGGAGGTGCAGCCCCTGGAGGTTGAACAGGAAGAGCTCACCCTGGAAGCCATAACCCGCCGCCGGGTAAGGGCCGGCAAGGTTGCTGTTCCCAGCTAACACCAATTTCTCATTGAGATGCAACCAACTAAACGATTAACATATTGATTATTTTTATTATTTTTACTGAAAACATCATGGCCGCAATCGGCCACCCCCGGAACTGAAAATCTTTTGTAGAGGCGGGGTAACCCCGCTACGGGTGGATTTTCACGGTAAAACAGAAAACCGAAAACAGAAAACCGTGCACCGGCGCCGACCCGGCTGGTGACCGGGGCGGGGGCATCCACCACCACCACCACCACCACACCGACAGGAGAAATGGGTATGTATAAGCTGGTTCTGCTGCGACATGGGGAAAGCGTCTGGAACAAGGAAAACCGCTTCACCGGCTGGATCGATGTGGGCCTGTCCGACAAGGGGGTGGAGGAGGCCAAGGAATCCGGCCGGGTGCTGCTCAAAGAAGGGTTTGTCTTCGATGTGGCCTACACCAGCGTCCTCAAACGGGCCATCAAAACCCTGTGGCTGGCCCAGGAGGAAATGGACCTGATGTGGATTCCCATCCACCATCACTGGCGGCTGAACGAGCGCCACTACGGTGCCCTCCAGAGTCTCAATAAGGCCGAAACCGTGGAGAAGCACGGCATGGAGCAGGTGAAAATCTGGCGGCGCAGCTATGATGTGCCCCCCCCGGCCCTGACCCCGGATAGTCCGTATTATCCAGCCCGGGACCCCCGCTACGCCGGCGTGCCCCAGGACGAGCTGCCCCTGACCGAATGCTTAAAAGACGTGGTGGCCCGGTTTCTGCCCTACTGGCACGGCACCCTGGCCCCCGCGGTGCTGGCGGGCCAGAGGGTGATCATCGCCGCGCACGGCAACAGCCTCCGAGCCCTGGTGAAGTATCTGGACAACATTCCGGACGAGGAGATCGTGGGGCTCAACATCCCCACCGGCATTCCCCTGGTGTATGAGCTCACCCGCGACCTGAAACCCGTCAAGCACTATTACCTGGGGGATCCGGAAAGGGTCCAGGCCGCCATCCAGTCGGTGGCGGATCAGTTGAAAAAGAAGTAGGCAGGCGCCAGGCGCCGGTGGGGGGGCGCTGCGGCCCTTGGCCGGGGTGGTCTGCTGATCCCCGCCGGGCGCGGCGGTCGGTTCGCCGGCGCCACATTTTATGAATGGTTACATGGTTTTTTGGCCCGCAACCGCACCCATTACCGGTAGGACGGGCTGCCAGCCCGTCTCGGCACAGGTTGAAAACCTGTGCCACCAGATTTCCCCAAGGCGGGAGGCGCTGCGCTTTCCCGCCCTGCGCATTCCTCACTCAGAGGACAAGGGCAGCCATCCCTGCATCAGAAGATGCTTTTGCTATTTTACAGGTGAGCCACCGGCCAGGGAGCGATTGCCCCGGTACTATCCGGAGAGCAAAGGTGAAATTGAAAAGTAGATATTCTCCTTTTCACTATCTGTGGAGCACTGATGCCGGGCTTACCGGCGTCCTGGTGTTCCTTATTCTTTACACCATAGCCAGCCATGTGCTGGACACCTACCATTTCTTTAAGATTCTCTCCTTGATTTTCCTGTCACTGTTTTTCCTGTCCGCGGTGTTGTCGGTGGCCCAGCGCTCCACCGCGCGGCGGGTTTTGAGCGGTTTTGCCCTGCTGTCCTTCGGGTTCATCTGGATTGATTATTTTTTCCCGGAAATGGGTTTCAGGACTATGCGGATCGTGGCCGGCATGGTGACCATGGCGTATCTCGCCCTGGTGCTGCTCAGCCATGTGTTTTACAAGGGCACGATCACCTATCACCGCATCTGCGGGGCCATCGCGGTCTATCTGCTCATGGCCTCCCTGTGGGCTGACGTCTATATTTTTCTGCTGAGATTCAATGACCGGGCCTTTACGTTGGCCCCGGAAGTCATTTACGGTCCCTACGAAGCTCTCCAGGCCACCATGTTTTACTTCAGCGTGGTCACCATCACCACCCTCGGATACGGGGATATCGTGGCCCTTTCCCCCGGGGCCCGGTTGGCGGTTCTCCTGGAGGCCCTTTTGGGGCAATTATATCCGGCCATCATGTTGGCCTGGCTGGTGTCCATGGAGATCGTCTCCCGGAGCCAGAAGGGGTGAGGGGGGAAGAAGTTCGAAAAAGCCCAAAGGTTGTTTCTACCGAGTCGCAGTCAAACGGCGACATGGGATTTCCAGCCTCTCAAGGCGCAGGCTGAAGCCTGCGGCTACAGAAAATAGCTTTTTAGCGCAACTCGGTATCAAAACCCCGGAATGTGCCAGGGAGTCATCCTGAGCGAAGCGAAGCATCTGGCATTTCTGAATAGTTGAGATCCTTCACGTCGCTCAGGGTGACAAAGGGGGGGTTGAAAAAGGAGAAGAAGAGAGCAGCAGCTTGGGAGGTCCCCGGTTCCGGCCCTTATTTCAAGTTCTCAGACTCACGCCCTGATATTTCTTCCAAAAACTGAAAACCCGACTTAATTCCCCGTGTTCACGTTGACTTCCACCCGGTGGATGATCTGATTGTTGATCCCGGCCGACAGGGTAATGGCGCATATCCCCGAAACATTGGGCGCACCCTGCACGGTGGCCACCGCGTTCTGTTTGCCCTGAACCTGGATGTCGTTGTTGGAAGTGGCGGCTATGGCCGCCATCTGCTGGTTGGAGAGGGAGACGATGGCAGGGTTGCCTTGAATCACATTCGCCAGGGTGGTGGAAGGGGGGGCAATGACATTTTTCCCCATAGAAAACGACACCGCGGTGAGTTGATTGGAAAAGCTGCCGGCCATGAGATTAAATACCACAATGCCCGAACCCCGAAAGCCGCTGAAATTGAGGCTCGCCGCATAATCGTAATTGGTGAAGGTGGCCCGGTTGTTTTCCGAGAACTGGTACCCAAAAAATGTCGCCGGAACAACTTGCAGATTGGGTTGGATGTTGACAAAGGCAATGGACCCTTGGTTCCGGAAAGAGCCCACCCCATAGCTGGCGTTGTAGATGCCGTTGACCGTGACATTGTTGAGGTTTAAGCCCACTGCCCCGCTATCGCTGAAATTGGGGACCTGCCAGCCGCTGATGCCCTGGATGGCGAATACGTAGTTGCTGGCGCTGTTGGTGACAAAGTATTGGTACGTGAAAGCGTCCTGGGCCCGACCGACCCCCGCCGACAGGGGGGCCATGGTCAGCAGCACCGCAAAAAAGACCGCGCCGAGCTTGAAGTTCCGCATAGCCTGCCTTACTTGACCCCGAGGCCGGTAAGCGACGCCGCGGGCAACACGTTGATGGTGGGCGAGATGAGGGCCGCGTTGGGAATGTGGATGTTGAACTGGGTGTTGGCAATGACGAGATTGTTGGCCCCGGCCACGACCACCTCAGACATCAGGCCGCCCTGGGTGGGTCCGGCCATATAAAAGACATTGTCGTCTTGAAAAACCGCGGTGGTGCCGTTAAAACTGGGCGAAGAGCCGTCGGGCACTGCCGCGGTGAATTTGCTGCTGATGTTGACCTGGGGGTTGGACACCATATTGATGTCAAAGGTGAAGTCAAAATAGTACACCCCCATGCAGCCCCGCATTTCCTGCAATTCACCCTCGGGAACCAGGGCGAAGGCCTGGAGGGTGTCCTTGACCTCCGCGGTCTCCGTCGGCGGCGGAGCCGGCTTGAGCGCCCGGACTTTTTTGTCTGCCGCGGTTTGGGTTGAGGGAACAGTCTGAGGAGCCCGGACCGCGGGCGCCTCCAGCCGGCTGGTGAGCGACGGCAGGGTCGCCTGCTTCGGGCTGGAAGCGCAGGCCAGCAGCGCCAGGGGCAAAATCACCATTATGATGATGACCCCCAGTCCCCGCAGCGCTGACCGGGCAAAGATGGGTTTGGTGCCGGAACGCATACTTCCTCCTTGGGCCTGGGGCTTACTGCCCCGGGATAAACGGAATCACGAACAGGGGGGTGTTGGTAATGAAAATCATGGAATCCGCCGGGTCCATGGCAAAACGATGGGGGACCCGCCCCTCCCGGACCAGCATCTGCGAAACTTCGCTGGCTTCCTGGGGCGTTTCCACATAAACGCCCTCCGGGGTCCCCACCTTGAGGCCCTGGATGGCGAAGACGATGTTTTGATCCCAGCTCTCGGCAAATTCCTTCAGAGGCACCTTGCGGTTGCCCCAGGAGGGGTCGGAGATATAGGCGAATTTGTCGTCCACCCGGCGCAGCACCACAAAATGCTTGTAGCTGCGGGTGTCGATGAGCACGATGACCGGGATCTGCAGGGTTTTGAGCATGTCCACTTTGGGGATTTTAAAGCCGTCCGCCTGGTACTGGATGGAGTTGGCGAAGCGCTTCATGTCAAACAGGGAAAAGCCCCGCTTGCGGATATCCTGCTGGTCCCCGTGCTTGAACATGCCCAGAATGGCGTCCAGCTCCGAGACTGGCTGGCCGTAGTAGTAGCGCATAACCGTGGCCAGGGCCGCGGCGCCGCAGCTGAAATCCCGGCTCTGGGGCACCATGTTGCTCTGGCGCAGCTCCTTCATGGACTTCAGCCGCTTGCTGAGCACGCCCCCTTCGGAATAGAGGTTCAGCCGCACCGGCACCTCGGAGGCCAAAGCCCCCTGGGCCAGGAACAGCAAAACCATCAGCAAGATGGTCAGGATAAAACCGCGTTTCACACCATACCTCGGAAAAAGGCCCCGGGGGGCGAACCCCCCGGGGATATGGGTTAAATAATTACGGAGCAGTCTGGCCGATATTGGCGCTGACGTTGACCACGTTCTGCGCGGCGTTGTTCACGGCCACGCCGCCGAAACTGTTGCTGTTGGCAATCACACCGTTTTGGGCGGTGCTGGTGTTGTTGACGGTCATGCTGCCACTGCTGCCGGCGGAGCCGTTGCCCACGTAGATGCCGGCATTAACCTGCTTCAGCTCGGTCAGGGCCACGGTCTGGATGTTGTTGGTCCCAACCGCAACCGGGACCGCCACATTGACGTTGGCGCCGCTCACATTGCCCACGGCCAACTGGCCGGTGTCTTTGACCACGTTACCGTTGTTGGCGGCCTCGGCCTGGGGATTGGTGATGACGCTGGAGTTGGTGGCCACCGCGGCTTGATCATTGGCCTGGGTGGAATTAATGGCCACGGGGGCAGTGGGAGCGGTCACCGCATTACTGCCGTTATCAGCCACGCCGCTATTGGCGCCTTGCAGGGAGTAAGCATTGCCGGTCTTGGTCTGGGCGCCAGCGGCGGTGTTCACCATGGCGTCCCCTGTTTTAACCTGGACGCCAGCGGCGGTGTTCACCATGGCGTCGCCGTTTTTAACCTGGACGCCGGCGGCGTTGTTGATCATGGAATCGCCATTGCCCTGGGTCATGATGCCAAGCGAGCCGAAATTAGCGGCTTGGCCAGCGCCCTGGTTCATAATGCCGGCGGCGTTCTGAGTGGCGGCATTGGAACCGGAATTGGCCACGCTGCCCGCGGCCTGGTTGTTGATCGCCACACCGGAACCCTGAACCACCGGGCTGTTAATCCCCTGGTTCTGGAGAGCATTGCTGCCGTTGTCCGCCAGGGCGGCGGAGGACACACCGTTGGCCGCGATGCTGCCCTGGGCCACGGCCGAGCCGGTGACATCCTGGACATTGTTGCCGGCGCCCACTACTGCGGCGTTATCCACGTCCTGGAACGCCGAACCCGCGCCGGTGGTGATGGCGAAGTCCTCGTTGTTGTTCAGGGCCGGGCCGTTGGTGGAGATAGCGAAGTCTTCGTTATCGTTCAGGGCCGGGCCGCTGTTGGAGATGGCGAAGTCTTCGTTGTTGCGCAGGGCCGGGGAGTTGTCCCCGGTGGTGAAGGCCGAGTCGGAGGTGTCGTTGATGGCCACACCACTGCCCTGGGCCACGGCCGAGTTGCTCGGATCGCTCACAACCTGGGCGCTGTCCATGCCGACGGCGGAATCATCATCGGCCGATACCGCCCGGCTGCTATCCATGGCGTTCACATCGCCCACTTGGACCTTGCTGCCGCCGGAGGCGGCCACGGCGTCCCCGTCGTTACTCATGATTTGGCCGTCGGCGACCGCCGGATTGACGATCTGGACGCCGTCTTTGTTGTAGTTGTTGGTGCCCCCGCCGTTATCGACGAGGCTGTCTTCGACATTGTTGAGGTTGTTGCCGCCGCTGGAGACGATGCTGTCTTCCACCCCGGCCACGGCAGTGGTCCCGCCGATGGCCGCGGAGCCGCCATTAGAGGTACCATTGATGTTGTTGCCGCCGCTGGCCACGATGCCGTCTTCGACACCGGCCACGGCAGTGGTGCCGCCGATGGCCGCGGAGCCGCCATTGGAGACTTCCCCGATGGCGTTGGCGGTGGTGCCGCCCACGGCCACGGAGCCGTCATCGGTGTTGGTGACTCTGATGGCAGTGGCGTTGTCCATGGCTGCGGCGGAGTCGTTCACCTGGCCGAAGGCCTTGGAAGAGTCCATGGCCACCGTGCCGTCATCGTTTTGAGTAGCCCGGGCGGTGCCGGTAGCCGTTGGGGCGCTTATGGAGCCAGTGGAGATGACGCCGTCCGCCACGGCCGGGTTGACGATCTGTTCACCGTCATCGTTCATGTTGTTGGTGCCGCTGTAGGCGTTCATGTTGTCTTCACCGCCCAGGGCCACGGAGCCGCCCAGGGCCGCGGTGTCATGGGCGCCGGTGAAGTTGGCGATTTGAGCATTGTCACTGCCGATGGCTGATTCTTCGATATCATCACCAGCGGCAACGGACCCGGGGGCGCCGACAATGGCGCCATCTTCGACGTCGCCACCGACGGCGATGGAACCGGCGCTGTTGACATTGTTGCCGTCGTCAAAGTCACTGTCAACCACGGCGTTGGGGCTGCCGACCGCGCTTTCTTCCATGTCATCGCCAACGGCCACGGCGCCGGCGCTGTTGAGGTTGTTGCCGTCCTCAACATCGTCACCGACGAACACGGAGTCGGCCAAGGCCGGATTAACGACCTGGAGGCCATCACCGTCGTTGTTGTTGACCACGGCATTATCCATGCCGGCGGCCTGGGCATCCTGGTTTTTGCCGTTGTCCATGGCGGCCTGGTCAGCATCCTGGGCCTTGCCGTTGTCCATGGCGGCCACATCGGCATCCTGGGCCTTGGCGTTGTCCATGGCCCCGGCGCCGACATCTTCCAGGTTCCTGCCGTTGTCCATGGCGGCCTGGTCGGCATCCTGGTTCTTACCGTTGTCCATGGCGGCCTGTTCAGCATCCTGGGCCACGATCGCAGCACTATCCATGCCGGCGACCTGGGCATCCTGGACCTTGCCGCTGTCCATGGCGGCCTGGTCAGCTGTTTGGGACTGGGCTTTGCCGAGGCCGGTAGTGTTGGCATCGCCATTTTGAGAAGTATTCGTGCCACTACCGTTGGCGTTGGTGCCATCACCCTGAGCGGAAGAGGTGTTCAACGCGCCCACGGCCGATGACGCCCCGTTACCACTGGCATCGTTATCGTCATTCGCCGAGCCGATCGGTGTAGAGGTAACGGTGTTCAACGCGCCTACGGCCTCTGCCGCGCCATCAGTGGCATCGTTGTTGTCATTATTGTCGCCGACCGATATATCCGTGGATGTATCGCCGCCATCGAGGAACGCGTAGGCTCCTCCCGCTCCAAAGCACAGTACCATACCCAACATGAGCATGATTGCAAGAGTTCTCTTCATATGGTCCCTTCTCCTTTCCAAGGATTATTAAACAATGTTACGCGGTTCAACCACAGCCATTACCTATTGTTTTGGTCCCCTCTCACCTCCTTTGCGGGCGGGCGCCACCGTTGATCAGCCAGGGTATGGAAATTGCCAGGGCCTTGAGGATTATTACCGTCCCGCTTTTTTTTGCGGGCCGCGAGCCATTCGTCCCAGAGGACGATCCCTCCCGGTGGGCTGACTAAACCCACCGTGGCCGCCGACCCGTCCGGGTCCGTCCCCGGGGTTGCCCCCGAGATACCCGGAAAGCGTCCTGGCAGAGTGCGGCGTACTGCCACCGCTCCCTGAATCCCGGCCCCTTTGCCCCAGTCGCCTGGTTTCGCCATCGCATGGAATTAGATGTTAACGTCCTGCTTGTTGCCCCGTTGATGATCTAAGCAGGATTGGTGCCACGGGTGAAGCAACTAACTGTTTGATATGCCAATAATTTTTAAACAGAAAAAATCTCCCGGTCAGCAAACCTTCCAGAATATCCGATAAAGCTGTGTGGCATGTTCAGGCAATAAGCCGTTTTTCAACGGGTTGTCGGTTTTCCGGGTTTTGGGAAAGATCCCCAAGCCTGGACCAGCTCCCCTGACCCTCAGCCGGTGGCCGCCAGGTCGGAGAGATACGGCTTCAACTGGTATTTCTGGATAAAATGATACATGGTGGAGCGGCTCACCTTGAGGGCCTGGCTGGCCAAAAAAACGTTTCCCTGGAAATGCTGCAGGGCTTCGCTCACCAACCGGGCTTCGAATTCGGCCCGGGCCTCCTTCAGACTCTTGCCGTTAAAGGTGGGTTCCACCTCTTCCCCTTCCCCGGAATGGTCCAGACCGAGGTGCTCGGGGGCCACCCGGTGCTGTTCGGTCATGACCACGGCCCGGCGCACCCGGTTGATGAGTTCCCGGGCATTCCCCGGCCAGGCGTGGTTCTGGATGGCGGCCACCGCCTCCGGGGTGAAGCCTTTGATGTCCTTGCCGAGCCGGGCGGCGTAGCGTTTCAGGAAGATGTTGGCCATGATCAGGGCGTCGTCCTCCCGGTCCTTGAGGAGCGGCAGGTTGATGTTGACCACATCCAGACGGTAGTACAGGTCTTCCCGGAAGCGGCCGGCATGGATGAGCTCCGGCAGGTCGGTGTTGGTGGCCGAAATGATGCGGAGGTCCACCCTGATGGGCAGGCGGCCCCCCACCCGGTGAAAGGTGAACTCCTGGAGGAAGCGCAAAAGCTTCACCTGGAGGTCCATGGGCAACTCGCCCACTTCATCCAAAAACAGGGTGCCGTTCTGGGCCCGCTCCACATGGCCGATCATGGAGCGGCAGGCCCCGGTGAAGGCGCCCCGTTCATGGCCGAAAAGCTCGGATTCCAGCAGTTCCCGGGGGATGGCGCCGCTGTTGACCTCCACGAAGGGGCCGGCAGCCCAGTTGCTGCGCTGGTGAATGGCCCGGGCCACCATTTCCTTGCCGGTGCCGCTGGCGCCGGTGATCAACACGGGCACGTCGGTAACCGCCACCTTGCGGATCAGACAGAAGATATCCCGCATGGTCTTGCAGGCGCCGATCATTTCTTCAGAGTCGATTTCCTTCATATCCCCGTTTTTCCGCCAGTCCAGAGATTTCTGACAGGCGGGGCAGTTTTTGCGGGTGCGTTTGGGCAACTCCTGGCCGCAAAAAGGACAGGTGGTGAGGATCTGCGGCCACAACGGCGTTAAAAAATCATAGAGCAAAGACCGGGAGTGGACGTCGAGGTCCAAAAATTCGGCGCCGACGCCGCGGGGTTCGGTGCGCACCACCCGGGCCAGGATCTCCAGTTCCTGACGCCGGGGAGACATAAACAGCCTTACATTGACCACGGCGTTGACCGGCGGCGGAACGTCCTCCAAGGTGATGAATGCTCCCCGCAACCCGAGGTTGGCGGTCCGCCCTGTGAAGGTTTGCCCGTATGCGTCCACAGCCACAGGGATGTCCACCAAAACTCTCGGTGACTTGCGCATCGGCGCACTCCTTTAGGGTAGCCCAAGCGTGCTTATCCAAGTAAGCACCCGGGTTCCGGAAGGCAACTGCCGCCTTATAAGAACATCATGAGAATTTTGTCTGACGACGTGAAACCCCCAGAACACCACAGTGCCGGCTGAAAGGCCTTGCTGGCGATGGGCATACTATTAGAGCCGGCGGTCAAACAAAGAAGCAATTTCAATGCCAAGCTCAGCCCAACTCCCGGAAAAGGTTCCCGGAGGAAAGACCTCTGGGGCCCAAGACTTTTTTCCCCCAAGGAGAACTTATAGAAATACAGCAGGTTACCTCCATCAGGGATTCTCTCTGGGTCCGGACTCGACGGTGAAAAAAGGGGTCTCAGGGGAGGAGCGGGGCCGAAAATCACTCCCCGCACCTGGAAAAAATGTTGAAGAAAGTTAACATCAACATCAACATTAGGAACGGACCGGGATTTTGGCAGAGGCCCGATCGGGAAAGTGGGGGAGAACAAGGCCGGTTAAGGCGCACCAATGCTCAAGGCGACCGAAGGCCGCCGGGGCCGGGTGCAGATGAGGCCTGGTTTCGAGGGGATGCTGGGAATGGCCGTCATGCGGCAATAGCCCGGCTTTATTGGTTTTCCGGTCCGGTCCGGGGCGGGTGCGGGCGCGGGTCTGGTCCGGGGCGGCGACCGCTGGTGAGGGGCGCCGAAAAGTTTATTCCGAAGATAACCCGGCAAATCCAGACACTAAAAACCGGTGTTCCTTTTTTTGAACAATTTTTCGGACGCCGTTAAAATTTTTGGAATCAGGGGCGGCTGAGATGAAAATCTCATCCTCAGCAGGGTTTCACTGCCGGCCGGGTTGAGGTATATACTGGGAGTGCGGCAAGGGCATAGCCAGGGCCCACATCGCCAGAGTCGTTCATGAGCTTTTGGCTCACCCCTAAAGGATGAAAAGATATACAGCGCGGTCAATGACCACCGCTAAAACTTTGGACTTTGAACCTTGAACTTTGAACTTTTCAGGACAGAAAGGAGAGGGAATATGCAGTGGACGCGGTTCGGCCTCGTAATGCTGCTCCTGGTCTGGCTGGGCGGGTGCGCCGGTCCCGGCGGCGGCACGGGCGCCGTCGACACCCTCAAGGTCGGTCAACGGCTGGAGGACTTGACGGCCCGGCTGGGCGAGCCTCAGGAGGTGCAGCCGGGACCTGACGGCGGGAAAATTTACATCTACACCACCTACACCCTGGATCAGGTGGCGGCCATGGGCGGCGGAGCCTGGAACAAGCCTGATCAGGTCTACTATTGGCTGAATGACCAGGGGGTCATCACCAGGGTGGCCCGCTATCCCTATGGCAAGCGGAAATTTCTGTTCCCCTCCGATGACAAACCTGCGGTCGCGGCCCCGGCGCCGGTGACGCCGGCGCCTGCGGCGGCCCCGAGCCCGGTAGTCCCGGCCC
>JBGSLA010000118.1:0-5835 GCA_041740935.1 Desulfobaccales bacterium | reverse complement strand
GCACAGTTCGGGGCTGGGCCCCAGGCCGCTGCTGCGCAGGCGGATATCGGCGGAGCGCCGGTAGAGGTCCCGCAGCGCGGCCACCGCCTCCTCCAAGGCCTGGCCGGTGCGGAAAATCCCCACCTTGGCCGACAGGGTTTCTTCCATGAGGAGCCGCAACTGATAGACGTCTTCCGTCCCGGAGGCGCGGCTGCGGAGCTTGGCAATCCGCTCTTCCTGGGCCTTGACGGCCCCGGTCACCGCGTCGAAGGAAAACCCCAGGGTCTGCTCCTTGACATAGGCGGCCACCTTTTCCCCCACGATATACCCGGCCACGATGGTCTCGGCCAGGGAGTTGCCCCCCAGGCGATTGAAGCCGTGCATGTCCCAGCAGGCGGCCTCCCCCGCGGAGAACAGGCCCTTGAGGCCGTAGGCCGCGCCGTCGATATCGGTGCGCACCCCGCCCATGGAGTAATGCTGGGTGGGCCGCACCGGGATCAAATCCTTGACGCAGTCGATGCCCAGAAAATTTTCGCAGATGGCGTGCACTTCCCTCAGGTTGGTGCAGATGTGCTCTTTGCCCAGGTGGCGGATGTCCAGCCACAGATGGGGCCCGTAGGGGCTGTCCACCCCGAAGCCCTGGCGCATGTGATGCAGCATCCAGCGGCTGACCACGTCCCGGCTGGCCACCTCTTTTTTGACCGGCTCATAGTCGGGCATGAAGCGGTGCAGATTCTTGTCCAGGAGGTAGCCGCCGTCCCCCCGGCAGCCTTCGGTCACCAGGATGGCGGCGGGGACGATGCCGGTGGGGTGAAACTGCACGGCCTCCATGTTGCCCAGGGGCACCACCCCGGTGTCCAGGGCGATGGACATGCCGGTGCCTTCATTGATCACGGCATTGGTGGAAATGCCGTAAATGCGGCCGTAGCCCCCGGTGGCGATGACCGTGGCCTTGGCCAGATAGGGCCGTACTTCGCCGGTGCGCAGGCACAGGGCCACCACCCCGTAGCAATTGGCGCCGTCATGGATCAGGCTGATGGCCTCCATGCGGTCGTGCACCGTGACCCCGAGTTTGACCACCACCGAGTCCACCGCATACTGGAGGACGTGGCCGGTGCCGTCGGCAGCGAAGCAGGTGCGCCATTTGGCGGTGCCGCCGAACTGGCGCTGGGCGATGAGGCCGGCCTTCTCCTGAAGCTCTTCCACTTCGACGCCGTCCGGCAGGGTCCGTTGGCCCGGGATCACCCTGGACCAGGGCACCCCCCAGGCCGCCATCTGGCGTACGGCCACCGGCGCGGTTTCGGCGAACAGGCGGGCTACGTCCTGCTCGCAGCCCCAATCCGATCCCTTGACCGTGTCGGCGAAGTGAATGTCGGTGTTGTCCCCGTACCCCATGGCGACATTTCCCAGCGAGGCCTGCATGCCTCCCTGGGCCGCGGTGCTGTGGGAGCGCCGGGGCGGCACCAGGGACAGGATGGTCGCCTGGTGGCCCTCCATGGCGGCTTCGATGGCCACCCGCTCGCCGGCCAGACCGGCGCCGATGACCAACACATCACAGATATGGGCGTCTGTCCACCTCATGAGAGACCTTTGACGTTCAATATGGAGAAAAATATCAGGGCGATAAGGCCCAGAACGACGAAAAACGCCGTGATGAACAACAGATAATTGACAAAGCGGGAGCGGTGCCACCAGCCCCATTTCACCAGGATGCGGTACAGGCCCGCCATGGCGTGGACTTCGGCTATGGCCAGGAGCGCCAGGTAAAAGGTGAAATAGCCTCCCTGGACCCTGAGCGCACTGGTCTTGGCCTCGATGGGCCAGGTGATCAGCGCACTCCAGATGTGGATGGCGGCGAGTATCAGCACCGCGCCGCCGGTGACGATCTGCACCACCCACAGCCAGGTGTCCAGGTGGGCCAGGCGCCGGGAGTGCTGATAGACGATGCGGGCTTCCTGGAACCTCCAGGGGGCCTTGCGCATGGCCGCCGCCCCGTGGATCAGGATGGCCACAATCACGATGGGGATGCCGATGTAGGAGAGGTAATACTCGTCCAGAAACTGGGAATCCCGGTTGAAGGCGTTCGCCCCCAGGATGATGGAGGACACGGCCAGCAAGTGAAACTGGAGAAAACCCAGAATGATCAGGGCCGTCCCCAACTCCACCAGTTCCATGAAGGCTTCCCAGCGGGGGCTTTTGGACAGGGTTTTTTGCAGATACACGGGCGCACCTTGCCAAAATGGATTCGTGAAAATTTCAACAATTTTAAAACATACGTCTAAGAGAAAATTTCGTCAAGGTTTTTGGGGGATTTTTATGGAGAGGGGCATCAAGGGGGGGAAGCCGTGGGATTTGGGGCTCCCGGGTGGTTGCCGGGATATGGAGAAATGTAGGGCGGGCACCGCCCGCCGCTCTCATCTGAAGAATGAGCAGCCACACAGAACTCGGGAACCAGAAATGTAGCGGGAAAGCAAAGCGCATCCCGCCATCAGTGGGCCCGGTGGCACAGGTGTCCTCACCTGTGCAGGACGAGCTGGAAGCCCCTCGCAGGACAGTAAGGCGGCCAAACACCGGTGGGGCGGCCGTCCCTGGCCGCCCATGGCATCGGCGGGCACTTAAGGCCCGCCCCACCGAATCTTTCATGATTTTGACCTTTCCCAGGCGGGGGGCGCGGTGCACCCCCTCCACAAACTTTTCAAAGCGGTAAAAAATCAAAAAAAGGGCGCCGAGGGGGAGATTCGACGCCCGTATGGGGGAGGTACTCCGATAGTGTCAGATTATGAACGTTTCCGCCGCCTTAAGCCCACGGCCCCCAGGCCCACCAATCCCGTGCCGAACAGCAGCAGCGCCCCGGGGAGGGGGACGGGGTTGGTGTCGAGCGTCCAGGAATGGATGAATTGGTCGGCGTTACCATCCCCTCCGGTGAAACCTGCATATAGACTCGTACCGGTGAATATGCTACTTAAGGCCAAGGAATATGTAAGTATCGGGTCAGCGGGCTTGGTGCTAGTAGTGTTCAGGTAAACCCGCAACGTGCTGCCATTATACTCAACCCAGGCGGACAAGGGAGAGCCGGATTTCAGGCTGTAACTGGGATTATAAGAAGCCAGATGCGCGCCACTCCCAAGATTATAGCCGTTTTTTACAATGGCAAGGTGATTGCCCGAAGGATCAGCAATATGATTTGTCGGGTCGTTATCGTAGGTATCAAACTCCACGGCGATACTAGGCATGATGTTTGCCGAATGGTTAATTTCGTTAGTGGCATATCCCAGCCAACCACCACCAAAGCCTATAGCATCTTTACCCGATGGCATCCTGATGCAAGCAAAAGATCAATCCGTCAGAGCCGGTAATGGAAAAGGTGAAGGTTGTGGCGAAGGCGTAATTGGTGGGTAGGGTCAAAGTGGAATTATAAAAAACACTTCCTGCGTTAGATGTTTTAGTCAAGTCAAGTTTTCCGTCAGTTACACCAGCGCCGGGATTGATTTCCAGTCCGTTGGTGCTCGAAAAGTTGGAGTAATTGATGATATCGGCCGGGGCCGGGGAGACCGTCACAAGGATCAAGGCCACAAGAGAAATGAGAATGATCAGGGTCTTGGACATGATGAAATTCCTCCTCAAGAAGAGCGGGGTCTCCTCATAACGACGTTCCACTCCGGTAGGAAATGAGTTCTTAAGCGATAGCATAGCCTTACTAACCTTTTTCTAATATTACGTTAAAAATAAACAAAGCCGGACTGCCTTGTTTTCCAGGCGGCCCGGCTGTCTTTGGCGAACATAAAGACCCGTGGCTTTCCGACCCCGTCTCACGGCGGGTGGGGCTTTTTCTGGGCTCAGGTGTAAAGCGCTGCTGGAGATTGATCATGGGGAGCTGTCGATACCGCCACCCCCTTGCCTGAAAAAGTGACCACGTATCCAGTTATTTTTTTAGCAATACCTGTGCCAAGTGTAACATATTGAAATCATTACGGGTCCGGTGAGCTTATGTTAAGAATATGAAATATATTCTTCACCAATGTTTCAAACAAGAAACTTATAGTTCTTTTGTGAACAAGGAGGATCTCAGTATTTCAGGGCGGTGAGCCCCAGGATGACCCCGGCCAGGAGGAGGCGGTAGAGGGCGAAGGGGTAGAAGGTGTGGCGGCGCAGGTAGCGCAGCAGGAAGCGGATGGCCAGGTAGCTGGAGACCATGGCGGCCACAAAGCCCAGGATGCCGGCGCTCCAGGAGAGGTGCTCGGGGGGGTGCTTGAACCATTTCAAGAGGTCGTAGAGGCCGGCCCCGGCGATGATGGGGGTGGCGAGCAAAAAGGAGAAGCGGGCGGCGCTCTCCCGGGTGAAGCCGAGGAAGAGCCCGGTGGTCATGGTGATGCCGCTGCGGGAGACCCCGGGCATGACCGCCAGGGCCTGGGACAGGCCGATGAGCAAGGCGTCCCCCAGGTGGAGGTTGGTGAGGGGGCGGCTGTGGCGCGCCAGGCGCTCAGCCAGGATGAGGAGCAGGCCCACGCCCCCCAGGAGCAGAGCGATGCGCCAGGGCTGGCGGAACACGGTTTCGGCGTAGTGCTTCAGGAGGACCCCGGCCAGGCCGCCAGGCACGGAGGCGGCCGCCAGACAGATGAACAGGCGGCGCTCCAGACGGGTGTAGGGGGAGGGGGCGAGCACCGCCTTGGCCATGCCCAGCCAGTCGGCCCGGAAATAGGTGAGCAGGGCGAGCAAGCTCCCCATGTGGAGGAGGATGTCGAAGCTTAAGCCGCCGCCCTCCACCTGGAGGTAGTGCTCGAGGAGGGCCAGGTGGCCGGAGGAGGAGATGGGCAGAAATTCGGTGAGGCCCTGAACCACACCCAGGAACATGGCGGTGAGGGGGTGCATGAGGGTGATATATACCACTGTTCGCCGGGCGGGGCAAGGCGATTTGTGCCGCCGGCAGGGAGTTTAAAGATTGGTCCCCCTGTTATGAGAATTTTGATGTGGGGGAGGGGGCCAGGGGTCGCAGACCACTGCTCCCCCAGCCCACCCCCCCAGAGAAAATTTTCAGGCTCTGCGGGTGGGCCGCCGGCCCGTGAGAAACGGTTAAAAATACCCCATGGCCCTGAGGCGCTTCATGATTTCTTCCTTGCTCTGGTCCCGGCCGGCCCGCTCCGCCCGGCCGGGCATCCCGGTTTTGGTGCAGGGCTCGCACCCCAGGCTGCGGTAGCCCTTCTGGTAGAGGCTGCAAAAGGGGACCTGGCGGCTGCGGATGTAGGACCAGATGTCCAGTTCGCGGAAGTGCAAAATGGGCTGTACCCGCTCGTGGGGCGGGGTGTCATAATGGATGAAATAATCGTCCTGGCCCCGGTCCGGGTGCTCGTCCCAGCGCATGCCGGTGATCAGGGCCTGCCAGCCGTATTTGGTGAGCGAGCGGGCGATGACCTCGGCCTTGAGGCGGAAGCAGCATTCGGCCTTGTCCTGGGCGATGACAATTTCCTTTAAGGCCTCGTCGTTGCGCTCGATGCGCAAATCGAGCTGCCAGTCCGCGGCCAGCCGGTCCCGGAACTCGTAGATTTCCTTAAATTTTACGCTGGTGTCGATGTTGAGCACCGGGATGGGCACTTCCCCGCCGCACAGGTCCCGCAAAAGATGCAGGGTGCTGGTGGAGTCCTTGCCGCCGGTCCAGGCCAGGGCGATGCGGCCGGCGAAACGCGCCAGGGCCTCCTTCAACACCTCCTGACTTTTCTTTACCTTATCTTCCAGGGATTGCAAGTCCATGAGAATTTCCTTAAAGCTCTGTGGAATTTATTTTACCATCGGCAGAACTTTTCCCAACTTTAAGCCTGAGGCATTTCCCGTAGGGGCGGAACCAGGTGTCCGCCCTGTTTG
>JBGSLA010000117.1:0-4722 GCA_041740935.1 Desulfobaccales bacterium | reverse complement strand
CCCCTGCCCCCTCCCCCACACCCCCTCCCCCAACCCCTTAACGCTCTCTTTCCAGGGCTGGCAAGTCGGGGCGCAAGCGCCGCCTTGCCAGCCCCATTAAAAGGGGGTTGGGAGGGGGGCCTGGGGGGAGGGTGGGGGAGCCACTGCTCCCCCAGCCCTTACCCCGGAATCAACCCTTTCCCCAGGCCGCCCCAGGCCAGGAGGGTCTCTCCCCCTTCCGGGCTGCCGGGTTCCCTGCCCCAGATTTCCAGGTCCCAGGTCCAGGAGGGCGCGTCCGGCCACAGCCGGGGCAACTGCTCCTCCGACCATTTTGTCAATGCCTGGGCAGAAGTTGGTAAATCCCCCTCCTGGTCCGCCGCGGCCAGACAGGCCTCCAGCAGAGGCCTGAATTCCCCCTGCCAGGCCGCCGCCGCCCCCCTGGCCGCCTGATAGTCGTCGGCGCTGCGGATCCCCGGCAGCCTGAACCGCATCCGGGCAGCCCTGCCCCCACCCGCGGCCATCCGGAGGGAAGCGAAAATGGCCTGGGAGGTCCGCCCCAAAAGCAGGGGCGCGCTGGGGAGCGCAAGCTGGGCCCCCATCTCCCGCCGCCAGAGAAGATAGCGCAGCCGGGCGGTCTCCGGGTCCAGGACCTCCTTATCCCCCGCTAGAGCGGCATAGTCCGTGGGCTCCTCCCAGATTTCCGGCGCCAGGGCCTCCCCCAGCAAAAAGTCTTCCCGGTCAACCCTGATGAGGTCCGCCTCCTGCTCCGCCTCCATGACCTCCAACTGCCAGGCCACCCGCCAGGCGTCGTCATCCTTCCAGGGTCCCATGGGCCGCAGCGGCTCAGGCGGTTCCCCTCGCAGGGCCCGCAGGATATCCGCCACCTCTTCCCGCTCGCCGGCATACTCCTCATAGGCCCGCCACTGGGTCAGCTCGCCGGGCGCATAGTGCTGCAAATCTTTGCCGCCGGCCGCGGCCTGGGGGGGGAGGTCTCTCCCCTGATAGGGAAGCCCCTTTGGCCACTTTTGCAGCACCCCCGCCGCCAGGTCAGGAAAAAACAGGGGCAGGCTCCAGAACTCCGCCCGCCAGGGCACAATCAACGGAAAGGCCACCAATCGCCAGGTTGCGGACATGCTCCTCCTCCTGGTCACAAATGCCGTTTGCGGTTTGCAGTTATCTGTTTTCGGTTAAAATAAATAGAATTATCAATTAATTAGTCGTTTCGTGAGGTTGATCATAGAAGTCATTTCATAACCCCATAACTTACAAACGTGTCATTCTGAGCCAAGTGAAGAATCTCGTATTTTTAAATAGCTGAGACCCTTCGCTTCGCTCAGGGTGACAGAAAAAGGGGTTTTGAAACAGATTTTAAGAACTCGGGATAATTTCCTAAGATTTTTATTCAGGCGCTCCTGAGCCCTTGGCTCACCCAAAACCATAAAGAACCGGTGGGGCGGGCCTTAAGCGCCCGCCAAGACACTGGGCAGCCGAGGACGGCCGCCCTACCGGAATGTGGCCCCCGGAAGAACTTTTCGTAACAGCTCCTCATGGGCCTGCGGCCCACCCGCAAAGCCTGAAAAGCCGCGTAGGGCGGGCACCGCCCGCCGCTATAACCTTGGACTTTGGACCTTGGACTTTGGGCTTTTCAGGACAGTTTTACTGCCTCAGCCCTTTTTCTCCGGCTTCTGCTCTTTGGAGGGTTCCTTTTCCGGTTTGGCCAGGCGGTAGGCCCCGGTGGCCTTGTCCAGCTTGGCCTTGGCCAGGTTGTATTCATAGAGGGCCATGAGATAATCCCCCCGGGCCACCCCGTAGCGTTCAAAGGCCTTGAAAATCTCCTCCATCTGGCCCAGGCCCATGTCGAAGTTGCTGAACGCGGTGACCAGCCAGCGCCGGGCGTTGACATAGGCCTTATTCATCCCCTGGGAGCCCCGGTAATGCTCCTGCACCTTGCCGTAGGCCTGGGCCACCTCCACCGGGATGCCCATGAGGGCCAGGCGCTCCTGATGCTGCAGCTTTTCCAGCTCCCCCTGGGCCTGCTTCAGTTTGGCCTTGGTGATGCCGAAATCGAAGTGCCACTTCACCCCCACCACCGGGCCGGCCCCGAACCAGTTGGTCAGGTCTTCGTGAATGGGGTCCGGGTCGCTGTAGCGCCCCGGAGAGCCGGACAGCACCCCGATGAGCGCCATGAACAGGTCCGGATAAAAGTCGGCTTTGGCGCCTTTCACCAAGAGTTCCCGGGCGGCTTTGCCTTCTTTGAGCATGGTGAACTCCGGCCGCAGCTCCAGGGCCTGCTGGATGTAAAAATCCAGCTTGTGAGGCGCCGGGCTCGGTTCCGGCAGCTCCGCCGGCACCCGGAAATCCTGGCCGGGCCCATAGCCGATGAGGGCCTGCAGGGCCCGATAGGCAACTTTGGCCCCTTCTTCGGCCTCTGCGGCGAATTTTTCCACACTGCCTTCATACAAGGCCAGGCGATAGGGGTCGGTATCCTTGACGCTGGCAGACTTGAGGGCCAACAGGCGGTTGACTCGCTCCCGGGCATCGCTCAGATAGTCCCGGGCCTCTTGCACCGCGTCTTTGCCCTGCTGGGCCAGAATTAATCCATAATAGGCCTGGGCCACCTGCAGGATGACCTCGCCCTTGTGGCTGTCCACCTCCGCCCTTTTCACCTGGACGTATTTCTCCGCCGCCTGTTCCCGATGGGCGATCTTGCCGAAGGTATAGAGGGGCTGCACCAGGGAAAATTCCAACCGGCCGAACACGGTCAGCCCATGGAGGTCGTGCTTGGTGTCCGGATAATAAATGCCGTCCCCCCGAATTTCCGGCTTCCGGACCTGGGGGGCGGGACCGCCTATGGCCACCATGTCAAACTGGGGAAATTTATAGCCGTGCACCTGGTCTTTCTGGGCTTGGGCTATGCTGACTTCGCTCTGGCCGACATTCACCTGGGGACTGAACTTCAGGGCCAGGGAAACGAGTTGGGAGTAAGTCAATTCCGGCGCTTCCCGGCCCGCAACCCCCACGGCTGCGCCCCAAAGCATCAATGTCAGGCAAATTCCAGCAACACGCGCCCCACCGAACATCAGTTCCTCCTTTACGCCAAACCATGAAAATAAAACAACCGGCAGATTCTTACCACAGATTCGCCTAACACTTTATCCTAACCGGGAAGCGAAAAGGAAGTCTAAACAAATTCAGCCGCGCTTCAATTTGCCTATTTTGTGACCTTGCGGTATCATGGCGGCATAGCGGGGGAAACGGCCTGCGGGGCTCAGGGGCCTGTCCTCTAATACCTGTTTTCGGGGGGAAGCATGGCGCGGATTTTAGTCACCGGCGGCGCCGGTTTCATCGGCTCCCACGTGGCCGAGCAGTTGGTGGCCGCCGGTCATGAGGTGGCGGTGGTGGACAATCTCAGCACCGGCCGGCGGGAGTATGTCCCGTCCCAGGCCGGTTTTTTCCAGTATGACATCAACTCCCCGGAGGCGGCCGACCTCATCCGCTCCTGGCGTCCGGAAGCCCTGGTGCATCACGCCGCCCAGATGAACGTGCGCTTTTCCGTGGCCGACCCGGTGGCCGACGCCCGGGACAACATCCTGGGCTCCCTGAACCTCTTGCAGGCCTCCCTCGAGGGCGGGGTGAAAAAAATCATCTTTGCCTCCACCGGCGGGGCCATTTACGGCGACGAGGCCCCCATCCCGGCCCGGGAGACCGACGCTCCCTGGCCCGACAGCCCCTACGGCATCGCCAAGCTGGCCGTGGAGCACTACCTGCGCTATTTTCGCCGGGAGCACGGCCTCACCACCATCAGCCTGCGCTACGCCAACGTCTACGGCCCCCGCCAGAACGGCCTGGGGGAGGCCGGGGTGGTGGCCATTTTCATCGAAAAATTTCTGGCCGGCGTCCAGCCCCTGATCAACGGCGACGGCCTCCAGACCCGGGACTTTGTCTATGTGGGGGATGTGGTGGCGGCCAATCTTTCGGCCCTGGATTTTCCTGAGTCCGGCACCTTCAATATCGGCACCGGCCGGGAAACCGACATTCTCACCATTTACCTGAAACTCCAGGAACTGGCGCAATCCCCTTTGGGTCCGGTGCACGGCCCGGCCAAGCCCGGGGAGCAGCGCCGCAGCTGCCTGGATTCGAGCTTGGCGCGGCAACAATTGGGCTGGCAGCCCCAAATGACCCTTGAGGAGGGGCTGGCCCATACCTGCGCGGCCTTCCGCGGGCGGGGGTGAAGGGCGCAGCGCCGGGGCTGTGGGTCGGGGCGCACCCCAGCGCGGTTTATGACGCAAATTTTTTTGTAGGGGCGGGGTCACCCCGCCCCTACAAACAGGAGATTTTCAGGGGAAAACCTGCTGGATCTTTTCCCAGAGGCACATTTATTAAGGCAGTTGCTCATGGGCCGGCGGCCCACCCGTAAGGCATGAAAAGACCAGCTTTTTTGGACTTTGGACCCTGGACCTTGGACTTTTCATAACAGAGGCTTGGGCCGGACAACAGAACTTGAGAGGGTATGTTGATCATTTTGGTGGCAAAGACCATGTTCCCTCAACCGGTTAACCTGCCCTATGGGCTACTGAGGACCCCATGATCAAAAAAATCATCGGCGCCATCGGTCTGGTCGGCGGTCTCGGGCTCGCCTTGCTTTTGCTTCTCTATTTCCTTACTCCGGCGGGGGAGGCCCCGGTCCCTGAGCCCACGCCCGCGGCGCAACCCCAGGGAGGCGGCCGGCCGGCCCTGGAGTCC
>JBGSLA010000116.1:0-10728 GCA_041740935.1 Desulfobaccales bacterium | reverse complement strand
GGCAGGGCCAGCGCCGCCGCGGGGGTGAGGCCCAGGCGGGAGCGGCGCACCGCCTGGGGCAGCCCCCGGATAAGACAGGCCGATAAATTCAGGACAAAAAGGCTTAAGGGGGCCAGGAACCAGACGCTGTCAAAAACCTGGGTGCGGACGGTTCCCACCAGGCTCACCAGGGCCAGGATGATGAGGAGCATCAGGGTCAGGCGCAGAGACGTGAGGGTTTTCCAGAGCCGTCCCGGGAGGGTGGCAGCGGCGGAAGCCTGGATCATGGGATAACTATATCATGGGGCACAGCGCCCTGCCAGTGCCGCCGGCCGGCCGGCGGGACCGCCAGCGGAGTCAGGGGGGCTGGGAAAATAACCGGGGGCTTAAAGGGGGTCAGTCCTATTCCGATTCTTCCTCTTCCGCCAGAAAATCCTCATATTCCTCCTCGCTGAGGAGGTCGTCAAATTCCTGACTGCTGGACATCTCCACCTTCAGCAGCCAGCCTTCCGACATGGGATCCTCGTTGACAATTTCCGGGACCTCGATGGTTTCATAATTCAGTTCCACGATTTCCCCGGAAATGGGGGCGATCAATTCCCGCCGCCCGTTTTTGGCCTCCAGGGTGCCGAAGGGCTCGTCCTTAATGACCTCCTCCCCTTCTTCGGGAAGCGGCAGGGAATAAATTTCCCCAAGCTTTTCCTGGAGATAGTCGGTAAGCCCCAGGGTGGCCCGACTGTCGTCGTCCACGCGCACCCACATATGGTCGCGACTGAAACGGATCTCGCCGATGACTAAATCCTCCTTTCCCAGGATGCGGTTAACTCCTGACCTTGTCGCGGGGGAATATATTAAGCCCAAAGGCATTTGGCAAGGTTTTTTTCGCCCAAAATTTCCCATCCGGCCGTGAGGGGGTTTTCCCGGACAATTCGGAAAAACTTGCCTGGGGGCCATATGTTGCTGGGACGGCACAGGTGGAGGAACTTCAGCCGCCAGAGCTTGGCCTGATTTTGACAGAATCATCGGCCCCTGGGGAACTGTCCTGAAACCTTCATGGCTGCAATCGGCCACCCCCAGAGGATGAAAAAATGTAGAACCGCCGCGGGCGGCTGTTCTGTTAAAGAGCAGGCGAGGGCGCCTGCTCCACATTGCCCATCTTTTTTTCACGGCAACAGTTCGATATGGGGGAGGGGGGGTGCCCACGGGCTGGAAGCCCGTGCTACCGGGGCCACAGGACTCCTCCCCCCTTCCCCCCACCCCTTGACCCGGAACCACAGGCGTCCCGCCTGTGCGGCACAGGCAAGATGCCTGTGCTCCCGGTTTTTCCCCTCCCACCGGGGTTATTTCCCGAACTGCAGCAGGCTGAAGCCGCTGGGGGCCTCGGGGCGGCGGCAACCCCCGGTCCCCAGAATCTCCAGGATAATCACCTCCCCCACCAGCCAGACCTCCACCCCGGCCCGGCTGCAGCCCACGGTGGCGTCCCCCTCCCGCCCGGTGGCGGCGTGCAGGTGCAGGACCGGCTCGCCCCGGTCATCCGGGAACAGGGTCCCCACCCCCAAAACCTCCGTGATGCCCGTCAGGGTGTGCACCAGGGGCACGATGGCCTCGCTGCTGGCCGCGTCCGGCCCCACCACCAGGCGGCTCCCCCCCTTGGCGCCCCCTACATAGATGACCATGGCGGCCTGGATAGCCTGCTCTTTGGCAAAGGCCTCCAGGGTGTCCGGCAAACGGTCCCCCTCTTCCAATCTCAGGGCAAAGACCCGGCCCAGACTGCCTTCCTGATATTGCATGGGTTCTCCTGTCTTGTCGGTGCTTGCCGATTTTTTAGCCTAAATGAGAATGGTATTGCAACCCTGATTATTCGCAGCAGGAAAAATCGAGTCTGGAAAAATCAGACTTCGGGGGGTGCCAGCGGGCCCGGACCCTTGCCCTTAATCCCCTCCCCTAACGGGGGGCGCTGTGGGGAAGATAGGAGATAGGAGAATATATTGGAAACATAGCAAATTATTTTTTCAATCAGTAAACCTTCTTATAGAGAGAGCAGATAACAATGCATGTTATCCGAAATAACCTCTTCCTTTTTAAAGAATCAACTCGAGACGAGAACAAAGGCTCTTGATATTTATTAAGGGGCTCTTGAAACAGTTTCACGGGCCGACACTGGTTGCATCTCCAAAATCTTAGGCCGAGTCAGCATAGACAGGAGATAGAGCCCGACTACAATGAGTAACAGGGCCTTGATGCCGGTGATAAAGGTGACGGACTGGAGCAAGGCCCCCATCAGCGCGCCGATGAGATTGGCCCCCAAAGCAGTATCTTTGCCCGCCACCACGGCGAAGGAACGGATGAAGACTATACCGCTAAAGAGTATGGGCAGAGTGGTGAGGCAGCCCACAATCATGGCCTTGGTGGCATAGGGCAAAAAGGCTAAACGGGCCAAGTCCACAAAGTACAGGCCAAGACAGGTGCCAACCAGAGCGGCATAAGCCGCTTCGAGCGGTATCCGGGGGAATTTCGCAACCAACAAATTAGCTAAGAGAATCATGACGAGTACGCCGGAAACAATAACGGCATTTACTTCCCAGGTGTTACCCAATACCACCGAAGCCTTGCTGATATTTTGCACTTCGAGTAAGAGGAAGGCCGCCCCTAAAAAGAAAAAATGCCAGTTGGAGCGCGTCCATCCGCTGATCAGGAGGGGAGTATGGAGAAATTGATGGCAGAACATAAGTAATAAAACCATCAATCCCGCCAAGAGATAATATAGCATCGGGATGCGTGGAGTTTGCAAATAGATATAGGGCCAGTCGTCCGTAGTGATGGTGGTGGAGAAGGTAAAAGGTAGAGCTTGCTTTTCTTGCCACTCATTGATGAGAGAAGCCAATTGTTGATTTTGGTTGATCTGTCTATGCACTGTATTCAGATCTCCGGCAATGAACATAACTCCACCCCAGCCGTAATTGGAGCCAGGCACGCGAAAGGCAATAGGCTCGGTGCCGAAGACTTCCCGCAGCACTCCAGCCATGCGGTCAGCAATAAAAGGTTTTTGTGCCTCGAAACTAAGTACCATGACGCCGCCTTTGGTCAACAAAGCTTTCGCCTGCGCAATGCTTTCCCGCGTATAGACATAGTGATCCAACTGGGCATTGGTCATGGCGGTGGTTGTGTGGGAATCTAAAAGACCAAAGACAATCACATCATATTTTTCCTGGGTGGTGGCGAAGAAGGAGCGTGCATCGTCATTTTCCAGCCGCACGGCAGGAGAATCATAGGGCTTTTCCGCATGATATTTTCTTCCTATAGAAATTATGGCTGGATCAATTTCTACTGCGGTGATCTGCTGGACGCCATGGCGCAATGCTCCGGCCGCATCATTCCCGGTTCCTGCGCCCACAATCAGAAACGATCGGGGATGGGGGTGCAACAGTAAGGGTATATCATACTGACTAAATCCATTCATTTTCGGAGAGAAAAGCTGGGGGTGGGACGCGACATAATCTTTATTTAAATTGAGCAAAACCTGATAGCCAGTGTTATTTACAGTAAGGGTATATTCCCCCCTCTGAACTTTCTCAACCTTATCCGCTGGCAGTTCTTTACGAAAACTCCCTGAAAAAACTAAATTAAGGAGATGTTTCAGCATGTCCCGATAAGCAGATTGCGAACCGGCCGTTTCCGTGAGTACGAGTTTTTGATATGGAGACCAGACCACTTCCAGAGAATCATGGGTCTTTCCGGCGAACCATGAGAGGACAACGATTGATAGGAGGAGAACAAGGTTAAGTTGCCACCAACGAACCCTTTTGGGGATAAAAAAAAGCATAAATGCGGCAAAGATCGCAAACCAGGTTATCGGTGGCTGGTATAACACGCTCAACAAAACAAATAGCCAGGTTCCTACAAGGCTCCCCGCTACATTAACTGAATAAGCCCAAATAGTGCGGGGGTGGTCATCCATCAGGCGTCCCAAGATTCGGCCAATAGGAATGAACATTAATACGCTCAAGACCATGAGAAAAAAAGTAATGATCAATCCCAGGGATGTGAAGACCACTATTTCCCAGGGACTGCGGTGGAAGGCTGCGCCCCAGATAACCATGTCACCCAATGTACTGAGCATTTCACTAGTACTGCCTAATACAAATCGGGTCAGGGGAAACGCCATGAGTGCCATCAGGATAAATAAAGGTATCAGCAATTGTCGCAACACAATGGGTTGACGACAGGTAAAGCAGCCCAACCCCAGACCCAGGAAACAGACCACTAAAACCGTATTTTGCAAGTAGGCGAAGATGCGAATTTCTGTGGAAATCCAGCGAATGAGAAGCATTTCTAAAAACAGCCCCAATACGCTAATAAGAAAAATAGCCCAAGTGGGGTTGGCAGGCCCCCCATAATCGGTACAAGTGGTACGGTCTTCAGTAGCAGACATACTTACTCTTTTAGCTCATTGATTTAATGATAGACTTTGGCAATCGCAGGCCCACCCTAAAGCCGTATCCGAAACTTCTTTCTCCGATTCTAAGTCCAAAAAGACAAACTTTCTCGAAGGGAAACTGCAGTTATATAGCACGATAGCACTCTCTTATTGATATATCCATTTTTTTCACTATCCTGTCATTTCCGACTATTGACGAACTGGACGATCACTTACTTGCGGCCTGAGAAGCCGCAGCAAGCACCGCCCGATTATGGTGTGCAGGGGGAAGGCGGAAGCCACATGCACCTACCCCCGCCGGGCATGATAAGGGGCCATCTGACGAGAAGCGAAGCGGTATTCAAGAATAGCGGATTGCTTGCCATTATTTACAATTTTGGAAATTTGGCGATATGTAAATTTATCTAAAATTCTTTCGAGGGGCTCAGCATGACAGGGGAACGAAGCCAGGGCTTTAAGAGAGCATTTTTTCTCCCAGGTCATTTTTCCGGAAGGTGCGCCAGCAGCCAGGCCGTCCAGGTGTAGCTCAATTCCGGGGGCGGTTCCGGGCACCAGGCGTCCCGGCTGCGCTCCTCCAGGATGACCCAGCCCCGATTTTCATAGCCGGTGCGCAGGGGCTCCGCCTGGACATCCTTGAATCCGGCCAGGATGATCACCCCGTCCGGCCCGGCCAGGCGGCAGAACTCGTCCAGCCTCTCCAGTTGCACCCCCCAGGGGAGGTTGGCCAAAATAAGGCCGAAAGGCCCCCGCAGGCACTCGGTGGAGCCCCGGATCAGCATGAGGCGCGGCAGCAGGCCGTTTTTCGCGGCGTTTTTCCGGGTCTGGCGCACCGCTTGGCCGGAAAGGTCCACGGCCACCGCCCCATTCGCCCCCAGGGCCAGGGCCGCCAGGGCCAGAATCCCCGAGCCGCAGCCCAGATCAAGGACACCCGCTTCGGCCCGGGAAGGCAGCGCGGTCTTCAACAGGTCCAGGCACAACAGGGTGGTGGGATGGCTGGGCGGAAAGGCCAGGCCCCCCTCCATAAGCAGGGAGCGTTCGCCGTGCCGCGGCCGAAAGGGCCGCCAGGGGTGGCGAATTACCAGGTCCGGAGTCAGGCGGTGGAACATGTTTTATACGGTTTTCGGTTTTCGGTAAAAAAACCGGGTAGATAAGGTCATTGGGAGTTTAGACCTTATTTTCACGCTGAAGCCTGCGGCTACAGAAAACCGCCCGTTGAACGCTCTCCGGCATAAGACCGCTGTCTGCCAAAATCCCTGCCGGCCGGTTCCGGGGCCATGGGGGATGTCCCCTAGGGATTTCGCCCATATTGACCGCGGCGGCATTTTCTGTAAAAATTAAGTCAACACTGTTTTGCCATCATAGCACATCAGAGGAAAACGCGTCTGCCCGCGATTGCCCGGCCATGGCGAAAATTCTTCTCAGCCGGTCCGGTTATGAAGAGATTCTCAGGGAACTCAAAACCCTGGCCGGAGAGGAGCGCTCCCGCCTGGTGCATGAGATCGTGGAAGCCACCCGGGATTGGGGCGCCGGGGATGACCCGGATTTCAGGCGCATCCTGGCCCGGCGCCAGCGGCTGGAGGGGCGCATCCGGCAGCTCCAGCAGGTGCTGGCCAACGCCGAGGTCCTGGTGGGGAGCAATCACCCCCCCGACCGGGTGCGCTTCAACTGCCGGGTGACCATCTGCCATCTGGGCAACGGCAAAGTGCAGCAGTTCAGGCTGGTGGGCCCCCTGGAGGCCGACGCCCAGAACGGCCGCCTGTCCACAGCCTCTCCCCTGGGCCGGGCCCTGATGGACCGGACCGCGGGGGACCGGGTGGAGCTGGAGACCCCCGCAGGACGGCGATCCTACCAAATCCTGGACATCAGCATTGACGAGAGATGAGCCATCCCTTCCCCCACGCCCCCCACTCTCCCCACAGCCAACGTTTCCGCTCCAGCCGCCGCCGCCTGCTGCTGGCCTTTGTCAGCCAGCTCCTTTTTTTCGGGGTGGAATTGGCGGGAGGCCTGCTCACCAACAGCCTGGCCCTCATCGCCGACGCCGGCCACATGTTCAGCGACGTGGCCGCCCTGGGCCTGAGCCTGGTGGCCCTGATTTATACCCAAAAACCCCACAACGCTCAAAAAACTTACGGCTATCACCGCCTGGAGATTTTGGCGGCCCTGGTCAACGGCCTGGGCCTGTGGGCCATGGCAGCCTATATTCTGTTTGCCGCCTACGGCCGCTGGGCGGAGGCCCCGCCCATCCCCAGCCTCCCCCTGATAATCATCGCCGCGCTGGGACTGGCGGTCAATCTCTTCGGGGTGGTGGTGCTCCATCCCGCCAAAGACCACAATATTAATCTCAGGAGCGCGTTTTTGCATCTGGTGGCCGATTCCCTGGGGTCCGTGGCCGCCATTGCCGCGGGCCTGGCCATCCATTTCCAGGGCTGGTACTGGGCCGACCCCCTGGCGGGGGCGGTCATCGCCGTCCTGATTGTCATCAGCAGTTGGCGCCTGGTCAAAGAGGCCGCGGATATCCTCATGGAGGCCACCCCCAGACACATCGATCTCCACGAGGTGGCCCTGGCCCTGGAGCATCATCCCGGCATTGAGGAAATTCACGATCTGCATATCTGGAGCATCTCGTCCGGTTTTTTCTCCATGAGCGTGCACGCGGTGCTGTCGGACTCCCGGGACCGGGACTGCCTCACCCATGAACTGGAGGAACTGCTGGCCCGGCGCTTCGGCCTGGAGCACACCACCATCCAGTTGGAGGGTCCCCGCTACCAAAACCCGCGGGTCTGCTCCCTTCTGCCGCCGGCCCCGGAGACCGTGGGGCCGTAAGTTTCTGTTATGAAAAGTTTCCCGTAGGGCGCGTTTTACGCGCCGAAAATTGGTGCGTGAGACGCACCCTACAGAGTTTTGACCAAAATCCGGCGATGTGTCGAGGCGGGCGGGATGCCCGCCCTACGCTACTTTTCATGCTTTGCGGGTGGGCCTCAGGCCCATGAGGAACTGTCCTGAAAAGTTTGCTTTGTGTAGGGGCAGGCGCCCTCGCCTGCCCGGTTTGGACAGCCGGGGGGGCGGCTGTCCCTGCATCATAAAGGCTTTTCAGGCTTTGCGGGTGAGCCATCGGCTCATGTCCAACTGTTACGAAAAGTTCTTATAGGGCGGCCAGCGGCCGCCGCCATCGGCGTGCAGGGCACGTCCTAGGGGTCTTCCGGTAGGGGGGTCGTCCCCGGCCGCCCAAATGCTCCGGCGGGCACTTAAGTCCCGCCCCGCCGAATTTTGCCAATTTCTCTAAGAAGCGCAAGACGCCATTCTTTCCTTGCCAAAACCCCCCCTGTATGATTTGCTTCCTTTGAATGTCCTGCTTTCCTGATATACATACAAAAAAACCTTTGAGAGTACGATTGGGGAGAGCCAATGTCCGGAAACCTGTGGGAACTGAAACCGGAGAACCTGCGGGCTGAATGCGATGCCAACACCCTGGGATTCGAGACCAGCGCGGATTTAGCACCCTTGAAATACAAGGTAGTGGCCCAGGACCGGGCCCAGCGGGCCCTGGAATTCGGGCTCGGCATCAAGGACCCGGAATACAACATTTACGTGGCCGGGCCGCGCCATGCCCGCAAGACCGAAACCATCAAGGATTATGTCAGCGAGTTGGCGGCCAGGGAGCCTGCTCCTCCGGATTACCTTTATGTCCACAATTTCAAGGAGCCCGAGCGGCCCCGCAGCCTGGTGCTGCCCCCCAGCCGGGGGCACCTCCTTAAAACCGACATGGAGGAGCTCATCGCCAACCTCAAGGTGCACGTGCCCGAGGTCTTTGAAAGTGAAGAGTACTCGAACCGCCGGGAATCCCTGGTGCGCCAGTTCACCCAGGCCCGCAACGCCATCCTCCAGGAACTCGACGGCAAGGCCACCGAAGAAGGGTTCATCCTCAACATTTCCCAAACCGGGCTCATGCTCTTCCCCGGCAAAGAAGGCAAGCCCATGAGCGAGGAGGAACTCAAGGCCTTAAGCGACGAGGAGCGGGAATCCCTGCGCCAGCGCTCCAACACCCTGCATGAAGAGATGAACGAGGCCATCGTCAAGATCCGCCGCATGGAGAAGGAGTTCCAGGAAGCGGAGCGCAAACTGGACCAGGACATGGCCCTTCAGGCGGTGGGACAATATATTGAAGACCTGGTGGAAAAATATTACGAGTTCCCGCAGGTTATAGAATACCTCCGGGAAGTAGAGGCTGATATCCTCAAAAATATCGAAGACTTGAAGAAAAAGCCCGGTACGCCCAGCCCCCTGCCCTTTCCCATGCCGGAACCCAGCTTTAACCAGTACCAGGTGAACGTGTTCGTGGACAACTCCGAGTCCAAAGGGGCGCCGGTGATCCTGGAGCACAACCCCAATTATTCCAACCTCATAGGCGGAGTGGAGCGCCGGGCCCAATTCGGGGCCCTGGTGACGGACTTCACCCTCATCCGGCCCGGCTCTCTGCACCGGGCCAACGGCGGCTACCTGATCCTCAATGCGCTGGACCTCCTGCGCTGGTTTTTCTCCTATGAGGCCCTGAAGCGCTGCCTCAAGGAACGGGAAATCAAGATCGAGGACCTGGCCGAACAGATGGGCTTCATCGCCGCCCGCACCCTGCAGCCCCAGCCCATCCCCCTGAATATCAAGGTCATCCTCATCGGCGACCCTTATCTCTATCAACTGCTGTATATCTATGATGACGATTTCGGCAAACTGTTCAAAATCAAGGCCCAGTTTGACTGGGAAATGAAAAAGACGCCGGACCATATCCAGGAATTTTGCGCCCTGGTGGCGGGCTACTGCGGGGATGAGGAGCTCTTGCCGGTGCACAACACCGGTATGGCCCGCCTCATCGAGCATGCCCAGGAACTCACCGGACGCCAGGAGAAGCTCACCCTGCAGCTCAAGGAAGTCCTGGACGTGGTCAAGGAGGCCAACTTCTGGGCCCGCTCCAATGATCATCAGGCGATCTTCGGGGCCGACATCGACAGGGCCATCGCGGAGAAGACCTACCGCTCCGACCTGCCGGAGGAGAAGCTTCAGGAATTCATCGAAGAAGGCATGCTCTTTGTGGAGACCGCGGGCTCGGTGGTGGGCCAGATCAACGGTTTATCCGTCTATACCCTGGGGGACCATGCCTTCGGGCGCCCCAGCCGGATCACCGCCACCTACGCCCTGGGCAAGGAAGGGGTGGTGGCCATCGACCGGGAAGCCAAGCTGGCCGGCAATATCCACAACAAGGGGGTGCTGATCCTGTCCGGGTTTCTGAAAAGCCGCTTTGCCCAGGACAAGCCCCTGACCCTGTCGGCCAGCCTGACCTTCGAGCAGAGCTACGGCCTGGTGGAGGGCGACAGCGCCTCGGCCGCGGAACTGCTGGCCCTGTTGTCCGCGCTGGCGGACGCCCCCCTGAAGCAAAACATCGCCATCACCGGCTCGGTGAGCCAGCGGGGCGAGGTCCAGCCCATCGGCGGGGTGAACTGGAAAATCGAGGGTTTTTACAAGGTTTGCAAAGCCCGGGGGCTCGACGGCACCCAGGGGGTGGTCATTCCCAAGGCCAACCTCAAGGACCTGATGCTGAAAAAAGAGGTGGTGGACGCGGTCCGGGAGGGCAAGTTCCACGTCTGGGCCGTGGGCGCGGTGGACGAGGCCCTGGAACTCATGACCGGCCTCCCCGCCGGCCAACGCCAACCGGACGGCGCCTTTGAGGAGAATACGGTAAACGCCCGGGTGGACCAGACCCTGCGCCGCCTCATGGAAACGGCCCGGGAGTTCATGAAGGAGGGCGAAGGGGGGAAGGAGGACAAGCCGTGAAGGGTAACCTCTGGAAAAGGGCTTTGGTTTTAGTGGCGCTGGCGGTGGTGGGGCTGGGGGTGTCGGCCCTCCCGGCCGCGGCCGAAAATGTGGTCATTACCGACAAAGACCAGGGCAAGACTTTTACGGTGCAGGTGGGCCAGAAGTTCAGCGTTAATCTGCGCAACCCGGGGAGCGGCGGCTATAATTTCCTCAGGCCCGAGTTCGACAAGACTATCCTGAAGATGTTGGGAGAAAAGTCCATTCCCCGGTCGGACCCCCGGCGGATGGGGGATTTCGGCCGCATGGTGTATGAATTCCAGGCCCTCAAAGCAGGCCAGACGACCCTGGTTTTCCCCATCAAGCGCCCCTGGGAAAAGGAGTCCGAAACCTTTCTCCGGGTGACCATCTCGGTCTTGCCTTAGGGAAATCTTAGGCCTGCTGTAAGCCCTGAAAAATGGATCTGGGTGGAGGGCTGGGGGAGCAGTGGCTCCCCCACCCTCCCCCCA
>JBGSLA010000115.1:0-6205 GCA_041740935.1 Desulfobaccales bacterium | reverse complement strand
GGCGCCTTCGGCGCCGATGGGGCAGGGCTTCATGGCCTGGGCCCGGTCCCAGATGGTTTCAACCCCATCGGCCTGGGCCTTCTTCAGCATCTCCTGAACCGCCGGGTCAATGGAACATTTGGTCACGTCTAACTCAGCCATACGACACTCCTTTTGCACAAGTTAACTTGTTAATGTGTTCATATTTATCTAGAAACCAATCTATACAAGAACATGTATAGATGTCAAGAGGAAATTTTCAGGACAATTCCTTAGGTACCTGCGGCCCACCCGCACAGCATGAAAAGCCCTTTCTGGTGCAGGGACAGCCGCCCTCGGCTGTCCATTTAGGGCAGGCGAGGGCGCCTGCCCCTACCACGCTATAAACTTTTCAAGACAGTCGCTCATGAGCCTTCGGCTCTCTCAAAACCATGAAAAACCCGGTGGCACAGGTGTACTCACCTGTGCATGCCGAGGGCTTCCGAATACGCTATTGATGGTGGGCGGAGCCCACCCTACGGAAACTTTTCAAGACAGAATAAATGCCAAGGTTTTTAGGTAGCCGCAAGCTTCAGATAGTGCCATAAATTTCTTATAGAAAAAGAACGCGGCTGAAGCCTGGGGCTACAAGTTTGGGGTTTTGAGAGTCGAAGGGTTGAATGCCAAAAGTCTGTCTATGATTTGACATTCGGATACAAGGTATTATGGCGGGGACGCGGCCTGGCGGAGCACCCTAAAGCCGATGAAGCCGTCGGCGGTGTGGGGCGGGGTTAATTTGCGGGCGGCGCCGCGCAGGTCCCGGGCCCGGGAACGCCAGGAGCCCCCTTTGCGCACCCGGTAATCCGGGGCGGCGAAGGGGGTCCCTTCTCCCGGCGGGTCGGTCTCGTCGGCGCACCATTCCGCCACATTGCCGGCCATGTCAAAAAGTCCATAGCCGTTGGCGGCAAAGGAGCCCACGGGGGCGGTGAGGCGGAAGCCATCGTCGGAAAAATCGTTGGGATAGTAGTTGGCCCGATAACGCCCCCCGGCGTTGGGCAACTCCCGCCCCCAGGGGTAGGGTTGGCCTACCAGACCCCCCCGGGCGGCGGCCTCCCATTCGGCTTCGCTGGGCAGGCGGTGCACCGCGCCGGTCTCTTGGGTAAGCCAGCGGCAGAAGGCCCGGGCGTCGTGCCAGCTTACCCCCACCACCGGCTGGTCCGGGGCGTTGAGGTTCTTATCCTGCCCGTACAGGGGCGCGGGATGGCCGGTGGCCTTAACAAAGCGGGCATACTGGGCGTTGGTGGTCTCCGTGGCCGCCAGATAGAAAGGCTTCAGGGTTACCCGGTGGGGGGTGGGTTCGCCGGCGTAGCGGCCGGCTTCGTCCGGGGGACTGCCCAGAAGATAGCTGCCGCCGGGGATCAGGCGGAAGCGAAGACCCTGGGACTCCAGGGAATCCTGGGACTGGGCGGCGGCGCCCAGGGGCAGCAACAGCCAGCAAAGTATAAAGAGCCATACTCTGCGGCCCTGGCGGACGGTTTTCAGCTTTCCGGGCCCGGAGAGCTTTCGGGAATATTTCATGAGGGATGCGATGGGTCGAAAATCAAGGCTTGACAAAAGATAGGTATAACAGGGGGCAGGGGTCCACCGGCACCGGCAGCACGGGCCTTCAGTCCGTGGGAACCCCCTCCCCCATAAAAAAACTTCTCAGGACAGTTCCTCATGAGCCTGCGGCTCACCCGTAAAGCATGAAAAGCTGCGTAGGGCGGGCTCCGCCCGCCACTATAACCTATAATCTTGAACCTTGAACCTTGCCCTTTTCAGGACACTGCATCCGGACAATAAAAAAAGGGGCTTCCGACCCCCAAAGCCCCCTGCTCCGCCGGCCCTCTCCGGAGTTTCCCTCAACTCCACTCCACCAAAGCGGCCCCCCAGGTGACCCCAGCCCCGAAGCTGCACAGGAACACCTTGTCCCCGGTCTTGATGCAGCCCTGCTCCAGGGCCTCGTGCAGGGCAATGGGCACGGACGCGGAAGAGGTGTTGCCGTAGCGGTTGACGTTGACGAACATCTTCTCCCAGGGCACCTTGGCGAAACGGGCGGCGGCCTCGAGGATGCGGTTGTTGGCCTGGTGGATGATGAGGTAATCCAGGTCTTCCCGCTCGATATTGGCCATCTCCAGGATGCGCCGGATGCTCTCCTTGACGGCCTTCACCGCAAATTTGAAAATCTCCGGGCCGTCCATCTTCAGAAAATGCCGGGTGGTGGTGGTGGTGGGCGGCAGAAAGGGGCTCACCTCGGCGTTGAACTCGGTTTCACAGAACAGGTTCATGTTGAAGCTCGAGGTGATGAACGAGGCCAGGATGCCGCCCTGCTCCACCGGACCCACCACCACCGCGCCGGCCCCGTCACCGAAGAGGATACAGGTGGACCGGTCCGTCCAGTCGGTGAACCGGGAGTTGGTGTCGGAACCGATGACCAGGGCGTATTTGCCCTCCGGGGCCACCATGCGCTCGGCCACATACAGGCCATAGTTAAAGCCGGTGCAGCCCGCCTGCATATCGAAGGCGGCCAGCACCCCGTTGACCCCCAGGGCCTCCTGGACCTGGATGGCGCCGGCGGGAAACAGATGGGGCGGGGTGTTGGTGGCCAGGATGATGTAGCTCAAATCCTGGGGAGCCAGCCCGGATTTCTCCAGGGCCTGCCGGGCGGCGGCCACCGCCATGGTGACGGTGCTTTCCTGGGGCGCAGCAATACGACGCTCCGCAATCCCGGTGCGCTCCAGGATCCAGTCATTATTGGTGTTCACTATTTCTTCGAGGTCCTTGTTGTCCAGGACCCGCTCGGGCAGATAACTGCCGGTGCCCAAAATGCCGATTTTCTTCAATGACACGCGCCTCACCCCCTCACCGCCAGGGTTATCTGTTTATACCTTAGGGTTTTGGAAAAGGCAAACAGTTGCGCGTCCCCCCCGAAAAATCTTGGCCAGGCCGACCTTCTCCGGCACCAGGCCGGTCAGTCTCAAGCTCCCGCGCCCGGGGCGGCCATCCCGCCGGCATCAGGCAGGGGGCAGACGAGGGACAATAACTAAACAAATGTATAGTATATTCTATTTTTTTGGGATATATTCTTGCCAGGCGCGGTCAGGAACATTGCCCCAGAATTTTCTTGACACTCTATATATTGTGGCGTATTATAAAAAACAATACAACATATTGTTTTTCGGCCCATTTTCGGCAACTGTCCGAATTTTTGGAAAAAGGAGCCTCCCATGACCCTCCAGGCGGATGCACATGAAATCTCCCAGGACCTGCCCTTAAGCGCCAACGCGGTGGTGGTGCTGAAAAGGCGCTACCTGAAAAAGGACGATAAGGGCGAAGTGGCCGAAGCCGCGCCCGACATGTTCCGCCGGGTGGCCGAGACCGTGGCCGCCATGGACCGGAATTATGACCCCGAGGCCGACCTGGCCGCCACCGCCCGCAAATTTTATCAGATGATGAGCAGCCTGGCCTTCATGCCCAATTCCCCCACCCTGATGAACGCCGGGCGGGAGTTGGGCCAGCTCTCCGCCTGTTTTGTGCTGCCGGTGGAGGACAGCATCGACAGCATCTTCGACGCCATCAAAAACACCGCCCTGATCCATAAGTCAGGCGGCGGCACCGGCTTTTCCTTTTCCCGCATCCGCCCGGAACAAGACCCGGTGCTGTCCACCAAGGGGGTGGCCTCGGGGCCCATTTCCTTCATGAACATCTTTGACGTGGCCACCGAGACCATCAAGCAGGGGGGCACCCGCCGGGGGGCCAACATGGGCCTGTTGCGGGTGGATCACCCGGATATCCAGAGATTCATCACCTGTAAAAACGACACCAAAAAGCTCACCAATTTCAATATCTCGGTGGGCCTGACCGAGGCCTTCATGGAGGCGGTGCGGGAGGATAAGCCCTTTACCCTCCTCAATCCCCGCACCAAACGGGAGGCGGGCCAGGTCAGGGCCGCGGAGCTGTTCGACCTCATCGTCCGGAGCGCCTGGGCCACCGGCGAGCCCGGCATCATTTTCCTGGACGCCATCAACCGGGCCAATCCCATCCAGCATCAGGGGGAGATCGAGGCCACCAACCCCTGCGGCGAGCAGCCTCTCCTACCTTATGAGTCCTGCAACCTGGGGTCGCTCAACCTGGCCCGCCTGGCCGAAGACGGCAGCGTCGATTACCGGGCCCTGAAAGATTTGGTGCACAACGCGGTGCACTTTTTGGACAATGTCATCGACGCCAACCGCTTCCCCCTGGAGCTCATCGCCGAAAATACCCGAAACAACCGTAAAATCGGCCTGGGGGTCATGGGCTTTGCCGATCTGCTTATTCAACTTGGGGTCCAATACAACTCAGAAGAAGCGGTCCAGGTGGCCGAAGAGGTCATGGCCTTTATCGATAAAGAAGCCAAGGCCGCGTCCGCCCAGTTGGCCGACCGCCGGGGGAACTTCCCCTCCTACCCGGGCTCCCGCTATGACGGCAACGGCGTGGGGCGCATGAGAAACGCCACGGTCACCACCATCGCGCCCACCGGCACCATCAGCATCATCGCCGGGGCCAGTAGCGGCATCGAACCGCTCTTCGCCATCTCTTACGTGCGCCGGGTGCTGGAGGGCACGGAGTTGGTGGAGGTCCACCCCTATTTCGAGGAGCTGGCCCGGCGCCGGGGTTTTTACTCGCCGGAACTCATGCGGGCCGTGGCCCAGACCGGCTCCATCCGGGACTTCAAGGAAATCCCCAAGGACATCCGGCGGCTGTTTGTCACCGCGCATGAGGTCTCGCCCCAGTGGCACATCAAAATCCAGGCGGCCTTTCAAAGGCACACGGACAACGCGGTGAGCAAAACCGTGAATTTCCCCCGCCAGGCCACCCCGGAGGACGTGCGCCAGGTGTATCTCATGGCCTATGAGCAGGGCCTCAAGGGGGTCACCAGCTACCGGGACGGCAGCCGGGAGGACCAGGTGCTGAGCTTCGGCGAGCAAACCAAGGCCAGGGAATTTCACCACATCACCCCCCGGCCCCGGCCCGAGGAGACCTCCGGGGTGACCCGGATCATCAATACCGGCTGCGGCAAGCTCTATGTCACGGTGAACCAGGACGAGGTGGGCTTTTGCGAGGTCTTCGCCCAGATGGGCAAGCACGGAGGCTGCGCCAGCAGCCAGAACGAGTCCATCGGCCGCCTCATTTCGCTGGCCCTGCGTTCCGGGGTGAAAATAGAGTCCATTATCAAGCAGATCACCGGCATCCGCTGCCTGAGCCCCATCTGGCAAAACGGCAAACAGGTGTTGTCGTGTACGGACGCCATCGCCCAGGTGCTGGCGCAAGTGGCGGATACCACGATCTCTGTGCCCGAGGCGGCCATGGGGGCCTGCCCGGACTGCGGTGGCGCGGTGGAACACGAAGGCGGCTGCCTGGTCTGCCGGGCCTGTGGGTTTTCGAAGTGTAATTAAAAATTGCTGGGGGGAGGGCTGGGGGAGCAGTGGCTCCCCCAGACCCCCCTCCCAACCCCCTTTAATGGGGGCCAAGCTAAGCTTCCCCCTTGTTCCCAATCTCCTGCTTGGGAACCAGAAAGGACGCCGTCTTGCCGGCCGGTGCCGGCGCAGGCTGAAGCCTGCGGCTACAGAAAAAGGCTCTTTGGTTGCACTTTATTTCTCTCGTTCCCAAGTTGTATTTGTGAACGAGATTAAAACAGATCATCTCTGCTGCGATAAGGCCAGCGCTTTCTGCACTTCCTCTTTGCTGTCATAGCCTCCCAGAAAAATCCGATATACCTTCTGATCGCCATACAGGGTGGTCTCTCGTACGGTAAATTTCAGTTGAAGGTCTCTTATTTTGGCCAGATCTTTTCCCATTTGGGAAGAATTGTAGTACCGCTGATACATGGCAAAATGCTGTTTATTGGGCAAAGTTACAACTTTCCTGTTTTTATCCACAATAGGAATGATTAACATCTGTCCTTGATAAATAACGTCCTCATCCTCGATCTGAGGATTCGCCAGAATAACCGCGTCATAGCCGATTTCTCGCGCCTGGGGGAAGCGGGCCGCGGCGATTTTCAGGAGACCGCCGTCCGTGCTGGACACCCGGTGGGTCCTCGCGCCGGAGGCCTCCGGTTCCACGGTCTCGGGGGAAGACGGAAGTGGGGGCGGCGCGGTCACAGGGGCGGCCGGCTCATGGGAGGACGCCGCTTCCTGGGTGAGCTGGAGGGCAGGAGGGGGAAGGG
>JBGSLA010000114.1:0-14609 GCA_041740935.1 Desulfobaccales bacterium | reverse complement strand
CTACCCCCCCCACACCCCCCAACCCCCCCCCCCACCCTCCCCCCAGACCCCCCTCCCAACCCCCTATTATGGGGCAGGCAAGGCGGGGCTGCCGCCCCGACTTGCCTGCCCATGAAAGAGCGTTAAGGGGTTGTGGGAGGGGGTGTGGGCCTGTGGCCCCTGGCCCCCTCCCCCACACAAAAACTTCTCGGGACAGGACGGGCATCGGCCGCTGTTAGAACCTTGGACCTTGGACCCTGGACTCTGGACTTTTCAGGACAGCTCCCGTAAATAGACCCCCAGGGCCATCAGGGGGAAGACGTCCCGGTACAGGTGATAGCGGATCATGAAGTGGGACGGGAAGCCGGTGCCGGTGAAATGCTTTTCTTTCCAGCGGCCGTCCGGTCTCTGGTATTTGACCAGATAGCGGACGCCCGCTTTGACTTCGGGGGAGAGGGCTTCCCCGGCGGCCATGAGACCCAGGAGCGCCCAGGCCGTCTGGGAGGCGGTGCTGCAGCCCTGGGCCTTCAGGTATGGCTCCCGGTAGCATTCGCAGCATTCCCCCCAGCCGCCGTCCGGATTTTGATGTTCCTTCAGCCAGGTCACGGCCCTGCGGATATAAGGGGCCTGCATATCCTCGCCGATGGCCCTGAGGCCCGCCAGCACCGACCAGCAGCCATAAATATAATTCACCCCCCAGCGTCCCCACCAGGAGCCGTCCGGCTGTTGATGTTTTTTGATAAACGTCAGGGCCCGGGCCGCGGCGGGATGATGGGCGGCATAGCCGAAAATCCCCATCATCTCGAGGATCCGGCCGGTGACGTCCTCGGTGGGGGGGTCGCTTAAGGCCTTCAAATCGGCAAAAGGAATGGCGTTCAGCCATTCTTTGGTGTTGTCGGCGTCGAACGCCGCGAAGCCGCCGTTTCGGGACTGCATCCCCAGGCACCAGGTGATGCCCATGGCCAGCGCGGTCTGGTGGCGGGAGGGCTCGGCCAGGCCTTCTTTTAAGGCCATGAGCACTACCGCGGAATCGTCGATATCCGGGTACCAGTTGTTGACAAACTCAAAGGCCCAGCCCCCCGGAGGCAGGTCCGGCCTTTTGATGCACCAATCTCCCGGTTTAAAAATCTGGTTGTCCAGAAGCCAGCGGGTGGCCCTGGCCATGGCCGGGTGGTGGGGCGGGGTCCCGGCCGCTACCAGGGCCCGCACCGCCAGCGCAGTGTCCCATACCGGGGAGATGCAGGACTGGAGCCGCAGGCGGCCGTCAAACTCGAGAGCGAAGCCCCGGAGCGCCTCCAAACCCCGCTGGATGACTGGGTGATCAACTTTATAGCCCAGGCAGGCCAAAGCCAACAGGGAATTCACCATGGCCGGCTGGATGCCGCCCCAATCGCCGCTGTCCTCCTGGTGGTCCAAAATCCACTGTTCCGCCCGGTGCAGGGCCAGGCGCCGCATCACCGGCCAGTGCAGCCGGGCATGGAGTTTGAGGACGCGGTCCACCACCACAAAAAGATTTTCCAGGGGGGCCACGCCCCTTTTCCAGGCCACCCGATGGCGTCCGAAGGGCTCGTCGGGGTGCAGGAACAGCTCAGCCACCCCCAGCTCCGGGGGCAGCGGGCAGACCGGCCGATGGGCCATGACCACGGACAGGGGAATCATGGTGGCCCGGCTCCAACTGGAAAACTCATAAAAGCTGAGGCCCGACCGAGGCGGCAGGTACATGAACTCCACCGGCAACAGGGGGATGCCTTCCCAACTCAGCTGGCCGAAGAGGGCCAGATAAATCCGGGTGAACACCCGGGAGGCCAGCGCCCCGCCCCGGTCCAAGATAAAGCGGCGGGCTTTTTTGAGACGGGGGTCATCGGCGGACAGCCCGGCTATCTTCAGGGCCTGATAGGCCTCCACCGAGGTGCTGAGTTCGCCGCCGTCCCCGTACCACAGGGACCAGCCGCCGTTGTCCAACTGCCGGGCCAGGATTTCCCTGATCATCAGGGGAAATTTGTCCTCCGGCAGCCCCAGGAAGCGGTGCAGCATGAGGTACTGGGCGGTGATGGTGACGTTGGATTCGAGTTCGGCCCACCAGTACCCCTGAGGGGTCTGGAGGTCCAAGAGAGCGGCCGCGGCCCGGTCCCGGGCGGCGGTCACCTTTCCCTCAAAGGTTTCGGCGGGAGGCCGAATCCTGGTTCGACGATCGGTAGCAGTGGCTGGAGCGGTTAACACGGGTCTCTCAGTCTGTTTTTAAAATGCGAAGTATATCACAAAACGCACCCCCCCCATACATATTTGTCAATGAAAAACTCGGGGCTGCCCACCGCTGTATAATAGAAGTATTGCCAAACCCGGTTTAGGAGATTAACTTATGGAAAATCATAAAGAACCGGGCAACTTCGGCCGATTGACTCTGGGGGGCTTTTCTGGTAAGGGTGATTACCATGACCTATGATCAGAATTTCTTCTCTCAGGTTCTCTGCCACGGTTCTCAAGGGATTTTCCAGGAGATTACATGAGCACGTCAAGAGAAGATGAAACCCAGGAAATTATCATCCCCTCGGCCTTGCCGCTTCTGGCGGTCAGGGATGTGGTGGTTTTCCCCAATATGGTGCTGCCCCTGTTTGTGGGGCGGGAAACTTCGGTGTTGGCCATAGAAGCCGCGTTGGCCCAGGACCGCCTGCTGTTTTTGGCCACCCAGCGGGACCAGGCCATCGAAAACCCGGAGCCGGAGGACATTTACGGCCTGGGCACGGTGAGCCTCATCCTCAGGATGCTGAAACTCCCGGACGGCCGTCTGAAAATCCTGGTCCAGGGCCGGGCCAAGGCCAGGATTACGGATTACACCCAGACGCGGCCGTATTTTAAAGTGGACCTGGAAGTGGTCCCGGAAATCCCCCATGGCGAAATTTCCCCGGAGACCGAGGCCCTGATGCGCAATGCCCGGGAAATGTCGGAGAAGATCCTCACCTTAAAAGGGGTGATGTCCCCGGATCTCCTCTCCATCCTTGACTCCATCGAGGACCCGGGCCACCTGGCCGACCTGGTGGCCGCCAACCTGCGCCTGAAGATTGACGAGGCCCAGACGGTCTTGGAGGAATTGGACCCCATCCGGCGGCTGATTATTGTCAACGATTTTCTGCGCAAAGAATTGGAGGTTTCCTCCATCCAGGCCAAAATCCAGTCCCAGGCCCGGGAGGAAATGGACCGCACCCAGCGGGAGTATTTCCTGCGGGAGCAGCTCCGGGCCATCAAAAAGGAACTGGGCGACGTGGACGAACAGTCCAAGGAGATGGAGGAATACCGCGTAAAAATCGTCCGGGCCAAGATGCCCAAAGAGGCGGAAGAGGAGGCCTTGAAACAGCTGTCCCGCCTGGAGCAGATGCACCCCGACGCCGCCGAGGCCTCCATGGTCAGGACCTATCTGGACTGGCTGGTGGAGGTCCCCTGGAGCAAGGGCACCCGGGACAAATTGGACCTCAAGGAAGCCAAGACCATCCTGGATAAGGACCACTACAACCTGGAAAAGGTCAAAGACCGCATCCTGGAATACCTCAGCGTCCGCAAACTGAACAAGAAAATGAAAGGCCCCATCCTGTGCTTCGTGGGTCCGCCGGGGGTGGGCAAAACCTCTCTGGGCCAGTCCATTGCCCGGGCCATGGGACGCAAATTCACCCGCATTTCCCTGGGGGGCATGCGGGACGAAGCCGAAATCCGGGGCCACCGGCGCACCTATATCGGGGCCCTGCCCGGCCGCATTCTGCAGGGTCTCAAGACCTCGGGCACCAATAATCCGGTGTTTATCCTGGACGAAGTGGACAAAATCGGCATGGATTTCCGGGGCGATCCCGCCGCGGCCCTGCTCGAGGTGCTGGACCCGGAGCAGAACAATTCCTTCAGCGACCACTACCTGAATGTCCCCTTCGACCTGAGCAAGGTGATGTTCATCACCACCGCCAACCTGGTGGACCCCATTCCCTCGGCCCTGAAGGACCGCATGGAGATCATCCGCCTTTCCGGCTATACCGAAGAGGAAAAACTGAAGATCGCCCAGGGCTACCTGATTCCCCGGCAGATCCAGGAAAACGGCCTGAAGCCCAGCGACCTGCATTTCTCTCCGGAGGTTATCCGGGAGACCATCAACCATTACACCCAGGAAGCGGGGCTGAGAAACCTGGAGCGGGAGATCGGCACCCTGTGCCGCAAAACCGCCCGGCGCATCGCCGAAGGGGAGAAAGGCCCCTTTGCCATCACCCGGGGCAATCTCCACCGCTATCTCGGCCCGCCGCGCTATTTGCCGGAAGGGGAGCGGGAAAAGGATGAGGTGGGAGTGGCCACGGGCCTGGCCTGGACCCAGGTGGGGGGCGAAATGCTGGCCGTGGAAGCGAGCCTTATGCGGGGCAAGGGCCAACTCATGCTCACCGGCCAATTGGGCGATGTCATGCGGGAGTCGGCCCAGGCGGCCCTGTCCTACGCCCGGTCCCGGGCGGACCTCCTGGGGCTCGAATCCAATTTCTACGAAAACCTGGATGTCCACATCCACGTGCCCGCCGGGGCCACCCCGAAGGACGGGCCCTCCGCCGGCATCACCCTGGCCACGGCCCTGATCTCCGCCCTCACCCAGGTGCCGGTGCGCAAGGACGTGGCCATGACCGGGGAAATCACCCTGAGGGGAAAAGTCCTCCCCATCGGCGGCCTCAAGGAAAAGGCCATTGCGGCCTTAAGGGGGCGCATGCACAAGATCATCATCCCCGAAGCCAACAAGAAGGACCTGGTGGAAATTCCCGGCTACGTGAAGCGCAAGCTCAAGTTTGTGTCGGTGAGCAATGTGGATGAGGTGCTCAACGAAGCCCTGGTGCGCAATCCCTTCAAGCCGGGACCCCGGGGCAAAACCTCCAAGGGCCGGATACCTTCCCGGGCGCCCCGGACCCTGGTATAGCGGCTCGAGGGCGGGCTGCGGATTGAGGGCTGTCATGCGCAGTCCAAGGTCCAGGGTCCAGGGTCCAAAGTCTAAAGAGGCTCTGGCAAAAGTGTTTTATTTTGTCATCCTGAACGGAGTGAAGGATCTCAAGCTTTTGAAAATACGAGATTCGCTTCGTTCAGAATGACACCTTTTCACCCTATTGAATTTTGGAAGAAGCTCTAAAGGTAAAGACAACGGGAGGGGTGCACCTCCCACCTGGTTTCCGGGGCTGCAGGGCCGTAGGGCCGTAGGGCGGGAAAGCCCAGCGCCTCCCGCCTTTGCCCTTCATTCTGTTTCCCAGGCGGAAGCGTCGGACCCAGGAGACAGGTGTTCCCCTTTGGTTATTTTTGACTTTGGACCTTGGACGGTTGACCTTTGACTCTGCAAAGCGGTTCAGGCCACAACCGGTGAATTTGTGCAACAACTCAAATAGTTAAGGCTATCGACACCTTGCCTTCCGACCTCCTCATCAGATGGCTCGCCCTGGGCGGGCTCTTGGTTCTTTACATCTTTTTCGCGGTTTCCGAGACCTCCCTTTTCGCCCTCACCCCCCTGGACCGGCTGCGCCTGAAGCAGCGTCGCCCCCGGCGCGGCAAGCTGGTGGAGGAGCTCCTGGGCCAATCCCATCGCCTCCTCATCACCCTGGTTCTGGGTCTGGAATTCATCACCATCCTGGCTTCCATCGTGGCCACCTCGCTGGCCCTGAGCCTCTGGGGGGACCGGGGCAAATGGCTGGCCCTGGTGGTCATGTCCCCCGGCCTGCTCCTGCTCGGGGAGATTATCCCCAAGTCCCTGGCCTTCACCTATCCCACCCGGCTGGCCCCTCTGGTGGCGCCCCTGGTCCGCTGGGCCATGGTGCTGTTTACCCCCGTGCGGGTCGTGGTGTTGCAGCTCAGCCGGGGCATCCTGGTCACCCTGGGGTTTCGCCCTGACCTGACCGTCCCGGGAGTGCAGCCCGAAGATTTTGTGCACATGGTGGAGGAAAGCCATCGGGGCGGCATGATCGCCGCGCTGGAGCGGGATTTTATCCAAAATCTCCTCGGTTTCGGGGAAGTCCTGGTGGGTCAGATCATGGTCCCCCGGCCGGACATCTTCTCTCTGCCCCTGGATATGCCGGTGTCCCAAATGATCAAGGCGGTGAAGCGCTCCCGCTACTCCCGGGTGCCCATTTATCAGGACACCCGCGGCAATGTCCTGGGCATCCTCCACGCCAAGGAGCTGCTCTACCTCTGTTCCCAGGGCGCCTGCGACCAGGCAATGATCAAAAATATCCTGCGGCCGCCCCACTTTGTGCCGGAAAGCAAAAAGGCCTTCGATCTGTTGACCGAACTGCAAAGTCAAAGACTGCGCCTGGCCCTGGTGGTGGATGAATACGGCACCCTGGTGGGCCTGGTCACAGTGGAGGACCTCCTGGAGGAACTGTGTGGCGAGATCCCCCGGGAATTCAACATGGAGGAGGCCCCCCTTAAAGAGGTGGCCCCGGACCGCTGGCGGGTCAAGGCCTCGCTGGCCCTGGAGGACCTGGAAGAGTCCCTGGAAATCACCTTCCCGCCCTGCGAATGCGACACCGTGGGGGGATTTGTCCTCGATCTTTTCGGGGAACTGCCCCGGGAAGGGGACACCGTCAAGCATGACTCCCTGCGGTTCACCGTGCTCAAAATGAAAGGCACCCGCATCATGGAACTGGAGATAAGGCGGAGCCGATCATGATCCTTGCCGTTCTCCTGGTGTTCCTGCCCCTGCTGGTGCTGGAGGGCTTTTTCTCGGCCGCGGAAATCTCCCTGATTTCCGCCAATTACCGACGTCTGACCCACCGGGCCGAAGAGGGCCACCGGGGGGCCCGCATGGCCCTCCGGCTTCTGAAGCGCCCGGAGCGTATGGTGGCCACCTGTCTGGTGGGCTCCAATCTGGCCGAAATTTCCAACACCATCCTGGTCACCGCCCTGTTAATTCAGTGGTTCGGATCCTGGGGGGAGCTGGGCGCCATAGTGCTCTTGCCGCCCCTGATTTTGCTGCTGGCCGAAATCACCCCCAAATCCATCGGCCGCCAGTATCCCACGCGGCTGGCCCAGACCCTGGCCCCCCTGCTCTGGGTAGCGACCTGGGTGATTTATCCGGTTACCCTGATCTTCGCCACCCTGAGCCGAATTGTCCTTTGGCTCACCGGGGCTCCCAAAACCAGCGAGATCCCCTTCATCACCCGGGAGGATTTGTCCCTGGTGGTGAAAAAGAGCGGGCCCGAAGTGGACCTGGAAGCCGGCGAGCGCCGCATCATCAATCGCATCCTCTATTTCAGCCTGCGCACCGTCAAGGAAGCCATGGTGCCCCTGGTGCGGGTGGCGGCCATCCCCGACACCGCCACCGTGGCCCAGGCCCTGGAGGAATTCCGCAGCACCCGCTTTTCCCGCTTGCCGGTCTATCACCGGCGCATCGACAATCTGGTGGGCGTGCTCCATGATTTCGATCTTCTGGGGGAGGAGGCCGGGGGGAGGAGCATTGCGCCGTTCGTGCGGCCGGTCCAGTATGTCCCGGAAATCAAAAAAGTCGATCGCCTGCTCCCGGAGATGCAGCGTCAGGGGATTCATCTGGCGGTGGTGGTGGACGAATACGGCGGGACCGTGGGCATCGTCACCCTCGAGGACCTGCTGGAAGAGATCGTCGGGGAAATTGACGACGAGTTTGACCAGGCCGTTTCCCCCTTTAGAAAGCTGGGGGAAAATCATTACATCATCAATGCCCGCCTGGAGGTGGAGGCCCTGAACGAGGCCCTCCACCTGGATCTGCCCCCCGGGGACTACGAGACCCTGGCGGGCTTTATCATCTCCCAGGTGGGGGACCTGCCCCGGGCCGGCGAACAGGTGCGCTGGCGCCATCTGCGCTTCGTGGTGCGCCTGGTGGAGGCCCGGTCCATAAAGGAGGTGGAGCTCTTTGTCGAACCGCCCCAAATCTAACCGCTGGGCCTATTTTGACTGCTTCGCCGGGATCAGCGGCGATATGACCCTGGGGGCCATGCTGGATGCGGGGTTGGACGAGGCCGCGCTGGAGCAGGTTCTGCGCAGCCTCGGTCTCCCCGGCTTCCGGCTCGAAACCCGCCGGGTGGCCAAAGAGCATCTCACCGGGGTCAAGGTGGATTTTCTGGTGGACACGCCCCAGCCGGCGCGCCGCTACGCGGACATCAAAACCCTGATCTCCCGGGCCGATCTATCGGAGGGCGTGAGGGATCTGAGTTTGAGCATGTTTCGCCTGCTGGCCGAAGTGGAGGCCCGCATTCACGGCATGCCCCTGGAAGAGGTGCATTTCCACGAACTGGGGGGTGCTGACACCATCCTGGACGTGGTGGGCGCGGCCTTCGGGGTGGAGGCCCTGGGCATCAGCCGCACCCTGGTGAGCCCCCTGCCCCAGGGCTGGGGCATGATCGCCGCCGGCGGGCACGGCTCGCTCCCCAACCCGGCGCCCGCCACCCTGGAGCTCTTAAAGGGCTTGACGGTGTACGGCACCGACCTCCCCGGAGAGCTGGTGACGCCCACCGGCGCGGTGATCCTCAAGGCCCTTAAGGCCGAAAGCGAGCTCTGCCCCCCCCTGCGCCTGGAACGGGTGGGCTATGGGGCCGGCAGCCGCAGCCTCCCCGGTCACCCGAACCTCTTGCGCCTGTTTTTAGGGGAACCGTTGACCCCGGCCGCGGGTGTGCGGGAACGGGTCCTGGTCCTCGAAACCCACATCGACGACATGAACCCCGAACTCTATGAAACGCTGATGGCGAATCTGTTCGCCGCCGGCGCCCTGGATGTGGCCCTGGCCCCCATCCAGATGAAAAAAAACCGCCCCGGGGTGCGCCTCACCGTGGTGGCCCCCCCCGCCGCCCGGGAGGGACTGCTCCTGCGCCTGTTCCTGGACTCCACCACCCTGGGAGTGAGAATCGAGGAAGTGGAGCGGGTGGCGGCCCGGCGCTGGCAGGAGACCATCCCCACCCCCTACGGGGACCTCCTGGTCAAGGTCATGGAATACGGCGGCCACCGCCGGGTGCTCCCAGAATACGAGGCCTGCCGCCGCCTCGCCGAAACCTCCGGCCTCCCCCTCATCGAAGTCTACCGCCTGGTCCAGGACGCGTAAAAACAGTTTTCGGTTTTCGGCATTGCCATCCTGAAAAGTTAAGGTTGGGAGAGGGGAATAGGGCTCAAAGACCCCTTTCCCCTACCCCCCGTAGGCAAGGGGTTCGTGGCGCTTCTTAAGGCGGGAGGCGCAGCGCTTTCCCACCCTGCAGGTCCTTCAGGTCCTGATAAATATGTACATACATTAATTTTCTTGACAGAGAATTTAAATGTACATACACTTTAGTTGTGGAATTTGAATGGGACCCGGCCAAGGCGAAGGAAAATAAACGGCTTCATGGAATTGACTTAGCCGTGGCTGTGGATGTTTTTAACGATGAAAACGCTATAACCATAGAAGATCTTGATGCTAAGGGCAAGCAAAGGTTCAAGAGCCTTGGCATGGACGGCTTGGGAAGGCTTTTGATAGTGGTTTATACCTATCGGGGAGAAAAAATACGATTGATAGCCGCCTGGAAGGCCAGCAGAAGACAGGAAAGGCAATATGCGGACAGAAGATGATTTCAGCATAGGAAAACGTGGTCCTGTGGTGCCGCCGGACCCCAGAAAGACGCGGATCACCATTCGCCTGGATACCAAGATTTTGAAATGGTTTTGGGAGCGAGTGAATGAGGCGGGGGGCGGCAATTATCAGACCATGATCAATGAGGCGTTGAAAAGCTACATTGAGAGCGAAAATGCGAAGACTATTCGCTACCCCGGCGACCCTCACTTTGAGCTGGACGATAAATTTCAAAGGGAGGGCGAGGCTAAGGGTTTGGATCTCCAGGGCCGGGGCTATGATTTCGTGCATAACGCCAGGGACCTGAGGTTGGTGAGGGAAAAAGCGGCCTGAAGGCAGGAAATTGGCAGTGTGCCTCAGCATGAAGAAGAGGGAGATGGTTATGAGCACCAAAACCAAGACGGTCAACTACAACAAACAAGGGATAGAGAAACTTCCCAACGACAAGCCGGTGCTTTACCGGATCAAGACAGAGTCGGGGAAGATGAATTATGTGGGGGTGGCGCAAAAGGGCTGGGTGCGGGCGAGAATCTCCGACCATCTGGGGCAAGTTCACGGAGCGAAGGTCCAGATCGAGCGATTCAACGATATCGAAGACGCCAAAAAGAAAGAAATCAACGTGATCCGCCGGGCCAAGGCAAAATACCATAAGCAGGGGAAGTGAGATCTGTAGCGGGAAATCGCCGCGCCTCCCGCCTTCCGGACTCCTGCCACTTGCATGGCACCTGGCCACAGGCTGTAAAGGGGCGGGACGCGGGTTTAGCCGGTAAGGAGGGCCAACACTCTTGACATTCATACATATAATGTAATATTGCTATATGTATGAAGACAACCATAGATATTGCCGATAATCTGCTGGAAGAGGCCCGCAAGCAGGCCGGCCGGGAGGGAAAGACCATCAAGGCCCTGGTGGAGGAGGGGCTTAGGAAAGTCCTGGCCGAACGCCAGCAGAGGGGCGGCTTTCACCTGCGCCCGGCCAGCTTCAAGGGGGAGGGCCTGCAGCCGGACGCCGCGGGCGCGTCCTGGGAGCGTCTGCGGGAGCTGGCTTACGGGGAGCGGGGCGGATGATTGCGCTGGACACCAACATTTTGGTTTATGCCCACCGGGAGGATTCCCCCTGGCATCTTCAGGCCGAGGGCCGCCTGCGGCAACTGGCCGAGGGCCGCGCCCTCTGGGCCATACCCTGGCCCTGTGTGCATGAATTTCTGGCCATCGTCACCCATCCCCGCATTTACGCGCCCCCGACACCGCTGGCCCTGGCGGTGGACCAAGTGGACGCCTGGCTGGAGTCGCCGACACTGGTGGTCCTGGCGGCATCCCAGCGCTACTGGCCGGAGCTGCGCCAGGCCCTGACCGCGGGGCAGGTCTCCGGCCCCCAGGTGCACGACGCTCGGGTGGCGGCCCTCTGCCGCCTGCACGGGGTCCGGGAACTGTGGACCGCGGACCGGGACTTCAGCCGCTTTCCCGGCCTGAAAGTCAAAAACCCCCTGGTGGGTTGAGGCTGCTTCCGGCTGCCTGATTCAGCCTTTATCTTTGTCCCAAAACCTGTGGACCTTCACTATACGCTTTGAATGGTGCGGTTTTTTTCGGTTCACGGCGGCGTTGCGGTTGGCGCGCCGTCCGAGCGAACTCGGTAGAGCGCAACGGCGCCGCTTTTTTATAATCAAAACCGCTCAGGGTGCACCGCGTTATCCTGGCCTGGAGGACACGCTCGATGCTGCGAACCATATCCTCATCTTCAGAGGTAATAAAAGTGAAGGCATCACCGGTCTTGGCATTGCGGCCGGTACGTCCGATTCTGTGCGTATAGGCATCAGCAGTATCCGGCATGTCGTAATTGATCACATGGGAAATTTGGGTCACGTCGATCCCGCGTGCGGCAACGTCAGTCGCCACCAGGATCTGGAAGGTGCCATTGCGGAAGCCGTTCATCACGGCCTGCCGCCGCGACTGCGAGAGATTTCCCTGCAGTGATGCGGCCTGATAGCCGGCCTTCTCCAGTTGTTCCCCCAGACGCTTGGCCCGGTGTTTGGTGCGCGTAAAGATCAGCACTGACTCCGTATCGGTATGGCGCAACAGTTCGAGGAGTAACGGGGTCTTGAGGTGCTGGTCCACCGGATAGAGCTTATGAGAGACACTGCTTGGCGGTCCGGTGGTATTAACCTGAACCTTAACGGGTGCTTGCAGTACTTCATGGGTCAGACGCAGAATATCATCAGGCATGGTTGCCGAGAACAAAAGCGTCTGTCGTTTTGCCGGTACGTGCCTGATGATCTTTCTTATATCGGGCAGAAATCCCATGTCGAGCATCCGGTCTGACTCGTCGAGTACGAGCACTTCCAAAGACGACAGGTCGATGGTGCCCTGATTGATGTGGTCAAGCAAACGGCCGGGACAGGCAACGACAATCTCAGCGCCGCGTTTCAGCTTGTCCACCTGAGGATTGAAACCAACTCCGCCATAAACAGTAACGCTCTTGAGCCCGGTCCGGCGTCCCAGTCTGCCAATTTCCTCGTGAATTTGCTCGGCCAGCTCCCGAGTGGGGGCAATAACCAGAGCCCTGACGCGCTTGCGCCCGCCCTGCATCAGACGGTGGAGGATTGGCAGCACAAAGGCCGCAGTCTTCCCGGTGCCGGTATGGGCCAGGCCTACGACGTCGCGCCCTTGCATGACCAGCGGGATTGCCTGAGCCTGTATCGGCGTTGGCGTGGTATAGCGTGCCGCGGTGACGCCGGCCGTGACCTTGTGGTGAAAACCAAATGTGTTCAATTCCATAAACTCCTTGTTTTTATCCTGTTGGAGCCGTGGTGGCCCTGAAGGTTATTCATAAAAAATTGTTTCCGGGGTAAGCAAGACCGCCACATCCCAGGAATATTGGGGTCAGCCTGGCAGCACCCCTCTTGCTGTGGACAAGGACAAGGCGCGGCATTACCCCATTTTTTGCCTTCTGACGGACTTCGGATTGCCAGCGACGAGGTCTTAGGGAAGCTTTTTCTGAAGTAGCGGATTGGCTAGCTTTCGTTGGGATCCCACATCGGCGGACCTTAATCTGGATATAATACACTAAATGAATTTAATGTCAAAGGGTATGCATCCCAAACCCGGTGAGGTGCACATTCTCCTCGGCTTCCAGCGTGGCCTTCATGCAAGCAAGGAGAAGCACTCCAACCCCGATAATATAGCAGAATCACACGTGAATACCCTCTCGATCAAAATAAGGAAGCGTGGCTCGAGGCTACATATCTTGCCAATTTCATCTCCTAAAATAAGGGTTGCTCAGATATTCATCCAGCCTTGGCAGGAAGGCGGGGGCAGAGGCCCGCCCGGTGAGGAAGATCGCCTCGTCGGGGAGCCTGGAAGAAACCACCGGCGAGACGCCTGGGCCATGGTGGCTGGATGGTTGGACCGCGCGGAAGAGGAGATTTACGGTGTGGTCATCTCCTTGGTTTCTGTTCATAAATCATTAATATCTTGACAGTTCATCTGCGAGTGTGGCACGATGGAAAAAAATTTCGGGAGGTGAACAGGCTTAGAGGTTAAAGAAGAGTCAATTTTTTCCAGGGAAGGAAAGCGCTGTTAGATCGCAACCAAGGAGGGAACTATGCGGAAAAGAACACTCGTTACCTTGATAACCCTGTTTTCCTTTCTGGCTTTAATCGGAATGGCTTACGCCCAGGCCACCCCCGATGATGCCAAAGCCTTGGTCGCCAAGGCCAAAGAATTTTTTAAGGCCCAGGGCAAAGACAAGGCTATGGCTGCCTTTAAAGATCCCAAAGGGGAATTTGTCAAAGGTGATCTGTACATCTATGTGCTGGATATGGACGGCAAAATGCTGGCCCACCCCAAGGCCGACCTGGTCGGCAAGGACTTCATGGTGGTGAAGGACAAAGACGGCAAGCTCTTTGCGGTGGACATGGTCAAGATTGCCAAAGAGAAAGGCAGCGGCTGGGTGGACTACAAGTGGGAAAATCCCTCCACCAAAGCGGTCGATCCCAAAACCGTGTACTTTGAAAAAGTGGACGATGTGATCCTGGCCGCCGGGGCTTATAAGAAGTAAGGTTCCTACACCTGGATGCCAGTCAGGCACCTGGTCGTTGCCCTGGCCACCTAGACAAAAAATGAATACATGGGGGCTTTGACGAGCCCCCTTTTTTTTGATTAATCTCCAGAAGCAAAAGTCCTTTCCCTGTTAGCAAAGGGGGGAAATGTGGGAGGCGGGCGGGGGTCCGCCTTACCATTATGAGGGCCGGTCTCGGGCCGTTAGACTTGGAGGAAAGCACAGGCGGGACGCCGGTGCCACCGGGGTTGGTGGCGGGGGTGGGGTTCCTGGTTCACAACCCAACCCCCAATGCTCTTAAAGCCTAAAGCTTATAGCCTAAAGCTTATAGCCCCGAGCTCACCGCCCACCGCTCACCGCCCACGGTTCATCGCTCTTTCACGTTTTTTTTCCATGTGCCGATTTTTTTACTGCGGGGTGTTGACAGGGAAAAGGGTCTGGGTTATAAAACCAGATGTCGCTGCGGGGGGGAAAAGATTGTGAGAAAAAACCTCTTGACAGCGGCAAGGCAATGGTTACAATATAGATCAAGAGCAACTCGCTCTTGAGGAAAACCTTGCTCTTTGAAAACTAAATAGTGAGATTGTGTGCGGGAAAGATTCTCTAATAAACTGGAGAGTTTGATCCTGGCTCAGAATTAACGCTGGCGGCATGCCTAACACATGCAAGTCGTGCGAGAAACCCCCTTTCGGGGGGGGAGTACAGCGGCGCACGGGTGAGTAACGCGTGGGTAATCTGCCTCTACCTGGGGGATAACACACCGAAAGGTGTGCTAATACCGCATAATCCGGCGAGTTTTCGGACTTGTCGGCAAAGGTGGCCTCTTCATGAAAGCTGCCGGGTGGAGATGAGCCCGCGTCCCATTAGCTAGTTGGTAGGGTAACGGCCTACCAAGGCGACGATGGGTAGCTGGTCTGAGAGGACGACCAGCCACACTGGAACTGGTACACGGTCCAGACTCCTACGGGAGGCAGCAGTGAGGAATATTGCGCAATGGGGGAAACCCTGACG
>JBGSLA010000113.1:0-8487 GCA_041740935.1 Desulfobaccales bacterium | reverse complement strand
AATTAATGGCGGCTGGCAAGGCGGGGCCTTCGCCCCGACTTGCCAGCCCTTAAAAGAGCGTTAAGGGATTGGTGGAGGGGGCAAGGGTCCCCGACCCCGGTAGCACGGGCTTCCAGCCCGTGGGAACCACCCTCCCCCACGTTATCTTATTCTTCAGGCCTTCACTTTCCCCTCATAAATATAGGCCACCACCAGGCGGCGGCCCACCTGGGCCGGGATGAGGCGGCGGCTGTAGGCCCGGCCCTCGAAGCGGTCCAGGTCCCGGAGTTTGGCGGGGAGCCGGGGCGAGGTCACCAGCCAGGCGGGGTGGGCTTCGCCCGCCGGGTTCCACTTGAAGGACGGATACCCCTGATAGCTTCCCAGGCGGCCCCGGATGAGGCAGCGCTCCCAGGCGGCGTCGAGGTCCGCCAGGAGATGATGGTACAGCCCCCCCGGCGCCAGGGTGCCATAGACAATGAGGCGCTCTGCGGGGTGGTCCAGGACCAATTCCACCCGGGGAGAAAAAACCGGGGGAGCCTTCGCCGCCCGCCGGGCCTTTCTCAGGTCAAGGCCCTCCGGCCGGGCCGCCTTGGCGGCCCTGGAGGCCTCCAGGTGGGCCCGCACCAGGCCCCGCAGCTCATCCCAGGTGGTCATCAGAAAAATTTTGCAGCCGTAGGGTGGGCTCTGCCCACCATCTCTTCCTTCTGCAAGGAAATATTCAGGATATCGAAAAGGTTACCTTCGCCGCCCCAGGCGGTTCCGCAGTCGCCGGCGAACGACCCGTAGAGCGGGCACCGCCCGCCGCTATTTTCCACCGGATGCGGAGCCCGGCAGAGCTTGGGAACCATAATACCTGCCAAAGGAGGGATGCGCTTCGCTTTCCCGCCCTACAGCCCTACTGCCCATATCCTGTGTAGGGACAGCCGCCCTCGGCTGTCCACCGAGGCAGGCGATGGGGCCTGCCCCTCCGCCATCCGGACTTTTTAAGGCAGTATGACAGGATACACCAATTTTGTCGGGGCCTGAATAAGTCCCCGGTTTTTCCCGACATTACTCTCTTTTCCCTGGCAGATAGGCGGCCAAACCATGCTCAAAAGGTTCGGGGGAGAGACCGAAATCCTGGTAAAAAGCCGCGGGGTCGCAGGTGTTGCTCTCGAGGAGCATGCGGAGTTGGCCGGGGGTGAGGGGGAACCAGCGGAAGCGGCCGCACAGGTTGGCCGCGAAGCTCATGCACCACACCGGCTGGTGGATCTTTCGGATCCGGCGGCCCAGAACCTGGGCAATGGTGTCGATAACTTCGTTGAAGGTCAGGGGCTCGGGGCCGCCGACCTCGTAAATCTGGTTTTCGGTGTGGGGCAGCGTCAGGGCCAGGGCGAAGGCCCGGACCACGGCCGAGACCGGCACCGGCTGGAGGCGGTAGTTCCCGTCCCCGATGATGGGAAAAAAGTTGAGGCGGCGGATCTGCCGGGCAAAGAGATTGATGGACTGGTCTCCCGGCCCGTAGATCACCGAGGGCCGGAAGATGGTGTAGGTGAGCCCCGAGTCGATCACATACTCGTCGGCCCGGTAGTTGGTGAGGTGGTAGGGGTCGGCGTATCGGGGCCGGGCCCCGAGCGCACTCATGTGCAGGTAGCGCCGGGCCCCGGCCGCGGCGGCCGCGTCCACCACGTTTTGGGTGGCCTGGACGTGGACCCGCTCAAAGGTGACGCCCCGCCCCGGAAATTCCCGGATGATGCCCACCAGGTGGATGACGGCGTCGCAATCTGCGGCGGCGGTGAACACCGCCTCCCGGTCCAAGCAGTCGCCGGGGTGAATTTCGATCCGCGGCCGTTCCTGGAGCTTTTTCTCCGAGCCCCGGCGCACCAGGGCCCGGACCTCATGGCCCTGGGCGAGAAGCTCCTGCACTACTTCCCGGCCAACAAAGCCGGTGGCGCCGGTGATCAAGACTCGCATGGCTCATCCACCGTTGATATAAAAATGTTGGGGTAGGGCGCGTCTTACACACCGGAAAAGTCTTGTAAGAGGCGGGAGGCGCTCCGGTTTCCCGCTACGAAACTGGTACGCGCTGATTTGAGGCATATCATCTGTTGTGACGCGCCTTGATATGCCGCGCTTTGAAATCGGCGGGCGGAGCCCGCCCTACAACTAACTGCTAACTGCTGACTGCTGACTGCTGCCAGTATCAGGTTTCCAGAACCACCATGGCCACCGCCAGGTTGTCTTCATCGGTGAGGCTCAGGTGCATGCCCCGGACGCCCAGTTCTTCGCAGAGCTGGGCGGCCCGGCCGCTGACCTGAATCTCGGGTTTGCCCCGGGGGTCGGGGAGGACTTCCACCTCCCGCCAGCGGATGCCCCCCTGGCGCAGACCCACCCCCAGGGCCTTGGAAAAGGCCTCCTTGGCCGCGAAGCGCTGGGCGAACTGATAGACTCCCTGTTTGGCCCGGCCCTGGCAATAGGCGATTTCCCGGTCGGTGAAGACGCGCCGCAAAAACCGCTCGCCGTAGCGCGTCAGCGCCCGGGCCAGGCGGTCCACCCTTACCAGGTCCACACCGATGCCGCAGATCATGGGGAGCAGCCAGCAGCCAGCAGCCAGCAGTCAGCAGTCAGCAGTCAGTAATCAGTGGTTGGTGATCAGTGGCTGGCGGACAGGCTGAGAACTGACCGCGGCCGGCCGGGTTATTTGCCCTTGCCCTTGGCGGGCTTGGGGGCCTCGACTTTGCACATGACGCCGGTTTCGCCGCATTGGGGACACTTTTTGGGCTTGCAGCGGGTGTCCACCTGGCTGCCGCATTTTTCACAGGTAAAGACGGCCATGGATAGGCCCTCCAGGTTTTTTTTGCACATTATTAGCGCAGGCTAAAGCCTGCGGCTACAGTTTTCTTGCCCCCGGGGAGAAATCGTAAAATTTCTCACACTAAGATACAAAGACACAAAGACGCCAAGGCGCCCAGATTTTTCCACAATTTTCCCCCCCTTGGGAAAAGGTGCTGCACCGGGGATGGGAATACCGCATCTGCCATCCCAACCCTCAGGCCGGGGGGAAGGCCACCTCCAGGGCCTGGTCCAGGCGCTCCACCGGGTGAAAGGCCAGGTCGCGGCGCACGGCTTCCGGGATCTCCTCCAGATCCACCTGATTCTGGGCCGGCAGGATAATGTCTTTGATCCCGGCCCGGTGGGCCGCCAAGACCTTGTTCTTGATGCCGCCCACCGGCAGGACGTGGCCCCTTAAGGTGATTTCCCCGGTCATGGCCAGCTGTTTCTTGACCGGCCGGCCGGACAGGAGCGACACCAGAGAGGTGAGCAGGGCCAGCCCGGCGGAGGGCCCGTCCTTGGGGATGGCGCCGGCGGGCACGTGGATGTGGATGTCGGTGCCCTCGAAGAAGTCCTCCTCAATCCCAATAAAGGGGGCCCGGGCCCGGATGTAGCTGAGCGCGGCGCTGCCGGACTCCTTCATCACCTCCCCCAGTTGGCCGGTGAGTTTAAGATTGCCTTTCCCCGGCATACGCAGGGCCTCGATGAAGAGGATGTCGCCGCCGGAGGGGGTCCAGGCCAGCCCGGTGGCCACCCCCGGCTCCGGATTTTCCAGAGCCGCCTCCCGGAAGAAGCGGGGCGGCCCGAGATACGCCTTGAGGTCGTCTGACGAGATCTACACCCGTTCTTTGAGGCCCTCGACGATTTCCCGGCCCGCGCCCCGGCAGAGCGCGGCCACCTCCCGCTCCAGGTTGCGCAGGCCCGCCTCCCGGGTGTAGGAGGCGATGAGGGTTCGCATGGCCTCGGGGGTGACCGCGAACTGCTCCGCGGTCAGGCCGTGGGCCTCCAACTGGCGCGGGATCAGATATTTGAAGGCGATTTCCAGTTTCTCTTCATCGGTGTAGCCCGGCAGCTCCAGGACCTCCATGCGGTCCCTGAGGGGCGGCGGGATGGGGTCCAGGAGATTGGCGGTGGTGATGAACATGACCTTGGAGAGGTCAAAGCCCACGTCCAGGTAATGGTCCGAAAAGGAGTTGTTCTGCTCCGGATCGAGGACCTCGAGCAGGGCCGAGGAGGGGTCGCCCCGGAAGTCGGCCCCGATTTTGTCCACTTCGTCCAGGATAAACACCGGGTTGTGGGAGCCGGCCCGGCGCATGCTCTGGATAATGCGGCCGGGGAGGGCCCCCACGTAGGTGCGCCGGTGCCCCCGGATTTCGGCTTCATCCCGGACGCCGCCCAGGGAGAGGCGCACGAATTTGCGTCCCAGGGCCCGGGCGATGGAGCGGCCGAGCGAAGTCTTGCCGGTGCCCGGCGGCCCCACAAAGCACAGGATGGGGCCTTTCATGTCGGGTTTGAGCTTGCGCACCGCCAGGTATTCCAGGATGCGCTTTTTAACCTTTTCCAGATTGTAGTGGTCCTCGTCCAGAATCTGGCGGGCCTGGGACAGGTCCAGGTTGTCCTCGGTGGTAACGCTCCAGGGCAGCTCGATCATCCACTCCAGATAGTTGCGGATGACCTGATGGTCCGGAGAGGTGGGCGGGGTGCGCTTTAAGCGCTCCAGTTCCCGTTCGGCCTCCTTCAGGGCGTGGGGGGGCAGTTCGGCGTCCTCCAGGCGGGTAAGCAGCTCGGTGACCTCCCGGGATTTTTCGTCGGTTTCCCCCAACTCCCGCTCCAGGGCCTTGATATGCTCCCGGAGATAGTAGTCTTTCTGGGCTTTATCCATCTGGCCCTTGACCTGGGATTGAATCTGTTTGCCCAACTCCAGGATTTCCAGCTCCCGGTTGATCAGGGTCAGGACCCGGTTGAGGCGGGCCTTGACTTCGATGGTTTCCAGCAGCTCCTGCTTTTCCGCCTTGGCGATGTTGAGGCTGCCGGCGGTGACGTCGGCCAGCACCCGGGGGTCGCCCATCTCCCGCACCAGCGCGCCCAGTTCAGCCGGCAGGTAGGGAGACAGCTCCAGCATCTTGAGGAAAAGGCCCTTGACGCTGGAGATCAGGGCTTCCATTTCCAGGTCGGGCTCGTAGTCTTCAGGGATGGGGGCCACCTGGGCGGAAAAGTAGGGCTCATAGCCCACCCAGTTTTCCACCCGGAAGCGGTACAAACCCTGGAGGAGCAGGCGCACCGAGCCGTCTTCGGGCTTGCGCATCTTGAGGACCACGGCCGCGGTGCCCACGGTGAAGAGATTGTCGGGGCCGTAGCCGGTGGGCTGCTCTTCCCTCGAGGCCACCACGCCGAAAATCTTGTCCGTCATAATGACGTCGTCGATCAGTTTCTGGGACGATTCCTCCCACAGGGCCAGGGGCAGAATAACCCGGGGGAAGAGGACCAGCTCGGAGCTGGGTAAAATGGGAAGTACGGTTATCTCCCGAGGGGTATCTTGACCCTCCGGGTTGACAATTTCAATATCGCTAGGGTTGGTGGTCATAAAACCGTTTACCTCGTTTATCCCTGATTTTCCCGGATTTCCCGCACCGGGATGCGGCGCTCCCGGGGGCGCCGGCGGGGCAGGGTCACTTCCAGGATGCCGTGCTCATAGCGGGCCGTAACGCCCTCCGGGTTGACGGCCTGGGCCAGGTGGAAGCTGCGTTCAAATCTGCCGTAGGATATTTCATAATGCAGGACCCGGCTGACGTTGGCCGGAGGCGCGGGCCGGCGCCGGCCCCGGATGATCAACTCCTGGCCGGCCAGGTCGATGCTCAGGTCCTCCACGGCGACGCCGGCAAGTTCCAGGCGCACCAGCAGACCCTCCGGGGTTTCATAGAGGTCCGCGGCCGGACGGACGGGAAAGCCCGGGTCCCCCAGGGGAAAGAGCCGGTCCCGCCAGGAGCGCATGCGCTCCTCCAGGTTTTCCAGGTCCCTCAGGACCCTTATTTTTATAAGACGATGCATGGATCATCCTTAAAGTAAGCTGGTTTATATCAAGTTAGACATTCCCGGAAAAAAATCCAGGGGTTGGATGGCAGGTTTAAGGCAAACTCATTAAAGCAACGGCTCCAAAATGACGAAAAAAAAAGAGAGCATAATAAGAAACGGAGTTCCATAAAGGAAAATGGGAATTCATCAGGGCGACCGGTCGCCCCGTCTCACCTCCAGGCGTTACTTATGGGCCCCGCTCCTGATCTGGACCCTGGTGGTGGGCGCTTCCCTGGCCCTGAACCTGTGGCAGGCCAAACGCAGCGTCCTGGAAACGGCCATGCACACTGCCAAAATCAATTATGAGAAAGACATCCTGTACCGGCGGTGGAATGCCTCCCATGGCGGGGTTTACGTAAAAACCGACCAGGACGCGCCCCCCAATCCCTGGCTGGCCCACATCCCCGAGAGGGACATCACCACCCCCTCAGGCAAACATTTAACCCTGGTCAACCCGGCCTACATGACCCGTCAGGTGTATAGCCTGGGCCGGGAAGAGACCCACATCCAAGCCAATATCACCAGCTTGAAACCTCTCAATCCCGAACGTCGCCCCGATCCCTGGGAAAAGCAGGCCCTTATGGCCTTCGAGTCCGGGAAGGACGAAGTGAGCTCCGTGGAGGTGATGCACCAAAAGCCCTATATGCGGCTGATGCGGCCTTTTTATGTGGAGAGGGGCTGCCTGAACTGCCACAAGGATTTTACGGTGGGCGGCATCGGGGGGGGCATCAGCGTGGCCGTCCCCCTGGAGCCCCTTTATGCCGCGGATAGTCCTCATCTGTTGGTCCTGTGGCTGGGTCATCTGGTCATGTGGCTTCTGGGTGCGGCCGGTCTCACCCTGGGCTGCCAGCACCTGAACAGGGACTTCCGACTCCGGCAGCAGGCGGAAGAGGCCATGGTGGACACCAACGAAAAGCTGAAAGTCATGGTGTACGAAACGGGATTGTTAAGCCAGCAGACCAAATTGTTGAACGAGATTACCGGAAGTCTCCAGTGCTGCCGCCGGAAAGAAGAAGCCTACAAGGTGTTGGAGCGGATTTTGCCCCAGATTTTTCCGGAGAACTCGGGCGCCCTGTATGTCTTTAAAGAATCCCGGGGTTTTTTGGAAGCGGTGGTCGCCTGGGGGGAGTCGCCCCCGGACGTCGGCCTTTTCGAACCGGAGGACTGTCTATCCATCAGGCGGGGCCAGATGTACGCGGTGTCGGACTGCGACGCCCCTCTCGTCTGCAGCCATGTCCCCTCCCCCTTGGCCGGTCCGTACCTCTGTGCGCCCCTGATGGCCCATGGGGAGGTCCTGGGAGTTTTGCACCTTACCGCCGCGGCCGCCTATATGATGGACGATTTCCAGACCGATGCAGAAGGGATGCCGGACACCACCCTGCAGTTGGCCCGCAGCGTGGCCGAACATCTGTCTTTGGCCCTGGCCAACCTGGATCTCAAACAAAGTCTTCATCAGCAGGCCATTTGCGACCCCCTCACCGGGCTGTTCAATCGCCGTTACCTGGAAGCCACCCTGGAGCGGGAAATCAGCCGCATGCGCCGCCAGGGAGCACCCCTGGGGGTGATTATGCTGGACGTGGACCATTTCAAGAATTTCAACGACACCTTCGGCCATGAAGCGGGGGATATCCTGCTGAAAACCCTGGGCAACTTCATCAAGAGCCATGTCCGGCAGGAGGACTCCCCTTGCCGTTTCGGGGGCGAGGAGTTCGTCCTGGTCCTGCCTGCTACCACCCAGGAAACCCTTGGTGAGCGAGCCGACGAACTGCGCCGGGGGGTGGAGGAACTTCAGGCCTCCTTTCAGGGCCGCCCCCTCGGGAGGGTGACCGTGTCCCTGGGCCTGGCCGAATATCCCGTCCATGGGGCCACCTGGGAAGATTTGCTCCGGGCTGCAGACGCCGCCCTGTATGAGGCCAAGGATAGAGGCCGCAACTGCGTGGTGTCGGCCTCCGATATCAGACCGGCGGGACCGTTGTCCAGCCAAGCCGCAACCGGTTAACCTCCCCTGCGGCAGGCATTCTTCCGTAATGAAAAGTCCAGAGTCCAGAGTCCAGGGTTCAAAGTCCAAAGTCCTAAAGTCAAAACATTAAAGATAAAGGGAAGGGGGTGCCTCCCGCCTTTGGCAGATATTTTGTACCAAGCGCCGAAAATTGGTACGTGAGACGCACCCTACAGAGCTGTGCTCCACATCCGGCGATGTATCAAGGCAGGCGAGACTGTCCTGAAAAGTGCCCTTTGTGTAGGGGCAGGCGTCCTCGCCTGCCCTTATTGGACAGCCGGGGGCGGCTGTCCCTACACCAGAAAGAATTTTCAGGCTTTACGGTTGGCCGACGGCCCAGGCGCCCCTGCCGTCGCCTTGCGGGCCAAAAGCCCTGATGCCCTTGACCCCTCAAGCAATTCCTGATAATTTCCCCACATGAAAGCTCAGGTGGTCTGTCTGGGGGCCGTTAACCTGGATTTGCTCTATCAGGTGGACGACATAGAGGAATTTCTGGGGGCCTGGGGCAGCGGTCTGGTCCGGAGGGGCGAGGAAATCGTCTCTTTGGACGAGGAGCAAAGGCTCATGGCGCTGCTGCCCCGGTTTGCCCATCCCACCGGGCGGGCCGCCGGCGGTCGGGCGGCCGC
>JBGSLA010000112.1:0-9496 GCA_041740935.1 Desulfobaccales bacterium | reverse complement strand
GGTCCCCGGGTCGGCTGCGGCCGGCGCCTCCGGGGTGAGACGGCCCGCCTCGGCCGCCAGCAGCCTCTGAATTTCGATTTCCCAGCGGGCAAGGTGGCGCCGGCCCTCGGGCACCAGCCGGGCTTCACCGTGGGGGGCGTGCCACAGGAGGCCCAACAGAAAGCCGGTTTCCCGAAAACCGGCCCGGATGGCCTCTTCCAGGATTTTGCGGTAATAGAGCTCGCAGCTTTCTTCGGGGGCCAACAGGGCCTGGAGTACCTTGTCCGAATGGCAAATGACCGGGAACATGGCCTTCCAGGACGGCAAATCCTCCGGCGCGGTAGACGGCTTCCTGGCAAAGAAGCCGCATTCCTCGAGAAGAGCCGATAATTCGGGGCCGGGAGGCTCGGGAGGCTGCTCCCAGGGGGGCGACAGCCAGCGCCAGAGGTCCTGCCCGGCCGGATCAAAGGACGGCGGCGCCAACACCAGGTCCCCCGGCCCCAGCACCGACAGGGGGGCCTCGGGAGCAGAACCGCCGGACAGCACCCAGCCTTGGGGCAGCGCCAGGAAATGGTGTTCCCAGATGTCCCCCAGCCGGGCAACGCAGGGAGAGCGCCAGTTGTCCAGGCGATCCAGCAGGGACCGGCCCAGGGCCGGCCGCACCCTGAGGACGAAGAGGGGCGAGTCGATCTCCAGGCGGATGGCCAGCTGCACCCTGGTCCGTTTCAGGGCCAGATCCATCAGCAGCCGCAGGGTCTGGGGCTGCGTGAAATCCAGGTTCAGGTCCCGGCCGCTTATGGCCTCCAGGGCCGCCGGGGACCAGCCCAGATTTTGATACTGGGCCCCATAAATGGCCAGCGCCTTGACGTCATCCAGGTTCTTCCGGGCCTGGACGATGCGATCCAGTTCTTCTGATTCCAGCTTGACGGAGAACTTGGGGGATGCGGTTTCCCGGGGCACTCCCATGGACAAACCTACCTTCCTGGTCTCTGGATGGAAGCGCTTACGAGTTGGTCAGATCCGTTTCATATCTGAGATGCGATATGATCGAGGTCGTCAACAAGCGTTCTTCCACCGGAACTCCTGTTCGCCGATGATACAACTGCAAAAATTCCACTGCCAAATTTTGATAATCAGCAGAACCGCTGCTTTCCGGATCATAATCAAAGATGGCCTTTTGAGCGATCTGGGCCTGATTCAATGCTTCGTTTTTCATAATAATAGTCTGGAAAGTCTTGTTCCAATAAGGCCTGATTTCCTGCAGGACATACTGATTGGTAATCCGATTGCGCCGATCATACATGGTCAATAAAATCCGAAAAAAATCCTCCTGAAATAAATCCTGGGGCTTCCGGGCCTTGATATTTTCCACCGTGGTGAGCAGATCCGCCAGGCCGTCCAAAGAATATCGGGAGATTTGACACGGTATGATGATCATGTCGCAGGCATACAACGCATTGACGGTCAGAACTCCCAGAGAGGGGGGACAGTCAATAAGAATAAAGTCATACGCCAGGTTTTGCAGGGCTTGATACAGGATGGCTTCCCGGAAGATGCGGGCGTAAATCTGTTCGGCCACCGGCGCCAGATGAATATGCCCGGGGGCCAGATAGAGGTTGGGGATATAGGTGAGCAGGGTGATGTCATCCACGGCTTTGCCGGGGGTGTTCATCACCTCGGCCATGGATTCCCCAAAGGCGTCGGCCTCGATGCCCAGGCCGATGGTGGTGTGGCCCTGGGGGTCCAGATCCACCAGGAGGGTGGAAAATCCCAGATAGGCCAGCGCCGCGCCCAGGTTGATGGTGGTGGTGGTCTTGCCGGTGCCGCCCTTTTGATTGATGATGGAGGTGATGTAAGGCTCAAGCCGGGCGGGGGCGGCGCCCGGCCCAGGCCCGTTCAGGCCGGCGCCCCGGGCGTGCAGTTTGTCATACTGGGCCCACAACTTTCCCTGGGCCCCGGGTTTTTTTTGGGCTTCCGGCTGTTTCCGGGGGTGAGTCGGGGTGAGTTTTCCGGTCCGGCCTCCCGGCTGCCGGGGGAGGTCATGAGCGCGACCCGGCGTCGCCTTCCCCTTAGGCATGGCGGACTTGATCATAGCCGGGCTTCCCGGAAAAACACCGGATAAGGAGGGAAGATGCTGCAAAAGGGCGTCGGGAGAACAGGCAGGGAGAGGCTCGCGGGCGGCGTTTGAACGCGGCCAGCAAAAACGGCGGGGAAAGGGGAACCGCTCGGGACAGTTCTCCCTCATCCAGCCGCGTGGACGCGGTCGGCATACACAATGTCCAGGTTATCGCCGCAAGATAACCTGTGGCCATGTCCCCCCCCAAGCTATCCTGGCGGGGCCTGGTTGCCTGCTTTCCCCATCAGGCCGCCAAGATCAGCTTAGGGCCAGATTGTGGCAAAAGACTAAAAAAGTCAAGGAGAAAATTGGCCTTAGGAGGGGCCGGGGCACTGTGGTCCTGATCCCTTGTCTACCTCTCCCAGCCGCCCCCCAGGGCCTTGTAGAGCTGCACCACGGTGAGCAGCTGGTCCCGCTGCACCCCCGCCAGGTCCAGTTGGGAGGAGAAAAGCTGGCGGTCCGCGTCCAGCACCGCCAGGAACGACTCCATGCCGCCCTTGTAGCGCAGGTTGGCCAGGCTGGAGTAATCCAGATTGCTTTTCACCAGGGCCTCCTGTTCTTTGCGAACTTCATTGAGCTGGGCATGGCCGATGAGGCCGTCGGACACTTCCCGGAAGGCCTGGCGCACGGTGAACTGATAGAGCACCAGGGCCTGCTCTTTTAAGGCCTTGGTGGCCTGGAGATTGAAGATATTGCGGCCGCTGGTGAAGATGGGCAGCGTCACCCCCGGGCTGATGCTCCAGATGCGGGCCGGACCGGTGAACAGGTCGGCCAACTCGACGCTCTGGCGGCCCAAAATCCCGGTGAGGCTGATGCGGGGGAAAAATTCGGCCCGGGCCGCGCCGATGCGGAAGTTGGCGGCCAGCAGCACTTCTTCGGCCTGGCGGATATCCGGCCGCCGTTCCAGCAGGGCCGAGGGCAGACCCGCGGGCACCGCGCCCCGCACCACCAGATCAGGCAGGGGTTTGCCCCGCTTGACGGGTTGGGGGTTGATTCCCAGGAGCAAACAAATCCGGTTTTCCTGCTGGGCGATGAGGCGCTGCAGGTCGGCGATCCTAACCCCGGCGGTGTGCACCAGCGCCTCCACCTGGGCCACGTCCTGGCGGGACACCACCCCCCGTTCGAACCGCATGACCACCAACTTGCGGGACTTCTCGAAGGACTTCAGGGTGGCCTGGGAAATCAGCAGCTGCTCATCCAGGGTGCGCAGTTCGAAATAGGCCTGGGCCACTTCGGCCACCACCGAGGAAAACACCGCCCGCTGAGCCCACTGGGAGGACAGGAGTTCGGCCCGGGCGGCCTGGGTCAGGCTGCGCAGCCGGCCGAACAGGTCGATTTCCCAGAAAAGATCCAGATTGAGCTGACCGATATTGCCGGTGGGCGGCAGGTTGGCGGGAAAAGGGGGGAAACTTTTCTCAGAGTAACGCTGCCTCAGGAAAAAGCCCGTCCCCCCGGCCTGGGGCAGCCACAGGGAGCGGCTGACCCCCACCCGGGCCCGGGCCTCGGCCACCCGGGCCGCGGCCAGTTGCACGTCGTAGTTTTGCTCAAGCGCAGTGCGGATGAGGTTTTGGAGCTCCGGGTCGCCGAAAATTTCCCACCAGGCCAGGTCGGCCAGGGTGTTGAGTTCGGGCCGGGGCTGGCCCTCAAGGGATTGGAAGCGGTATTCCTGGGGCACCTCGCCGGGAGCGCGGCTATATTTCGGGGTCAGGGTGCAGCCGGCCAGGAGCAGGGCGACGATGAGCAAGCTGAGCTGCCGTCTCATGGTTGACCTCCCGGCTTGCCCCGGTCTGCCGGCCCCGGCCCGACTTGCGGCGCCGCGGCCCTTTGCCCTCCCAGCTTTTCCGTCAGGGTGATGACCGCGAAATAAAGCACCGGAATGAAAAACACGCTGAGCAGGGTGGCCATGGCCATGCCGGCCACGATGGCGGTGCCCACCGACCAGCGGGCCGCGGCCCCGGCGCCGCTGGCCAGGAGCAGGGGCATCAAGCCCACCACTTCCGCCAGCGCGGTCATGACAATGGCCCGAAAGCGCAGGCGGGCCCCCTCGGTGGCCGCGTCAAAGGTGGAAAAGCCCTCCAGGTCCCTTTTATTCCGGGCGAATTCCACGATCATGATGGACAGCTTGGCGTTGAGCCCGATGAGCATAACGATGCCCACCTGCACGTACACATCGTTGGCCAGGCCCCGGGCCCAGACCCCGAGCAGGGCCCCGAACACCGGGATGGGGAGTCCCAGGAGCACCCCCAACGGGATGGCCCAGCTTTCGTAGAGGGCCGCCAGCACTAGAAAAACAAAGAGCAGCGAAAACGCGAAGATGTAAACCGTCTGGCCGCCCGCCAGCTTCTCCTGGAAGGCCAGCCCGGTCCATTCATGGCCGAAACCCCGGGGGAGATTCCGGGATAGGCGTTCCATGGCGGCCATGGCGTCCCCGGAACTGAAGCCCGGGGCGTTTTGTCCCGATAGTTCCGCGGCCCGGAACATATTGTAGCGGTTGATCAGGATGGGGCCGGTCTGGGACCCCACGTTCACCAGGGTGCTCAAGGGGACCATCTGGCCCGTGGCGTTGCGCACATAAATATTGGCGATGTCCTCCGGCGTGCGGCGGAATTCGGGCTTGGCCTGGACCATGACCCGGTACACCCGGCCGAATTTATTGAAATCATTGATCATGTAGCCGCCCAGGTAAAGCTGCAGGCCGTCGAACACGCTTCGCAGGGGAATCCCCAGGGTCTGGACTTTGTCCCGGTCCACGTCGAGCTTCACCTGGGGCACGTTGGCCTGGAAGGTGTTGAACAGCGCCGCGATGGCCGGCTCCCGGGAGGCCGCGGCCACCATCCCCTGGGCCGCCTGAAACAGGGCCTCCGGGGGCTGGGCGGCGCGGTCCTGCAGCATGTACTGGAAGCCGCTGACGTTGCCCATGCCGGGGATGGAGGGCAGGGAATAGACAAAGGCCCGGGCCTCGGGATAGGCGGCGAATTCCCGGCGCAGGCGCTGCATGATGGCGGTGATCCGGGTTTCCCGGGAGGTGCGCTCCTCCCAGGGAGCCAGGGTCATGACCAGGGTGGCGGCATCCGAGGTGAAGGTGCCGGTCATGAGATTAAAGCCGCCCCAGCCCAGGACGGTCTGGACCCCCGCCAGGTTGGCGGCGAAGTGCTCGCCCCGGGTCAGAATCGCGTCGGTGCGCTCCAGGGAGGCCCCCGGCGGCAGGTTGAAGGTGGCAAACACCACCCCCTGGTCTTCGTCCGGCACCAACCCCCCGGGCAGGGCACTTAAGAGACCGCCTGCGCCCAGATAGACCGCCACCAAAAGGACCAGGGCCAGGGCCAGGCGGCGCATGAGGAACTGCACCCCGTTGAGATAGCCCCGGGCGGTGCGGCTGAAGAAGCGGTCAAAGCCCTCCAGAAATGTGCCCAGAGGCCCCCGGATTTTTTGCTTGGGCCGCAAAATCATCACGCATAAGGCCGGGGTGAGGGTCAGGGCCAGGACGATGGACAGGGTGGCGGCCACGCACAGGGTGAGGGCGAACTGCCGGTAAAGCTGGCCCACAATGCCCCCCAGAAAAGCCACCGGCACATAGACCGAAATCAGCGCGCAGGCCACCCCGATGATGGGCGTGGTGACCTCGTCCATGGCCTTGTGGGTGGCCTCCAGGGTACTTAAGCCCTCCGCCATGTGGGTTTTCACCGCCTCCACCACCACGATGGCGTCGTCCACCACCGAGCCGATGGCCAGGACCAGGCCGAACAGCGACAGGGTGTTGATGGAAAATCCCATGGCCACAAAGGTGGCAAAGGTGCCCACCAGGGAAACGGGTACCACCAGCATGGGGACCAGCATGGCCCTGAAATTCCCCAGGAAAATGAACACCACCAGCATGACCAGGCCCAGGGCCTTGAACAGGGTGAAGACCACCTCGGTGAGGGCCGCGCGGACAAACAGGGTGTTGTCGTAGGAGACCTCATACTCCAGGCCCGGGGGGAAACGCTTTTTGGCTTCTGCCATGAAGTCCCGGACATTGGCGGCCACGTCCAGGGCATTGGCCCCCGGCAGCTGATAGATCACCATGGTGGTGGCGGGCTTGCCGGCCCGCCGGGAAAAGGAGGTGTATCGCCTGGCCCCCAGCTCGGTTTCGGCCACGTCCCTCACCCGCAGCACCGAGCCGTTGGGCAGGGTGCGGAGGATGATGTTGTCAAATTCTTCCTGCTCGGTGAGCCGCCCCTTGACGTCCACACTATACTGGAAGCTCAGGCCGGCCTTGGCGGGCGGCTGGCCCACCTGGCCGGCCGGGGCCTGGACGTTCTGGTCCTGCACCGCCTGGGCGATGTCCCTGGCCGTCAGCCCCAGGGCCGCCAGCCGGTCGGGCCTGACCCACATCCGCATGGCGTATTCCCGCTCCCCCACGATGGTGATGTCGCCCACGCCGTAGATGCGGGAGATGGGATCGTACAGGTTCAGGAGGGCGTAATTGCTGAGAAACAGGTCGTCATAGGCCCCGTCCGGGGAAAACAGGGACAACACCACGAGCATATCCGGCGAGGCTTTTTTCACCGTGATGCCGAAGCCCCTGACCTCCGCCGGCAGGGCCCGGTCGGCCCGGCTCACCCGGTTCTGCACGTCCACCTGGGCGATGTCGATGTCGGTGCCCACCGCAAAGGTGCAGGTGAGGAAATAGCGGCCGTCGCTGGTGCTGCTGGAGGACATGTACAGCATGTTCTCCGCGCCGTTGACCTCCTGCTCGATGGGCACCGCCACGTTTTCCTCCACCACCCGGGCGCTGGCCCCCACAAAAAAGGTCTCCACCGTCACCGTGGGCGGGCTGATGGGCGGGTACTGGGCAATGGGCAGGCTGAAAATGGACACCAGCCCGGCAATGAGGATCACCAGGGCGATGACGATGGCGAAGATGGGCCGCTTAATGAAAAATTTGGACACGGGCCCTCAGCCTCCCTTCTGGTCCTGGCCGGGAGGCTGTTCGGTGGGCCTGACCTTCTGCCCCGGGACGGCGTTTTGCAGGCCCTCGACGATAATCCGTTCCCCGGGCTTCAAGCCTTCGGTGACGATGAACGAGTCCTGATAGCGCTCCCCCAGGGTGACGGTGCGCAGGGACACCTGGTTTTCCCGGTCCACCACCAGGACCGCGTCCACCCCCTGCATCCTTTGCACCGCCTTCTGGGGGACCAGCAGCGTGTCGGGGCGTTCCTCCACGACCAGCCGCACCCGCCCGAACAGGCCGGGCTTGAGCACCATCTGCGGGTTGGGAAAGCTCACATAGATGCGCAACGTGCCGGTGGTCAGATCCAGGGCCCGGTCCACGAAGCTGAGCCGGCCCCGCTGCGGGTAAATGGAGCCGTCGGCCATGATCAGTTCAAAGGGCGCGCCCCGCTCCCTCTCCGATTGGGCCCGGATGGCCGGGAACCGGTCGGCCAGGAGCAGATAGTCCTTCTCGCTGATGCTGAACACCGCCCGCATGGGGTCCCAGGAGGATATGGTGGTGAGCAGGGTCCGGTCCCGCATGACCAGATTCCCCACCGCCACTTCCTCTTTGCCGATGACGCCGGTCAAGGGGGCGCGGATTTCGGTGAATTTCAGGTCAAGCTCGGCCCGGGCCACCGCGGCTTTGCCCTTCTCGATGGAGGCCCGGCTGAACTCGGCTTCGGATTCAGCCTTGTCCAGGTCCTGCCGGGGGGCGGCGTCCGCGGCCACCAACGGCTTTAGGCGCTCGATGTCCTTGTCGGCCTTGCCGTAGGCCGCCCTGGCCTGGGCCAACTGCCCCTTGGCGTCCTGCTGGGCCGCTTTGTAGGGCCGCTGGTCGATGAGGAAAATCGGCTGCCCGGCCTTGACCTTGCTGCCTTCCTTGAAAAAAACCTTCTCCAGGAAACCCTCCACCCGGGCCCTTATTTCCACGGTCTCCCGGGCCTCGGTGCGGGCCACGAACTCCCGGCTGATGGGCACAGTCTGGGGGAGGACCGTCGTCACCACCACCGCCGGCGGCGGAACTGCCCCTTGGTTGGCGGCGTCCTGGCCGCAGCCCCCGAGGGCCGTCAGCCACAACAGGCCGGCAACCGCCAGGGCCAGCCGTGAGGATAGGATTTTTTTCATGGGCGCCTTTCCTGAGTCTAGATGGAAAACGTTAAGGGTAATCGAGCCAGATGTTAAAAAGACGGCAAGCCGTGATGTCGTCCTGCTGATGAACGTGAGAAGTCGGCTTATGGATCAATGACGCGCCGCGGCCCTCAGCGCTGCCCGCTGTCAAGTGAGGGCTTGGCCCCCCACCGCGCCCTCCTGGCCAAAACCCGAGAGCATTATGGATAGGCAGCTAAAAATATCATTCAGGAGCCGGGCTTTCAAGATGTATAAACAGGTTGGCGCGACCCTGTCCTGGCTTGCGCCTCCCGGCGGATGAACCGTCGAGCCCCACCGACCCGGAAAAGGCTGAATGGGCGGAGGCTCATACCCTCTGAACGGAAAAAAAATACGCAACTAACTTGGGGGTGACAGGTGTAAAGAAAAAAGGACCGGTCTGGGTCGGGCGGATCTGAGGGTCTATTTTCGCCAGGGTGTGGCCCCACCCATTGTTTTTCCCGGCCATTCCCGCTATTATTTTCCTGCATAAATGCGGTTTTCGGTAAAAAAATGAGGAAAATCAGCATATTGAGTGGTTGATTTCATCTCAGTCCCTCCCCGTGATACCACCAGGTTCAGATTGAGGTGAAATAAACTCACTATCTAACAGTCTGTTTTTATTATTATTTATTACCGAAAACCGCAAACCGCAAACCCTATGACACCCCTGGCCCGGCCATGCTGATTCTGCACGCCGCGTTTTACGAGGACCGCCTGTTTGTCTGGGGAGAAGGCCCCGGGCCGGCGGAGCTTCCCCCTCGGCAGGTGGGCCCAGGCAGGAAAAAGGCCGCCAAACTTCAGCCCTTCCCGTACGACGCCGGCAAGGAAAAAGTGTCCGCCGCCCTGAAGGAAGCGGGTTTGGGCCATTTGCTAAAAGATATGGCCGGCCAGCCCATGGTTGCCTGGCTCCCCACCTGCAAAAATCGCCCCCTGGCCTCCAGCCCGCTGATTGCGGGGTCTCCGGCCTCGAAGGCCGCGCCTGCCGTATCCCCGTGGCAGGTGACTGCCTTGACCCTGGCGCCGCGGCCGGCAGTCGAAGTGCTCGTAACCTGTGTGAACAAAGAAATTCTGGCTCCCGGCGTCATCATCGGCCAGGACCTGGCCTTTTTCGCCCAGGCCCTGCGTTTTGCCGGCTCGCTGGCGGCCAGGCAGCGGTTTCTTCCCGGCCTGGAGGAATTCCGGGGAACCTACCGGGCCATTTGGGAGCCGGCGCTGACCGGAACCGACAGCGGCGTGGCCGCGAGGCTGGCCGCGCTCATGCCCCGGGTGTGCCGGGCC
>JBGSLA010000111.1:0-41493 GCA_041740935.1 Desulfobaccales bacterium | reverse complement strand
TCGCTGCCGCGCCAGCGCAGGTAATTCAGACGGTTGGCCAGGGCGCGCCATTGCATCATGGAGCCGGCCAGGCTCACGGCCGGCAGGGCCCCGGCCTTGTCCGGGGAGATCTGCTGATAGGCGTCGGCCACCGAGGCCCCGCCGGGCAATTGACTGATGAGGTCCATGACGGCGCGCAGATCTCCCGTGGCGGACTCGTTGACCGCATTAAACATGTACCCGATGCGCCGCTGGTTGGAGGTCAGGGGAAAACTGGGGTCGGCAAAGTTGAAGGGGGGCGTGACCGTGGGTTCTATGGCCAGCATATTCAAGAGCAGATCGATGCTGTTGGCATAATAGAGGACTTGACAGGGCAGGGCTGAGGCGATGGTTTGAAATTTCCCGGTCACCCCGCCGACGGCGGTGATGACGTCTTTCAGCAGGGTATTGGGCGCGGGAGTATAGCCGCCCAGGAGCACGGGCTTTATGGTCCCCGCCAAGGTGGCGGTGCCCGGCGCCCCGGTGACCACCAGCTTATCAAAGCTCGTAGCCGAGGCGATCTCCACTTCCAGGGTGCCGCCGGCGTCCTGGGAGAAGCTCCCCACCACGTTCAGGGTGCCCACGGAATTGCCCGGGCTCACCGTGCCGGAGTTGTTCAGGTTGCCGGTTACGGTGCCGTTGCCCCGCAGGATGGCGTCCACATTGTTCATGACATTGCCGAAGACGTTGCCGTTGACCACGCTCGTGGCCCAGTTGTCCAGGTTGCCGGTGATGCTGCCGGTGTTGCTGACAATGAGGGTGCCGGCCGTCACCGTGGTGCCGCCGGCATAGGTGTTGGCCCCGGACAGGGTCAGGGTGCCGGCGCCGGTGCTGTTCAGGTTGATGCCGAAGGCACCGCCGCCATCGTCGATAATTCCTGAGAATACGGTGCTGCCCGGGCCGTTGACATTGATGACGCGGTTCCCGGTGAGCGTGGTCGCGCCGCTCAGAGTGAGCACATCCGTGGCCAGGACGCCGCCGGTGTTGAAATTTCCGCCCAGAGTTACCGCATTTTCCACGGTGTGGACGCCGATGGCATAGAGCGTGCCGCCGTTGATGTTCAGCTGGCCCAGGCCGAAGGGGCCGGTGCCGACGCCCAGGGCGGAATCATGGCCCACGGCCAGGATGCCGGCCGTAAGAGTGGTGCCTCCGCCATAGGTGTTGTCCCCGTTCAGGAAGAGGTTGCCCAGTCCGCCGGCGCTGTTGTGCACCAGACTGCCGCCGGCCCCGCTGATGATGCCGTCGAAGGTGGTATTTTCGGCGTTGGTGTTGGTGAGACTGCTGCCCGCACCCAGAGCGACGTTCCCCAGAAGGATGAGGGTGTCGGCGCCGCCGATGGTCGGGGTCCCAGCGCCAGCCACGGTAATATTGTTGGCCAGGGCGATGGGCATGCCGCCGGCCGCGGCCTGCAGGGTGGATTCCCAGTTGAGGGTCAGGCCGCCGGTGCCCAGGGCGGAGTCATGGCCCACGGCCAGGATGCCGGCGTTGAGAGTGGTGCCGCCGCTGTAGGAGTTGCCCCCGTTCAGGGTCAGGGTGCCGCTGCCGGTGCTATTAACACACAGAGACCTTCCCTCCATATCTTGGCCGATTTCTCCTGCGATGACGGTGCTGCCCGGGCCGTTCACATTGATGGTGCACGACCCGCTTAGCGTAACGCCGCCGCTCAGAGTGAGCACATCCGTGGCCAAGGCGCCGCCGGTTTTGAAGTCCCCGCCCACAGTTACCGCATTATTTGCGGTGCGTACGCCACTGGCATAGAGCGTGCCGCCGTTGATGGTCAGACCGCCTATGCCCAGGGCGGAGTTATTGCTCAAGCTCAGGGTGCCGGCGGTGAGAATTGTGCCGCCGCTATAGGTGTTGGCCCTGGACAGGATCAGGGTGCCGCTGCCGGTTTTATTAATACCGCCGGCCGCGCCGGCGTCCGCGATAACGTTGCTCACTGTGGTTCTCTGGTCGCTGCCGATGTCGAAGCTGCGGATACCGGTCAGGGTATATGCTGAGTACATATGGTAAAAGCCTAAAGTGACGTTGCCGCCGTTGGCCGCCGTGGTCAAACCCGTCAGCTCCTGCCAGGTTTCATAATTTAACAGTATAGAAAAAGTGTTCCCGAGCGTGTTGTTAAAGTTGAATCCCACCGCATGGGCGGTGGCTGTGTTGATATACAAGGTTCCGGCGCCTATGTCGGAAAATGTGGCGGTTTCCCCTGCGTTGCTGCCGGGTATGGCTGCATTGAGATTCCAGTTCGCCGAGGTATTGTAGTACGGGGTGCCGGCGCCTCTGTCCCACATCTGGCTGTCCCCCCAGACCCCCTGGGGCAGGCCCGCCAGAAGACCCGCGGCCAGGACCACAGACGCCAGCACGCGGCCCGCCGCGGCCCTGCGCCATAACCTGCTGTTTTTCCCATTTTCTTTTCTAAACACCAGTGTTTTCATGCCGCAGGTTCCTCCCCTGTCCGGGCGCGTCCGGCCGTTTTTGCAGGCTGTCCTGAAAAGTCCAAAGTCCAGGGTCCAGGGTCCAGGGTCCAGGGTCCAAAGCCTAAAGCTTATAGCTTATAGCTTACAGCTTACAGCAGTGGCTCCGCGCCCCGGACCGGGCGGGGAAACTGCTGCCACTCCTCCTTGCCCCTTTATCGAGAATTTCCGTCAACAGCTTTAGGAGAAATTTTCATATGTTCACAATTTCTTTTAAATATTTTCGAGGAGAGAATCGCCGGGGTGCGGGAGTTCCGGAGGGCTTGGCGGCCGGGGGCAACTTCCAGGGACCGCAGGGTTCAAACCGGCGCGGCCGGGGGCCGAGGGTGGGGTTCAGGCCAAGTCGCAGTCAAACCGCGACATGGGATTCCCAGCCTCTCAAAGCGCCGGCGGATGCCTGCGGCTGCAGAAAATCGCTTTTGGAGGGCAACTCGGTATAATACGGTTTTCGGTTTTCGGTTTTCTGTAAAAATTAATAAAAATAATCAATATGTTGGGCATTTCGCTTGTTGCATTTCAATGAGAAATTGGTGTAATTCCTGGTGCGGAGGGCGGTTGGCGGTAAGAAAAATAAGGCGGGAGGCGCTTGGCTTTCCCGCGCTGCGGCCGCTTGCCGCTGAGCGCGTCGCGGCCGCCGGCCGGGGTCTGGCCCGGATCACGAAGGTATGGGAGCCTCCTCGCTCAGGGGCAGGGTCAGGGTGACCTCGGTGCCTTCGCCCGGGGTGGAGTTGACCTCCATTTTCCCGCCCTGGTTGCTGATGCGCTCGGCGATGCTGAACAGACCGAAGCCGTTGAGGGTGGACAGGTTGGACATGGCGAAGCCGACGCCGTCGTCCGCCACCCGCAGGCAGAACTGATCATCCTCGGTTTTCACCGAAATTTTGGCGCACCGGGCCTGGGCATGTTTGACCACGTTGGTGAGCAGCTCCCTGATCACCCGGAAAAAGAGGGTCTTGGGCAGATAGCCCAGGGAGTCGGGCAGGGGCCCGCACTCCACCTTCACCTGCAGGCCGTATTGCTCGTGGAATTTTTCCCCGAGCCACTCCACGCCTGATTCGAAGCCCAGTTCATGGAGGACCGACAGGCCCATCTCCAGGGTCAGGGAGCGGGTGGTTTTGATGATCTGGGCCAGGAAAGTCCGAGCCTCGTCCAGGTCATCGGCCCCCTGGGGGGAAGAGATTTCCTGTTTGAGGGAGCCGAGCTTGATCTGCAGCAGGGCCAGCATCTGGCCGATGTTGTCGTGGAGGTCGGCGGCCAGGCGGCGGCGCTCCCGCTCCTCGGTCATGGTCAGCTTGGCCGCCATGGCCCGCAGGCGATCCTGGTAGGCGCTGATCCGGGCTTGAATCTCCTTTTCCCGGGTGATGTCCTCGATCAGGCTGAGGGTGAACCAGGGCTGGTCATCGGTGCCTTTGATTTTGGAGAGGTGCGCCCGCAGCCATACCAGGTCCCCGTTTTGGCGCAAGACCCGGTGCTCCAGCACGAAATGGTCCCGCCCCCCTGCGGCCAACTCATTGAAAAGATTATAGAAGGTTTCCGAGTCCTCCGGATGCAGGGAGTCTTTGAGGCCATTTTCTCCCGACGGGCCGCCCAGGATCTGGTGAAGCGCGGGATTGACGGCCAGGACCCGTCCCTCCTGATCCTGCAGGCTGATGCCCATGGGCGCGCCCTCAAAGATGGCCCGGAAGCGGGACTCGCTCTCCCGCAGGGCCTTTTCGGTCTGCCGGTGTTCGGAGATTTCCCGGTTGAGCTCAGCGTTGGTGGCGATGAGGGCCGCGGTGCGCTCCTTCACCAGATTTTCCAGTTCGGTCTGGTATTTTTGCAGACTTTTTTCGGCTTTGACCATGAAGGTAATGTTGCGGAAACTCCAGACCCGGCCCACGATCTGGTCATCCAGATATTGGGGCGAGGAAAACCGTTCGAACACCCGGCCATCCTTAAATAAAATGCGATCAAAGCTCTCGGTCTCAGGCCGGCCATAGAGGTCCCGCACCTTGCCCAGGAAGTCCTGGGGGTCGGCCAGTTGATCCAGGACAAAATCCAGGACCCGGTCATCATCCCGGGATTCCATAATGTCCTCAGGAATGCGCCACATTTCCACGAACTTGCGGTTGAAGCTGACGATGCGGCCCCGGCGGTTCACCACCAGGAGGCCGTCGGCGGTGGCGTCCAGGGTGGCCCGGTACAGGGACAGGGACTCTTCCAGGGCCGCCTGGGAGCGGCGCTCCCGGTCTTCAATATCCATCTTATAAAGGGCCAGGGCGAGATCTGCCGCAACTTCCCGAAACAGGTCCAACTCTTCCTCATCCCGGCTCATGGCGGCCGGCAACAGGACCCCCAGCACGCCGTAACAGTGGTCCTGGTACGCCAGGGGAGTCATCAGCGCCCCCCGGTCCTCGTGCTGGAAGAGGGGACAATCCGAGCATTCCGCCAAGTGATCCTCAATCATCACCAAGGAGGGCTGCTCCCAGACCCGGCGCATACACTCGGGCAGCACCCCCGACTCCACGATGTGGGGGACCCCGAAGGCCTCCGGGTCCGCGCCGGCCGCGGCCGCGGCCGTAACCCGACCCCCCTCCGTCACCAAGGCGATGCAGGCGCTGAAATACCCCCGCCCTTCGGTGAGCAGCCGGCAGGCCTGGTCAATCAGGCGGTCCCGGTCCTTCTCCTGGACGATGAGTTGATTGACGTTGCGGATGGCCCGCAAAATCTCGTTGATATGGTGGAGGCGCTTCTCCGCCTGGTGTTTATATAAGGTTATTTCAATAATGGAGTGCAGTTCCCGCTCGTCAAAGGGCTTGAGCACATAGCCGTAGGGTTCCGAAACCTTGGCCCGTTCCAGGGTGCGGGGGTCGGAATAGGCCGTCAGATAGATGACCGGCAGGTGCTCTTGTTGGCGGATAATCTCGGCGGTGTCGATGCCGCTCAGGTCTCCCTGGAGGACGATGTCCATGAGCACCAGATCGGGTTGGTGGGTTTTGATCTGGGTCAGGGCCTGCTCTCCCGAGGCCACCGCGGCCACCACCCGGTATCCCAGTCCTTCCAGGATCCGCCGGAGGTCCTCGGCGACAATGGCCTCGTCTTCCACGATTAAGATTTTTTTCTTATCCATGATTGTTTTTCACCGGAAATCTGATCAGAAACGTGGCGCCCTGGGCGCTGTCCAACTCCAGCGAGCCGTTGATCTGACCCACCAGCAGGGTCACCAGGCGCAGACCCAGGGATGAGGTTTTCCGAATGTCCAAATCCGGCGGCAGTCCCACGCCGGTATCCCGCACGGCGATCATCAACTCCTCCGGGGAAATCTGGCGGGCGCTGATGCTCAACTCACCCCGGCGATTTTGGGGAAAGGCGTGTTTCAGGCTGTTGGACACCAACTCGTTAATAATCAGGCCGCAGGACAAGGCCAGGTCGATTCCCAGTGGAATATCCACTACCTCCAGGGTGAGGGCGATCTGATGGGTGTCCACCCGGAAAGAGCGGAACAGGCCGTTCACCAGATTTTTGAGATACGCGCCGAAGGAAATGCTGGCCAGGTCGGGGGACTGGTACAGCATTTCATGGACCAGGGCCATGGAGCGGATGCGGTTCTGGCTTTCCTGGAACACCCCATGGACCTCCGGCTGGCTCACCCGGTCGGATTGGAGGCGCAGCAGGCTCGAGATGATCTGCATGTTGTTTTTCACCCGGTGGTGCACCTCTTTGAGCAGCACCTCCTTTTCCCGCAGGGAGGCCTTGAGTCGTTCCTCGAATTCGATGCGCTCGGTGATGTCCTGATTCACCGCGATGGCCTTGATGATCTCGCCCCGGGCGTTTTTCAGGGGCAGGGCCGAATTCAGGATGATTTTGCGGGTGCCGTCGAAGGCCTCGATGTCGATGACCTCGTTGAGGCTGGTTTCCCCTTGGGTGATAGCCCGGGCCAGGGCCAAATCCTCCGGCTGTATGGGCTCGCCGGTGCTGCGCCACCAGGCTTGGTATTCTCCATAGCCCTTGGGCCCCACAAATCTCGCTCCGCCCCAGATGGACCGGGCCGCCGGGTTCCCCTGGATGATGACCCCGTTATGATCCGCCACCCACACCCCCACGGGCAGCATCTCCAGAATCTGCCGCAGAGATTCCTCGCTCTCCCGGACGGCCTCCGCGGCCCGTTTGCGCTCGGTGACGTCAAGATAGGTGCCCAACACGCCGACGATGGCGCCCTGGGCGTCGCGCAGCGGCACCTTGCTGGTGAGCAGTTCAATCTGTCCGCCGCTGGGGGTGGTTTGGGGCTCTTCAAACAGCAGCCTCGGTTCGCCGCTGTCGATGATGGCCCGGTCATCGCTGCGGTACAATTCGGCCTGGTCCCGCCAGGTCATGGCGAAGTCGTCCTTGCCCAGTAGTTCTTCCGGCTTCTCGAAACCCGCGTCCTGGGCGAACAGGGGGTTGCAGCCCAGGTACCTCAGGTCGGTGTCCTTCCAGAAGACCCGGGCCGGGATGTTGTCCAACACGGCCTGGAGAAGCTCCCTCGATTCCCACAGGGCCGCTTCCGCCTGTTTGCGTTCGGTGATGTCCTCCACCATCTCGACAAAGCCGGTGACCCGGCCGTCAGGGTCGCGCAGCGGAAAGGCGTGCAGGCTCACTACGAAGCGGCTGCCGTCGTCCCGGACCCCTTCGGCTTCCACCCTGGCCGGCAAGCCGGTGGCCATGGCTTCTCTTCCCGGACAGTGGGGGCACACCGCCTCCCGCTTTTCATATTCCCGGAAACACTCCTGGCCCACGAACTCCTGGGGGTCCTTGTGGAACAGCCGGGCCATGGCGGCGTTGGTCATGATGATGCGGTAGTCGGCGTCATGCAGGCTGATCCCCAGGTTGATGTTTTCCACCAGGGTGCGGTAGCGTTCCTCGCTGGCCCGCAGGGCCTCTTCCGCCTGTTGGCGCTCGGTGATGTCAAAGAGCACGCCGATGACGTATTTTAGGACGCCGCTCTCATCAAAAATCATCTGACTGCGTTCCTGGAGCCAGCGGAGGTCCCCTGAGCGGGTGCGGATGCGGTATTCCCGGACGTAGGGGGTGCGGCTCTTCATGGCCGTCAGGAAAATCCGTTTGGCCCTGGGCAGATCCTCCGGCAGGATCAACTCCTCCCAGCTCAATTGCCGGCTGTTGAAGGCCTCCAGGGGGTAGCCGGTCAGGGCCTCGATCTTTTCATCGAAGACGTCCACCGACCAATCCTTGTAGCCCCGGGCCACCACGGCCGGAATGTTTTTCACCAGCAGGCGGTATTTTTCCTCACTGTCCCGCAAGGCCTCCTCGGCCCGTTTCCGCGCGGTGATGTCGGTGATCATGGCGAACGCGCCCAGGAAGGCCCCCGTATCGCTGGTCAGGGGGCGGCTGGAGACGATGGTCCAAAGGGGCGCGCCGTCCCGGCGTTGAAAGCAAAATTCATGAATATCATCATTACCTTGCCGGCGCTCCGCCCACAAGGCCTCGGCCAGGCGGCGATTGTCCTCATCCATGAAGTCAAACAAGGGGCGGCCCAGCATCTGGTCCGGCTCATAGCCCAACATCTCCGCCATGCGGTGGTTGACGTAGGAGGTGTGGCCCTTCGCGTCCAGCACCCACACCCCTTCGAGCGCAGTTTCGACAATATTGCGGTATTTGGCTTCGCTGTCCCGCAGGGCCTGTTCCATCTCCCGGCGGCGCAGGAGCTCCCAGAGCTTGTTGAGCAGGGCGGTGAAGGCCCGGACGTCTTCCTGGGTGTAGTCGGCAGCCTTATTGGCCACCGCGGCCGCAGCCACCAGGCGGCTGCCATCGAAGACCGGCACCGCCACAAACCGGCTGATGGGGACATGACCCTCCGGCAGGCCTCGCTTGCCGTCATGGGGGGCCTGATAATCATTGGTCATCACCGCCTGCCGCTGCCTGAGGCATTCCGCCCACAGCCCCGCCTCCGGGGTGATGGGGAAGTGGACGGTTTTCTCGGCCACGCGGCATTGCGCCATGGCTTCTGTGGACCAGGCGTGAACGGTCAAGCCTTGTTCGTCTTCATCCACCAGGCCGATCCAGCCGAACTCGCTTTCCATGAAGCCCAGGGCTGCGTACAGGGCAAAATTCAGAAGCTCTTCCCGGGGGGCGTCCGCCAGCCGGTGGAGCTCCAGCATAGTGTTGAGCCTCAAGTTGTGCAGGGCCAGGGCCGCCTCCGCCCGGCGAAGTTCGCTGACGTCGATGCCGGTGCCCACCAGGCAGGGTTTGCCCCCGATCAGGGCCGGCCGGCCGGTGAAAAAATGGGGGATGGCTCGTCCGTCTTTGGTGATAAAGTCGGCCTTCAGAAAGGCCTCCCCGGTCAGCCTGGCCTCCTCGATGGCGTCCAGGGCCTCCTGTCTTTCCTGGCCCAGGAGAAAATCCTGGGGCTTCATCCCCAGAAGTTCGTCCGGCGCATACCCCGAGACCTCCTCAAAATTTCGGTTCCAGCGCAGCAGGTGTCCCTGGTCGTCAAACAGGTAAAAGAGGCCGGGCAGGCTGTCGATGGCCTTGTCCGAGAACTGCTTTTCCGCCACCAGGTTGTCCTCGGCCTTTTTGCGCTCGGTGATGTCCTCCACAAAGCCTTCCAGGTGGACCGCTTTGCCCTGCTCCCGGATCACCCGGAAATAGGCGTTGGCGGTGCGCACTTCGCCGTTGCGGCGGCGGAAGGGAATTTCGGTTTTGACCACCCCTTCCCCGGCCTGGAAGCGGCGCAGAATGTCCACCCGCTGCTCCGGATGCACGTAGATGTCATGGGCGATGCTCTGCACCCCGGCCATGACCTCCCGGGAGGAGCCGTAACCCAGCATCTCGGCCATAGCCGGGTTGATGGCCAGATAGCGGCCCTCCAGGGTGGACTGGAACATGCCCACCGGCGCGTTTTCGAAAATCCCCCGGTAGCGCTCCTCGGAATGCCGCAGGGCCTCCTCCGCCTGCCGGCGCTCGGTGATGTCGATGGATATGCCCCCCACCGCCTCTATTTCCCCTTGATCGTTGTGCAGGGGGAATTTGATGGTTTGAAAATAATAGACCTTGCCCCGGACTTTGAGGGCTTCCTCAAACATCAGGGGCTTGCCCCGGCGGAGCACCCGTTGATCGGTTTCCATGAAGGACTGGGCGTTGTCCGTCTGAAAAATATCGGCCGCGGACCGCCCCAGGGCCTCATCCCGGTTCTTGTGACAAAAGCCTTCCCAGGCCGGGTTGACCAGGAGATAGTGGCCGTCCCGGTGGGTGACATACATGGGCACCGGCGTGTGCTGCAAAATGGAGTCGAGAAACTCCGAGGTGGACCGCTGGGTGTGTTCCGCTTGTCGGCGCTCCTCTTCCCTGGCCGCCATCTCCAGGGCCAGGGCCAGGTGGGAGGTTAACCTCTCCAGCAATTCCACCTTGTCGGGCGTGAAAAAATCGGGCAGGGCCGAATAAAAACTCATGGCCCCCGCCAGGCGCTCTCCTATCCGCAGGGGAAAGACCCCCAGGGAACGAAAACCCCGGGCCAACCCCTCCTGGTAACACCGGGCCGTGTGGGCATAGTCCTCCAGGTTCTGGTAAAGGCCGGTGTCCCCTGCCCGGATGGCGATGCCGAAGGGGCACGGGCTGTCCGGGGCCGCGGCGGTGGCCAGGTCCATAGCTTCCAGATACCCTTCCTCAAAGCCCCAGAAGGCTGCGGGTTCAACTCCGGGGTTTTCCGGCTCCACCCGGCCCACCCAGGCGAAGCGCAGGCCGCCTTCCTCCACCGCGATGCGGCAAAATTCCTCCTGGAGCTTTTGGGGGTGGCGCTCCTTCAGCATGACATCCCCGGCCCGGCTGAGCGCGGCATACAGATGATTGAGGCAAGAGAGCCGGTCTTCGGCCAGCTTGCGGTCGGTGATATCCCGGAAGGTCGCCAGGACCGCGGGCTGGGTCCCGGCCCCCGCCATGAGCGGCGTGACGATATAGTCGAAAAAGCGCTTTTCTGCCCCCAGGGCGAAGCTGATTTCCCCGCTGCGGGTTTCCCCCGAGGTGGACACGGCGCCCGCGGCGGCAGTCAGCATCTCCCCCACTCCGGCGGGCAGGCCTCGGTCTCTGAGGCTGTGCCCCAGCAGTTCCGGGTAGTCCAGACCCAGGGTCTGGACCGCGGCCCGGTTGGCAAACAGGCAGCGGCCCTCCCGGTCCACCAGGTACATCTGGTCCGGGGTGGCCGACAAAATATCGTCCAGCTTTTGTTTCTGCTCAGTTTCCTGAAGGGCCAGGTCCCGCAGGTAGTGCGTCTGTTGCCGGCGCCACAGCATGATGCAGATGAGACCGACGATGAGACTTAAGCCCAACACCAGGCCCCCGGTCCACAGGGCGTAATCCTGCAGTTCGGCGTAAATTTCCCCTTCATCCATCTTGGACACCAGAATCCAGGGGGAATCCACGATCCGGCGGATGACGGCCAGGACCGGCACGCCGCGATAATCCTTGCCCCAGACGATGCCTTCCCGACCCAGGGCCGCCTGCACCGCAGGAATGTCGGCTTTGTCCAGGGGAACGCGCAACTCCAGGGCGGTGTCCTGCCGGTGGCGCAGGTCATTGAGAAAGACCAACTCGTCCCCCTCCCGCCGCACCAGCATGGTTTCGGCGCTGGGGCTGGTTGTGGGCCAGGATTGGATCAGGGGGAAAAGGAATTCTTCGGGATCGATACGGAACAGGATGATGCCCAGCAGCAAGGTTTTGCCGTCTTGCTGCTCCACGATGGGGGTCAGCACACTCAAACGGATGCTGTGGGGCGCGGCGCCCGGGTAAAAGTCGGAAAACAGCACCCGGGGATGCTCAATGACCTCGTTAATCAGTTTTTTACTGCTCGGGCTTAACGCTTGGGGGTCATCCTCGGCCTTCAGTAAAATCTCCCCCCGGTTGTTCAGCAGCAGGATATTGGCATAGTGATACCGGTCCTTGATATTCCTCAGCCATTTCTGGAAGTTCGCCCGGCAGGGCAACTCTTCCGGATGCTCGATTAAATGTCTGACGTGTTCCACCAGGAAGGGGTTGTCGGCCATCACCTGGGCATCGGCCAGACGTTCTTGCCGCCAACGCTCGATCTGGTTGACCTTGAGGTTGGCCACGGTTTGGATTGCTTCGATTTCTTCCCGGAGGAGCTGCCGTTTTTGGTTCTGATAGAATTTATAGCCGGCCGTACTGATGACGGCCACAAACACCAAGAAAACCACGATCAACAACACCAGGAGGTCTTTTCTCGGCTGGGGGGGGGACATAACTAACCTCTATTACGATGCTCCAGGCTAAATCATCATGGCCGTATTGGCCACCCCCGGCAATGAAAATCTTCTCGTAGGGGCGGGTTTAAAACCCGCCCCTACAGCCGGGGGATTTTCACAGTACAAGCGAGGTTCATGACGGTTCGACCACCGGAACCTGCCGACACCTTCTGTCTGTTACTTTTTACCGAAAGCCCAAAACCGAAAACCGTACTAATTGACCTATCGAAAACGCCGCCCCCTTCTTTAGGGAAATCTGGGGGGAAAAGCCTCTTCGGGTCGCGGCTCGGCGTTTCAGGTTCCCCCGCGGCGCGGTTAAGGGGCCGACCCTGGGGGTCGGTCCGGGAGAAGTCCGCGGGAGGGCCAGGATCTATGATGAGGGGTTGGGGAGACATTATCAAGATATTTTGTATCTTTACAAGCTGTTAAGGGAAAAAACTTTACCATCCGGGCTTCCCGGCAGGGCAGCCCGGGGCCGGCAGTCAAGGCAGGGTTTCCCGGGGAAGCCTGGGACCCGGAATAAATGGCCACCGCGGGAGGCGCGGCGCTTTCCCGTCCCCCGGCCCTGTAGGGGCGGGTTTTAAACCTGCCCCTACAAAAAGATTTCCATAAACCCCATCGGCGGCATTGAATAAATTGAAGTGACGTGCCGATGAGGAAAGCAAGAGCGGGGCTCGGCGCCGCGCTCTTTCGAGGCCGGCAGGCTTGATAATCCCCCCAAGGTAAGGAAGTCCAGGTGAACCGGAATCGCATCCTTATTGTCGAAGACGAGCCCATTGTCGCGGAAGACATTAAAGGCCTCCTGGAAAAATTGGGATACGAGGTGGCCGGCATGGCGGCAAACGGCGACCAGGCCCTGGCCCTGGCCCCGGCCGCCAACCCGGACATGATCCTGATGGATATCAGCATGGCCGGCAGCCTGGACGGCATCGAGACCGCGGTGCAGCTGCGCCGGCGGCATCAACTTCCCATTATTTTCCTAACCGCCTATTCCGACGAACAGACCCTGGACCGGGCCCGGGAAGCCGAACCCTTCGGCTATATCATCAAGCCCTTTGATGAGCACAGCCTGCGCTCCACCCTGGAAATGGCCCTCTATAAAGTCCGGATGGAAAAGCGCCTGGATCATATCAACCGGATTTTGCGGGCCATCCGCCAGGTCAACCGGCTGATCACCACTGAAACTGACCAGGCCCTGTTGGCGGAGAAGGTCTGCCGGGTCCTGATCAACACCCGGGGATATTTCACCGTGTGGATTGCCCTGGGGAATTTAGAGGGCAACGTCGTCAATCTGATGTCCGCCTATAAGAAGGACAATTCCGTTTATCTCCATAAGGCTTCGCAAAAGGGCCTCCTGCCCCCTTGCGGCCAACAGGCGGCCAGTCAGGCGGACGTCTGGACCTGTGATGAAGTTCACCAGTGTCAGGACTGCCCTCTGGCGGCGAAACACCATGACGCCGGGGCCCTGGTCGGTCGGCTGCATTATGACGGCCGGCCATACGGCCTCCTGGGAGTTTCCCTGCCGAGCCCTTATGTAGAAGACCCCGAAGAGATCAGCCTGTTTGAGGAACTGCGGGATGATCTGGGGTATGCCCTGTACCGCCTGGAGCTGGAGGAGGAGCATAAAGAGACCCTGGAGACCCTGCGGGCGAGCGAGGAACGCTACCGCAGCCTGGTGGAAAACTTTAGCATGGGGATCAGCCTGCAAGACAACAACCACCGCATCATCATGACCAACCCCGCCATGGCCCGGATGTTCCACAAGGAACCCCAGGAGTTTGTGGGGAAGGAGTGTTTCCGGGAATATGAAAAGCGGGAGGCGGTGTGCCCCCATTGTCCAGGAATAATAGCCATGACCACCGGGTTGCCGGCCAAGGTGAAAACCGAAGGGGTTCTGGACGACGGCAGCCGCTTTACCGCTTATCTGCACGCCTTTCCGCTGCACGCCCCGGACGGCCGGGCGGTCGGCTTTATCGAGATGGTGGAGGACATCACCGAACGGGAAGAGGCCGCCCAAAAGGTGCAGAAAAGCGAGGAAAAGTACCGGATGCTGGTGGGCACCATCCCGGCGGTGGTCTATTCCGGCCATGCCGACGGCTCGGTGGAGTTTTTCTATGACAAGGTCACCGCCTTGACCGGCTACTCCAAGGAGATTTTCCAGAGGAAGGAACTGAGATGGCCGGAACTGATTCATCCGGAAGACCGGGCTGCGGCCAAGGAGATCTTTCGACAGGCCCTTAAAGGGGACCAGTCCTACGTCCGGGAATACCGCATCGTCAAAGCCGACGGCAGCCAGGCCTGGATTCGGGAGCGGGGGCGGATCGTCTGCACTCCGGAAGGGAAAATCGATCTGGTCATCGGGGTGCTCTCCGATGTCAGCGAGGCCAAGCTGGCGGAACAGAAAGTGAGAGAACATTCGGTATTTCTGCAAACCCTGATCGACACCATCCCCAACCCCATCTTCTATAAGGACGTGGAAGGTAAATATCTAGGCTGCAATCAGGCCTTCGAGGATTATATCGGCTCGCCCCGCCGGGAGATCATCGGCAAATCGGTGTACGATCTGGCCCCGCCGGAATTGGCCGCCAGATATGCGGAGAGGGATGCCCAGTTGCTGAACCACCCGGGAGTGCAAACCTATGAGACCCAGGTGCGCTATGCCGATGGCACGGTGCATGAGGTCATGTTCAACAAAGCCACCTTCCGCACCAGAGATGGCAGTTTGGGCGGTCTGGTGGGGGTCATCCTGGACATAACCGAGCGCAAACGCACCGAAGAAGAACTGCGTCTGGCCAAGGCGGAGATCGAACAGCTGCTGGAATCCCTGTCCTCCATCCTCATCGGCTTGTCCCCCGCGGGGGAAATCCTCCAGTGGAACCAGGCCGCGGTCAAGGTCCTGGGAGTAGCCTCCCCGCAGGTGGTGGGCAAGAAATTCGACGAGATCCAGTTCCAATTTGACTCCCAGCGGGTGGTGGCCGGAATTTCCACCTGCTCCGAAACCGCCAACAGCGTCCGGGTCGACGATCTGCCCTTCACTCGCAGCGACGGCAAACAGGGATTTTTGGGGCTCACCATCAGCCCCATCATGGAGGGGGATGGCAAACTCGGCGGCATCATTATTTTGGGGGCCGATATCACCGAACGCCGGCTTCTGGAAGTGCAGCTGTCCCAGGCCCAGAAACTTGAATCCATCGGCCAGTTGGCCGCCGGCATCGCCCATGAAATCAATACCCCCATTCAATTTGTCAGCGACAACACCCGATTTTTGGAAGAGGCCTTCGGAGATCTCCTCGGCCTGCTGAGCAAATTTGAAGGAGGGGTGGAGGCCCTGGTGGCCGGCGGGGAGCCCCAGGCCATCACCGAGGCCCTCAAAACGGCCGCGGCGGGAGCAGACCTGGATTACCTGAAAGGGGAAGTCCCTGCAGCCATCGAACAATCCCTGGAGGGGCTGAACCGGGTGGCCAAGATCGTCCGGGCCATGAAGGACTTTTCCCATCCGGGGACCGAAGACAAGGTCGCGGTGGACCTGAACCGGGCCCTGGAGGGCACTATTACCGTGAGCCGCAATGAGTGGAAATATGTGGCCGAAATCATCACCGACCTGGACCCGGCCCTGCCCCTGGTTCACTGTCTGCCCCATGAATTGAACCAGGTGTTTTTGAACATCATCGTCAACGCCGCCCAGGCCATCCGGGAAGTAGTGAACGGCAATCCCGAGGAGAAGAAAACCATAACGGTGAGCACCCGCCGGGACGAGGACTGGGCGGAGATCCGCATCCGCGATACCGGGCCGGGAATCCCCGGAGCCATCCGCCACAAAATCTTCGATCCCTTTTTCACCACCAAAGAAGTGGGCAAGGGCACCGGGCAGGGATTGGCCATCAGCCATACGGTTATCCGAGACAAACACAAGGGGACCCTCACCTTCGAAACCGCAGAAGGCGTCGGCACCACCTTCATTATTCGCCTGCCACTGGACAACTCCTGAGGTCTGCCCATGGAAGCCATGAAATTGAGAATTCTGTTCGTGGACGATGATCAAAACGTCTTGGGCGGCTTGGGGCGGATGCTTCGTCCCATGCGGGACCGCTGGGAAACCTTTTTCACCAACAGCGGCCCCGAGGCCCTGGAGTTTCTGGAGCGCCAGGAGGTTGACGTGGTGGTCTCGGACATGCGCATGCCGGGCATGGACGGGTCCGAACTGCTCCACACCATTAAAGACCAATTCCCTCAGGTGATTCGCATTATCCTGTCGGGCCAGTCCGAGCGCACCAAGGTTTATGAAACCGTGCGGGTGGCTCACCAATATCTCTCCAAACCCTGCGATGACGAGACCCTGCGGACCACCATAGACCGCTCCCGCCTCCTGTGCGCCTTGATGTCCGACAAATCTCTGCGGCAGGTGGTCTCCCAGATCGAGTCCCTCCCCAGCCTGCCGGCCCTGTACACCGCCATTCTCCAGGAACTGGAGTCCGAATATTGCTCCATCCAGCGGGTGGGCGAGATCATCTCCCGGGATATCGGCATGACCGCCAAGATTTTGCAGTTGGTCAATTCGGCCTTCTTCGGGTTTTTTCGGCATATCGCCAGCCCGGTGCAGGCCGCCGAGCTTCTGGGAACCGAAACCATCAAGGTCCTGGTGCTCTCCGAGAAGATTTTTTCCACCATGGACCAGTCCAAAGTGCCGGGATTTCACCTGCAGAATCTCTGGGAACACAGCCTGCTCACTGGAACGACGGCCAGAACCATCGCCAAAAAAGAACGACACAGCCAGACCGGGATCGACCACGCCTTTATGGCGGGGGTGCTCCATGACAGCGGACAATTGGTGCTGGCGGCCAATTTTCCCCAAAAGTACAAGGAAGTCCTGGGTCTGGTCCAAGGAGAGCAAATCCCTGTGTGGCAGGCGGAGCGCCATGTCCTGGGGGCCGGCCACGCCGAAGTCGGCGCCTACCTCCTGGCCCTCTGGGGTCTGCCCGAACCCATCGTTGAGGCCATCGCCCGGCATCATCAGCCGCCGTCGGAAATCTCGCCGGTGGGCCTGCGCACCCTTATTTTTATCAGCAACGCCATGGAACACGCGGCCAGAGAGCAGGAACAGGCCGGGGCCGACACCATTGCGGCGCTGGAGCTTTTCCGGGAACAAGGTTTGGGGGACAAGTTGTCCCTCTGGCAGGGAATCTGTGAAGAACTGGTAAATGCAAGGGACGGATATGCAGCCTAAAATTCTTTTTGTGGATGACGATCCCAATATTTTGGCCGGATATCAGCGCCAATTACGCAAGCACTTCCAGCTGGACATCGCCCAGGGCGGGGAAGAAGGACTGAGGGTTTTGGGCCAAAACGGCCCCTTTGCCGTGGTGGTGTCCGATTTGAAGATGCCGGGCATGGACGGCATTCAGTTCCTTTCCCGGGTGAGCGAGGTTGCGCCGGATACGGCCCGGATCATGCTCACCGGTTTTGCCGATCTGAAAACCGCCATCGACGCGGTCAACACCGGCAATATCTTCCGCTTCCTCACCAAACCCTGCAGTCCCGAAGTCCTGGCCCAGGCCCTGGGGGCCGGCTTGAGGCATTACCGGTTGATCATGGCCGAACGGGAATTGCTGGAGAAAACCCTGAGCGGCAGCATCAAGGTCCTGACCCAGATTCTCTCCCTGCTCAATCCGGAGGCCTTCGGGCGCTCCTCCCGCCTCACCCGCTATATCCAGGATATCGCCCACGTCATGCGCCTCAAGGACCGCTGGCAGGTGGAAACCGCGGCCATGCTCTCCCAGATCGGCTGCATCATGCTGCCCGAGGAAACCCTCAAAAAGCTCTACCATGGCAAACCCCTCAGTGGCGAGGAACAGCAGGTCTATCAGATGCACCCCTTCATCGCCAAGGACCTGCTGAAGAATATTCCCCGCCTGGAAGAGGTGGCGGAGATCGTTTCCTATCAGGGCAAACGCTTCGATGGCTCGGGCTTCCCCCTGGACGATCTCCGGGGGGACAAGATACCCCTGGGGGCCCGCCTGCTCAAAGTGGTAACGGACCTGGACACCCTTGAAGCCGGCGGCCTGACCAAACCCCAGGCCCTGACCCAGATGAAACAGAATGCCAGCTGGTACGACCCCGACGTCCTGGCGGCGCTGGAAACCATCTCCTGGATTGAAGGAAAATACGAGGTCAAAGCCCTGTCCATCAAAGAGTTGCTGGACACCATGATCTTTGACGACGACGTCTACACCAGGAGCGGCACCATGCTGATCAGCCGGGGACAGGAAGTGACCCCCCTCATCCGCAAGCGCCTGCATGCCTTCGGGGAAGCCGCGGGCATCAAAGAACCCCTGCAGATGCTGGTCCCGGTGAGGAAAAAAGACCCCCCGGCCAATTGACCAGGAGGGCACGGGAGCGCCCTCCTGCCGCCTGGGCCCGAAAACCGCAACCCCGGGCCGGCGCGCCCGGCGCCCTTCTGGGAGAAAAGTTGCCGCCATTCCTGGGGATAGAGCTTTTTGTTCCCCAGGTAGAAGATTTCCGGGACCTCGCCATCCTTCAGTCCCAGGTTCTCGGCGCTCAGCTTGGCCTGCCCCGGCCAGGAGCGCCCGGCCAACTGAATGGCCACCATCTCCTCAAAACCATTGCCGTTGCTTTTCATTGTCTTTTTCTCCACTGGAAAAAATTAAGCCCGTAGGGCGGGGAAGCGAAGCGCCTCCCGCCATTAGCATTGGGCTTCGTGTCCTGATGGGGGAAGAATCGGTGGTAGGATTTGAGCTTGATTTGATGCCGCTCATTCATGGCGCAGGTAAGCAACGCCGAACCGAATTTTCGCGCCGGACTGGCGGCAACCGGTTCAGCCAAGAAGAACCAGGTGTGGGCGCCGTGACCGGAGCGGGAGCGCTCAATCGCCGCCGGCACCGCAAAGGCCGTGCAGACCTCTCTGAGAGTGGACACATCCTCCTGCCAGCCATCTTTATCGAAGTCGATGGCCAGAAAGTGGCACTTTCCATCCTGTCGCAGAGGGTAGACGCGGGCAACGAGGGCTCCCAGCAGATGCGCTTCTATGACCTTTTCATCCAGGGCGGCATATGATCGATGTTCGCAGGAAGCGCACTTGACTTCAGGTTTGCCGCAAAAGCCGGGTTTCCATTCATTCAGGCAGACAGGCACGTATCCAGACTTGCCTCCCTTACCATCCTATCTTTTCGCATAAAGGTCATCGCGCCCCTTGAATAAGGACATGAAGAGTCGGATTTTTTCCGTGGGATTCGCACTGTCTTTGAGGTGGAGTGATGGTCCCGATGAGGAGACATCCTGCTGAACCTCTTCTTCTTGAGAAATCCGGCTTTCCGGAGGTTCGGCCAGACCCAGCCGGGCCTTCAAGGCCAGGTTCTCTTCTTTCAATGCCTGGTTTTCGGCAAGCAAGGCCTGATGCTTGAGAAGCAACGTCTTGAAATCCATCATGGCACACCTTGGCAATGCGTCAGGGAAGGAGACGCTAAGTTCGTAGGCTACTGCCCGCAAAATCGAACTTTAATTTTAGGTGATTTTCCCTAAAAAGACGAGGACTTACCTGAGCCGCACAACACTGGGGACAGTCTGGGAATAGCTTTTTGAGGTGGGTTGCTGCAAGAATAAATAGTAAAAACAGGTAGTTATAAGATGGCGTCCCCACGGGGATTTGAACCCCGGTCGCCGGCGTGAAAGGCCGGTGTCCTGGACCAGGCTAGACGATGGGGACGCGTTGGGTTTTGCTGGTGGGCCGTGTTGGATTCGAACCAACGACTCTCTGCTTAAAAGGCAGATACTCTACCGGCTGAGTTAACGGCCCGGTCTTGGTGTCTGTCTGCCGCGGTTTTTTGCCGGTGGACGAGGTCAGCAGCTTCTGCTCAGCCCTCGGCGGAGACTTCCGCCGCGTCGCTCTTTAAAGCTGCGCCGGCGACTCGCCCGCCCGGGGTCACGGCCCGTAAATCCTTTATTTAACCTCAGCCGGCCGCCTTGTCAAGGGAACCGGCCATTTTCTCCAGAGAACATGGCGGATAAAACCTTTTCAGGCTTGCCGCTTTTCCCCTGAGGTCGTTTCCGGTAAATAATATTCAGAAATTTTATCATCTTGTATGAGCTTTCGGCAAGAGTGGCTGATTGGGTCATCCTGAACGAAATGAAGTATCTCAACCTTGAGCGCATCCGAAATTCTGCGCGGCGCTCAGCACGACACACGTCCTCCCAGCAGTTGCCCATGGGCCGATGGGCAACCCGCAAAGCATGAAAAGCCGCGCGGGCAGGCTCTGCCCGCCGCCATAAGCCATAAGCTTTAGGCTTTGGGGTTTTCTCTATAGGGTTCGTTTCACGCACCCTTGCCAATCTCGTTCCCAAGCTTTGCTTGGGAACGGTGCTATGTGTCCAAGCTTAGCTTGGACTCTACATGTCGTTCCCAGGTGCAACCTGGGAACGAGGACAAAATGTAGCGCCGGCGCCTGGCCGGCGCATGAACCGCCGGGGGCGGCGGTTCTACACAAACACTTTTCAGGACAGTTCCTCATGGGCCCTTGGCCCACCCGTAAAGCATGAAAAGACAGGGCAGGCTTCTTGCCCGCCGCTATAACTTTGGACTCTGGACCCTGGACTTTTCAGGAAAAAGGGTAGCACACCAAAGGCGGGAGGCGCTTCGCTTTCCCGCCCTACGGACCTGAGGGAGCCTCAGGCGACCGAAGCATCTCAAAGAACGAGATGCTTCGCTGCGCTCAGTATGACAGAAAAAATGCAAAAATGGCAATTTGGTCGCTATCCATCAATTCTAACCTGCTTAAGAGAACAGCATTGACCCTAAAACCCAATCTTAAAGCACCCCGGGGCCGCCCAGCCAGAAGGTCAGCTCCACCGGATAGTCCGCCACGATCCAGGGGGCCCGGCGTTCGAGGTCCGCCAACTCTTCCTGAAGGTGCCGGAGACGTTCCTGCCATTCCCGGTTCTCCGGCTCCGTCTGCAAGGCCGCGGAGAGATCCCGGATAAGGGTGCGGATTTTCAGGTGAACCGCCTCCAGGGGCCGGTCTTCCTGTTTGAATGTTTCAAATTGCTCCAGTTCGGTCAGCAAACGTAACATGGCAGTTCCTCATAAATCCCCTCAGCCATGGGGCGGGGCGAACAAGAGCACCTCAATGGGCGTCTCCCACAGGAGCCAGGGATTTTTTTCCTCCAGATCTTTCAGCCGTTTTTCCAGGTAGCGGACCCGGGCCTGCGAATCTTCGCCCTCGGGGTCGGCGCTCAGGGCTACTCTCGCCTCCCGCAGGACCTGCCGCAGCTCCAGGTATTCGCCCTCCACGGCGCGCACCTGTTTCTGGAGGCGCTGGTATTCCGCCATTTCCCCGGTTTCATCAAAAAACCACATGGACATGGGATCACCTCCATTCAGCTCTGGGCCGGGTCCACCCCCTCAGCCGGCAGCACCGCCAGGGTCAGGACAACCAGCTGCCCCAGGACCTGGGAGGCCGGAGCCGCAGCGTCCAGGCGCTTCAGGTGTGGACCGGCAAAGGTGTCGTAGATGGCCGCCGCCTTTTTCAGAGAGTCCGGGGCCTCGCTCACCTGGACCCGGCCGCCCCGGGCCTGCAGGCGCCGATCCAGGGCCTCGGGCAGGGGGAGAGTGAGTATTACCACCAGGTCCGGCCGGGGGGCAAAGACCTCGCTTTGGGCGATGATCATCTGGGGATCAAGGCCCATCGCCCCCTGATAAGCGGCGGAGGAGTAGTAATACCGGTCGGTGATGACCAGCCAGCCCCGGTCCAGGGCCGGCCGCAGGCAGTGCTCCACATGCTCCCGGCGGTCGGCCTGAAACAGGGTCAATTCCTGGGCGGCGGTCAGGCGCCGGTCGTTCCCGGCCAGATACTCCCGCAAACGTCGTCCGCCGGCCCCGTAGGTGGGCTCCTGGGTCAGGAGCGCCGGCCGCCCGAACCGGGCCAGGGTCGCGGCCAGAGCCGCGGCCAGGGTGCTTTTGCCGGCCCCGTCCACGCCCTCGAGGGCTATGAGTACCCCCCGTGCCATGACCACCCCCCGGGCTTACCACACTTCCGGGAAGGCGGCGTTGGCGTAGAGGTACTCTACTTTTTCCTTGTGGGCCAGCTCCATTTTGGCCATTTTTTCCAGAAAAGCCCTGGCCTCGCCCGGCGGCTGCAGGCCGGCCAGCCGCTGGTAGAAGTTGTGGGAGGCCTCCTCCCGCTTCATGGCCACGGTCAGGGCCTCTTTGGGGGACATGTCCGGGGTGATGGCCGGTGATTTCATGACCTCGGCCAGATGCGTATCCTGGGCCTGGCCCATCAGGGTGCACCCCGAGGGCGTCAGGCAGGAGGTCAGGAAGGCCTTGTGCTCCAGTTCATCCTTGGCCAGCCATTCCAGGGTTTCCCGGGTGTCAGCGTGGGTGACCAGTTTGGCCAGACGCACATAAAATTCGTGGGAAAGTTCCTCCTGGCGGATGGCCTGCTCGATAAGGGGCTTCAGTTCGGGATTCATGGGGGTTCCCTTCAGCTTTTCGGCGGTTTGATGATGATAAGGTATCCCAGAGAGACGGGGGAATCAAGGCCGGCAAAAAAGAAGGGGGCATACACCCCCTTCCCCGCTTGCGCTCCTGTTACCCGGTATGCCCAGGCAACAGGAGCGAAATTCCCCTGGGGTCCGTTAACCTGTTTTAATTTCGATGGCTTTGGGCTTGACTTCTTCCTTTTTGGGAAGAACCACGGTCAGGACCCCGTTTTTGTAGGTCGCTTCCACCTTGTCCGCTTCCACTGTGGCCGGCAGCTTCATGGCCCGGCTGAACGAGCCGTAGGAGCGCTCCACCAGGTGGAAGTTCTCCTCTTTCTGCTCCCGCTCAGCCTTCTTCTCTCCTTTGATGGTGAGGGTATCCCCCACCATGGAGATTTCGATGTCCTTGGCCTCCATGCCCGGGATTTCGGCCTTGACCGTGATCTTGTCAGGGCTTTCGGCGACGTCCACCGCGGGCAGCCAGGCTTCCTCCAGGGGCTGCAGGGCCCGGCGGCCGGGGCCGAAGTAATCATCCCAGAGACGATCCATTTCATTGCGCAGGCGGGCGACTTCCCGGAAAGGTCGCCATTGTACCAAGTCCATACCGTCACCTCCTTAATATGTTTAAATTAATGGATATTTTCTTTTTATTAAAGTAAGCGCGCCCCTTCAGGTTGTCAATGTGCCCACAAAAATTTCCAGGAGATTCTGCTTGAAATCCCTGGTGAAGGGTGATACATATGTGGCGATAAAAAGACGCCCTCATGACTACAGCCGCCGTTCGCTACGAGCCAGAGAAACCTCCCGGAGGACAGGGAGGTTTTTTTTATTTCCGGGGAAAGGGAGGGGCCGCCAGGAGACCCGGTTGGAAGAGTCTCCCGGCGCCCCGCGGTTGATCTGATGAAACTCCGACGCAAGGACCTGTTGGGCATCGTGGACCTCTCCCCCGAGGAGATCCAGCTTATCCTGGACACGGCTTCTTCCTTGAAGGAGATCTCCGCCCGGCCCATAAAAAAGGTCCCCACCCTCCGGGGCAGGACGGTGGTGACCATGTTTTACGAACCCAGCACCCGGACCCGCATGTCCTTTGAAATCGCGGCCAAGCGCCTGTCCGCGGACACGGTCAACCTGACGGTGTCGGCCAGCAGCGCGGTCAAAGGGGAGACCCTGGCGGACACCGCCCACAACCTGGAGGCCATGCAGCCGGATATCCTGGTCATCCGGCACCAGGCCTCGGGCGCGCCTCATTATCTGGCCAAAAAACTGAAATGCGGCGTCATCAACGCCGGCGACGGTCTGCACGAGCATCCCACCCAGGCGCTCCTGGATATGCTGACCGTGCAGGAGGCCAAAGGCAGCCTGGCGGGCCTGAAGATTGCCATTGTCGGGGACATTGCCCACTCCCGGGTGGCCCGCTCCAATATTCACGGCTTCACCCGGATGGGGGCCGAAGTGGTGGTGGCGGGCCCGGCCACCATGCTGCCCCCGCATCTCGAATCGCTGGGGGCCAGGGTGGCCTATTCTTTGGAGGAGGCGGTGACCGGGGCGGATGTGATCATGATGCTGCGCCTGCAGCTCGAGCGCATGGGCCAGATGTACCTGTCCACCTTGCGGGAATATGCCGTGACCTTCGGCCTGGCCCCCCGGCACCTGAAACTGGCCCGCCCGGACGCCATCGTCATGCACCCCGGGCCCTTGAACCGGGGGGTGGAAATTTCCCCGGAGGTGGCGGACGGGCCCCACTCGGTCATCCTGGAGCAGGTCACCAACGGCGTGGCAGTGCGCATGGCGGTGCTGCTGATGCTGATCGACGGGGAGAGGGGGTAGTCAGCGGTCAGCAGTCAGCAGTTAGTTTTAAGCTATAAGCTATAAGCTATAAGCTTTAGGCTAAAGATTAAAGGCAATTTTTTGACAGTCGGCAAAGATAAATTATTTACCAAGGCTATCACCTTTAGTTGTCAAATTTCGCACCCCTAAATGGGAAAAAATGTTCTTATCCCAGACAATATTGAGGAGCGAGAAACCAAAATGTAGAACAGCCGCCCTTGGCTGTTCTTTAAAGAGCAGGCGAGGGCGCCTGCTCTACATTAAATCCATGGAATTTCTGATTTTCTCTCACAAAATGAGCAAAATCTTTTATAAGTTCTGATAACAATTTTTTTTGCTGCGCAACTTGTCTTTAGTTATTTTTTCCTTAAAATGTAGCCGCAGGCTTTAGCCTGCGCTTAGACAGCCCTGAGAACCTTTGATTACTATGACTGATTGCAAAACCGGTTTTTTTGTCGTCCTGAACGATGTGAAGGATCTCAACCCATTAAAAGTACGAGATTCTATGCTTCGCTCAGAATGACACCTCTTCACACCGGTGGATTTTTGCCAAATTTTTACTAATTACAACAACTAACAACTAACTACTAATTAGTAACTGCTAACTGCTGACTGCTGACTGCTAACTGCTAACTGCTAACTGCTGACTGCTAACCGCTGACTGCTAACCGCTGCCCAGGGAGGATTGCTTCTCACCATGAGTCTTCTTATCACCGGCGGCCTCATTGTGGACCCGGCCCAGGGTCTGGAAGAAAATCGCGATCTGTTGATCACGGACGGCAAGATCGCCGCGCTGGAGCCCCCCGGGGTCATCTCCCCGGAAGGCCGCCGGGTCATACCGGCCCAGGGGCTGGTGGTGGCTCCCGGCCTCATCGACATGCACGTCCACCTGCGGGAGCCGGGCGAAGAATATAAAGAAACCATCGAATCCGGCGCCGCCGCCGCGGCCCGGGGCGGCTTCACCGCGGTGGTCTGCATGCCCAACACCAAACCGGTGAACGACAACGCCTCGGTGACCCGCTATATCCTGGATCAGGCCGCGGCCGTGGGCCTGGCCCGGGTCTACCCCGTGGGGGCCATCTCCCAGGGCTCCTTGGGGGAAAAGTTAAGCGAATACGGCGAACTCAAGGCCGCGGGCTGCGTGGCCGTGTCCGACGACGGCCTGCCGGTGATGAACGGCCTGCTCATGCGCCGGGCCCTGGAATACGCCCGCACCTTCGATCTGCCGGTCATCTCCCACGCCGAGGACCTGACCCTCAGGGGCGGGGGGGTGATGCATGAGGGCAAAGTGTCGGTGCGCCTGGGACTCAGGGGCATCCCGGCCGCGGCCGAGGAGGTCATGGTGGACCGGGACCTCCGCCTGGCCCGGCTTACCGGCGCCCGGCTGCATATCGCCCATGTCAGCACCGCGGGCAGCGTGGCCATCCTCCGGGAGGCCAAGCGCTCCGGGGCCGCGGTCACCGCCGAAACCGCGCCCCACTATTGCACCCTCACCGAAGACGCGGTGCTGGGCTTTGACACCCTCGCCAAGGTGAATCCACCCCTGAGGACCGAAGCGGACCGGCAGGCCGTCATCGCCGGCCTGGCGGACGGCGCCATTGACGCCATCGCCTGCGACCACGCCCCCCACAGCATCCTGGAAAAGGACGTGGAATTCGCGGACGCGGCCTTCGGTTTGATCGGGCTCGAAACCTCCCTGGGCCTCAGCCTCCGGCTCGTCCATGACGGCTTTCTGAGCTTAAGCCAACTCATCGCCTGCATGTCCACCCACCCGGCCCGCATCCTGGGCCTCCCCGGCGGCAGCCTGGCCCCCGGCTCCCCGGCGGACGCAACCCTCATCGACCTGAACCGGGAATGGACCGTGGACGCGGCCGCGTTCGCCTCCAAGAGCCGCAATTGCCCCTTTGACGGCTGGACCTTGAAGGGCAAGGCGGTGATGACCATCCGGGGCGGGAAGGTGATATTCGCCGACTGAGTGCAACCCATATTCTGGTTCCCAAGCTCCCGCTGGGGAACCCCGGTGCCCGCCAAGCTCTGCTTGGCCCCGCTTCCGGCACCATGAGACCGGGGGCGGAGCCCGCGCTACACGGCTTTTGCAAAACCCTCTTTTACCGAAACCATCATGGCCGCAATCGGCCACCCCCGGAAATGAGAATCTTTTGTAGGGGCGGGGTAACCCCGCCCCGACGGGTGGATTTTCACGGTAAAACCGCAAACGGTCTTTTTACAGCAGCCGCATGGCCTCCGCTTCTTTCAATAAATCATCCCTAAATCGGGGATGGGCGATGCCGATGATATCCAAAGCCCGCTCCCGGGTGGATTTGCCCTTGAGGTTGACCGCGCCGTATTCGGTCACCAGAAAGTGGGTGTCCATCCTCGGGGTGGTCACCACCGTGCCGGGCTGAAACCGGGGCACCACCCGGGAAACCTCGCCGTTGTGCGCGGTGGCGTAAAACGCGATGATGGATTTCCCCCCCCGGGAATTGAAGGCCCCCCGCACATAATCCAGCTGCCCGCCGGTGCCGCTGAATTCGAAGCCCCCCAGGTATTCCGAATTGCATTGCCCCAGAATGTCCACCTCAATGGTGGAGTTAATCGAAATCATGTGGTCGTTCTGGGCGATAACATGGGGATCGTTGACATAGGACACCGGATAGCTGGCCATGCTCGGGTTGTCGTGCATGAATTCATACATGGCCCGGTCGCCCAGGGCGTTGGTGAAGATGTGCTTGCGAGGATGCAGGTTTTTCCGGCGGCCGGTGACCACCCCTTTTTTGATCAGGTGCATCATGCCCGGACAAAAAAGTTCCGTGTGAATCCCCAAGTCCTTGTGGCTTTCCAGATGCCGGCACACCGCGTTGGGGATGCCGCCGATGCCCAATTGCAGGACCGCGCCGTCGGGGACCATCTCCGCGATCAGATGACCGATGGCCTCGGCTTCCGGCTTGGGTTGGGCAGGCACCGTCTCCAGCAGCGGCTGGTCGTTTTCCACAATGGCGTCCACCTCCGAGACATGCACCAGCGCGTCCCCGAAGACCCGGGGCATGTGGCGGTTGACCTCCACCAGCAGCCTTTTGGAGCAGCGGGCCGAAGTGGAAATAAAATCGTTGACCGTGCCGAAGCTGAAAAACCCGGCCCGGTCCATGGGCGAGACCGTGGTGACGGTCACGTCCACCTTCATGAAATCCCTGATCAACCGGGGAATCTGGTGGAATTCGTTGGGCACGAAATGGTGTTTGCCGCGCTGCACCAGGTCCCGGTCCACCGCGGTGACAAACCAGGAATGGGCCGAGACCAGATCGCAGAGTTCGGGGGCCAAAAGCGTTCGCCGGATGTGCTCCATGGGGAGCAGGGAATAAACTTTGAGGCCCGCAAGGTCCCCGGCCCGGACCCGGTCGGCCAGCGCCCCCAGGAGAGCCGGAGGCTCCCCCGTGCCCATGCCGTGCACCAGGGTGCTCCCCCCCGCGACATGCTCCACCGCCCGCCCCGCAGTCATCAGCTTTTTCTGGTAGTCGCCTTTATACATGCTGTGCTCCTCATAGGACCATGGCCCGGCCGCCCGGGGCCCCCAGCCGCCATCCCGGCCCTTCCCGGCCTTTTGCGGTATCCCGTCAACTATCTTCTATCGGACAGCCGCATGGATATATTTAGGCTATCGGCCGGGAAAGGTAAAGTCGGAAGATGTCCAAGGTGAAATACCGAACCGCCGCCCTCAGAGCTGCAAGCGCCGCCGGGGGCGGCGGCGCTCCAGTTTAGGCGATCCTTGTTACATAAAGGCAACAGGCGGGAAGCGCAGGGTTTTTACCTGCTGGATTACAGGAAAAGAAAAGGCCCGGTGGCCCAGGCGTCCTCACCTGTGCTCAACCCTGGTTCCCAAGCAGGAGCTGGGGAACCAGAAAAAGGACCTCTGCCAGGAAGCCTGAACCCGCCTCCCCAGGCTTGTAACTTTTCCAACAATCTCTCTGATTTCCGCTTGACAGGCTGGTTTTTTTGTAATAATTAGAAAATATTGGATGGAATCCCGCCTGGAAAGGACCCTCCCATGAATCGCCGCCGCCTCGCTATCCTGGCCATCCTGGCGTTGGTGCAGTTCTTGCCCCTGACCCCCGCCGACGCTGTAACCTACTTCTGGAACGTTGATTCTGGAGACTGGAACGTAGCTTCAAATTGGGATACAGACTCCCCCCCACCAAGCACACCAAGCACTCCACCAACTACATCTGACAACGCCATCATTGACAACTCCGGCACCGCAATTATTTCCACCGGAGACCCGGCCACCGCCCTGAACCTTACGGTGGGGGGTTCCATAGGTCCAGGTACTGTGCAGCACTCGGGTAATTCCCTCACAGTGGGAGAAACCCTTATCCTTGGTGTTGATTCGGGCTCCTCCGGGGAATATTACCTTTACGAGGACTCGAGTTCGCCAACCCTCGGTGTCACCGGCAACCTTATCGTGGGGCATGAAGGTTCTGGTTACTTTGAGCAGTCCGGCGGCGCCGTGACCGTGGGCCAGGACCTCATCCTCGGGAATCAGACCTACGATTCTTACGGTGAGTACTACATTTCTGGGACCACTGAGTCTTCCACCCTCAATGTCACCCGCGATCTCATCGTGGGCAATAATGATGGCCATGGTTATTTTGACCAGTCCGGCGGCACGGTGACCGTGGGTCAGGACCTCATCCTGGGGAACCTGACATATGATTCCTATGGGGAATATTACATATATGGGGACCCGAGTTCCTCTACCCTTGATGTCACCCGCAACCTCATCGTGGGAAATGCAGGGTCTGGTTATTTTGAACAATCCGGCGGCGCGGTGACCGTGGGCCAGGACCTCATCCTGGGGAATCAGACCGGATCTTATGGCGAATACTATCTTGGGGACGGCTCCCTGACCGTGGGTCAGGAAATAATGATCATGTCTGGAGGCTCCACTACCAGCACCATGGTGGTGGGGGCCGGAGGGGAAGGCTGGTTCTACCAGGATGGCGGCACCCTCACCGTGCACGGCAATCTGCTGGTGGGCGATCAGCCCGGCAGTTTGGGGATAGTGGGGCAATACGGCGGCACGGCCGAAGTCAAAGGGGACCTCACCCTCGGAAACCAGGGGCCTCCCGCAGGCTATGTTCCGGGTGACCCCTACACCGGCGCCCTGGGCGCTTATTTCCTCGGAGGGGACAGCCTGACGGTGGGGCAGGAAGGGGCCCCCGCCAATATGACCCTGGGTGCCGGCGGCCTGGGCGGGGTCATTCAGGAAGGCGGCACGGCCACGGTCCACGGCAACCTCATCATAGGCCGCGATGCCAACAGCCTGGGCGGCTATGCTTTGATGGACGAATATGAATTAAACCCACAACTTATTGTCAAAGAGAACGTTGAGGTGGGCCAGGGCGGATTGGGCTGCTTCTATCAGGCCGGGGGCGGCGTTACGGCCGGCGGCGTCTTTCTGGGCCGCACCCCCGACGGCCTGGGCGTCTATAGCATGGAGAACGGCATCCTGGACACTCCCATCCTCAGTGTGGGCTTTGAGGCCAAAGGCGGCGACTTCACCCTGCCCGGCAGCATCACCATACCTGGTTTTGGAGACATCCCCTTAGGAGATATAGCAGACTTCTTCCCCGGGCTGGCGCCGCTCCTCCCCGAGTCCGGCAACACCTTCACCGGCAAAGGCGGCAACTTCTACCAGACCGGGGGTGCGGTCAACGTCAATTATGTGGAGGTGGGGGTCCTGGCGGGCAGCACCGGCCTTTACCAGATGAGCGGCGGCAGCCTCACCATCACCGAAGATCCCATTTGGTCTCCCTCCCTCACCCTGGGCCGGGACGGCGCTGTTGACGGCAAACCCGCGGCGGAAGGGACCTTTGAGCTGAGCGGCACCGGCACCGTCACCGCTCCCCTGGTGTACGTGGGGGTCAACGGCCAGGGGACCTTCACCCAGACCGGCGGCACCCTCACCAGCACGGGGATCATGGTCCTGGGCCATGAGGACGGCGGCCAGGGGACGTATACTTTGCAGGATGGCACCGTGCAGGCCCAATCCATAACCGTGGGCTTAAGGGGCGCCGGCGTCTTTTCCCAGAGCGGCGGCAGCCTCCAGGTGAACGACACCCTGGCGGTGAAAGATGATAACCAGGCCACCGGCTCCGGCAGCTTCACCCAGACCGGCGGAGACTCCAACATCAACAATGTCAAGAACTGGGGCACCATGGAATTTAAGAACCTCTCAGGTACCCCTGGTTCTTCCGCCACCATCGGCGCCATGACCAACTACGGCGCAGTGCAGGTCACCAGCGCCACCGTCACCTTCGGCAGCTACACCGAATACGGCTCCTATACCAGCGACCCGTCCCTCACCATCATCCTGGCCAAGCTCGAGGTCAAGGCAACCGGCTACCTGAAGGGCGGCACCGGCGACACCTGGCAGATCGGCAACGATTTCCTGAACGCCAGCGCCCGGAACACCGACTGGAACACCCGGAATGCCACCCTGGTGTTTGTCACCGGCACCGGACCTGAAGAATTAGGCGACAGCACCCACACCCTCCAGGTCCCCGGCGCGGATTTGGGCCAGAGTTTTGCCGGCTATGATAAAAACTTTGCCTGGGGAAGGCTGGACTTGTTGGAAGGGGAGGATCTTTACCAGACTTTGAATTTGCAGGCTGCCGACAAGGATGGCAAAGGCGCTCTCTATGTGGGAGCCATTGAAGGTTTGCAATTCGATCCTGAAAATTTCCTTAACATATTAAATATTCACAGCGCTCTCGGCCTGAACATCTACTACGACCCGGCCTTCAACCCCGATCTGAACGGCCTGACCTATGCCCTGGCCGACGGCGGCATTCTGGCCCCGGCGGTGGTGGTCCCCCTGCCGGGTTCGGTGTGGCTGCTGCTCACCGGCCTGGCCGGGCTGGGCCTGGCCCGGGGCTTCAACCGGGGAAAAAAGGGGAGGAGTTCTTAAGCCGGCTTCGTTAATAAATTGGCTAACCATCAGGATATCCTGGCAAATCCCCCCTAACCCCCCTTTAGGAAAGGGGGGAATTAGAAGGACTTTTTTACCTGCTTAACCTTGCAGGGTTAACCAGGACGTCGGGGCCGCGGCCCCGGTCGTTCAGGCAATCATATTGGGAAGAAATGCCAGGGGCGGGAGGCGCGGCGCCTTCCCGCCCTTTTTTCCTGTTACGAAAAGTTCCTCTTCATCCCCCTCTCCCCCCGCTGGCGGGGGGAGAGGGTTGGGGTGGGGGTAACCTTTTCATACTTTGCGGGTGGGCTTAAGGCCCATGAGGAACTGTTACGAAAAGTTCTGGTTATATATTGATTTAGCAAATTATATCAATATCATACACAATGACGTAAATGGCCTTAGTTGACATAACATCTTGTCATGGTGTTGAGAGAGCCGAAGGCTCCTGAGCGACTGTCCTGAAAAGTTTCCCGTAGGGCGCGTCTTACGCGCCTAAAATTGGTGCGTGAGACGCACCCTACAGAGCTTTGCGCCAAATCCGGCGATGTCTTGAGGCGGGCGAGGCGCCCGCCCTTTTCATGCTTTACGGGTGGGCCAAAGGCTTATGAGCGCTTGCTTGGCAAAAGTACTCCGGGGCCTGATGTTGGTGGGGCGGCCGTCTCTGGCCGCCACGTGTTCCGGCGGGCACTTAAGGCCCGCCCCACTGAAGTTATCCTGTCTTTGAGTGAGCCAACGACACATAACCGCCACAAAGAAAGGCAGGGCCGCGGCTGACCCTGCCTTTGCTTGGTCGCTGCCTGTACCGACCCGCTTAACCCTTCCTGACCCTCCTCAAGACCGCCAAACCTAAAAGACCGGAGCCGAACAGCAGAAAGCCGGGCGGGATCGGGGTGGCATAGGCGGTCAGCGTATGGAATGAATCTGGATCTTTCCCATAATCCTCATTTCTCAGGAGACCTAGCCCGGGCAGCCAGTAAAAGTTTTCATTCATGTGTATATTTTCTCCGACTTTCGTCAGATAATACACCTGGTAAACATTATCAAAGGTGCCAGCCGGCACCTCGAACGAGTTGAGGATAGCCTTAACCGTGGCGGTTCCGGTTGAACCATCATCACTTTTAAAATCCCACGGAACACCCACATTTTTTGTTTTGTCGAAATATAGCTGGGGGCCATGACCCTCATCAATAGATAATGCGGTGTCGGTTAGGATCACGGGGGCCTCGTCCACCTTCGGGGTAGCACTCTCCCAATTAATCAACTTCAAAGTCGTGGGGCTGGTGAATGTTAGCTCGGACACCCAGTCATTGACGCCCTGCTCAGCAGCATAAGTTAACGTCCACCCCACGGGGAAAACCGTGTCTGCCTGGGCTGCGCCGGCCAGGGCCAGCAGTAAAATGGATAGGAAAGCCGTCCTCAGTTTGCCGTACATGGCTTTTCTCCTTTGCTTGATTTTTGGTTGATCTTATGAGCGTTCCAGATAAGATTTTGCTCTTTCCGGCAAATTTGTCCTAGCCTGCTCCAGACCCTAAACCCTGCCAGCAGGTAAACCCATGGTTGTGCTTATGGCAATCAGAATTAAATGCAAATACTATGCCGGTTTGAGGGGTTGGCTTTATTGGTTTAACTCGTTGATAATTCCGGTAATTTCTTGCGAGATGCAGTCTTTTTTTCGAAAAGGTTTCTCGCGTTTCAAAATTTTTACTTAAAGGCAAGAAAAGTTAACCAAGGGCAGGAAGTGGGCAGGAGGATGGGCTCCCAGGAAAATTTGGTTTATGTTGACCAACGGTCTGCCTGTCTCACTTAAGCTGCCGGTCTCACCCGCGATTAAGCGGCAACCTGGGCCGCCGCGGTCAAAAAAGGGTTTTTGGTACCGCTTTGCCTGGGCAAAATTCCCGAAGAACGGCAGTGGGGGAGCCGAATCCCCATATAACCGACTGATAGCATTAATTTCCCTAAAAATCAAAAAATTTTCCAGATTTTTGGAAAACCACATCTTGGCATGCAGATTCCGGCCAGGGTGTCGGCCTCTAAGCCCCAGGCCAACACCGCCCGGTAATGCTGCGCCAGGGGAAAGCCCGCGTAGGGCGGGAAAGCGCAGCGCCTCCCGCCTTTCGGAACTCCTAAAATTCCAGGGCGCAGCCGCCCCCGGTCACCGGCCCCAGGGCCGCCAGGGCCCAGTGGTCGGCCTGCATGAGCTCCCGGGCCAAAGCCAAAATTTCCTCCACGGTGACCCGTTCCACCCCCGCGATAATGTCCTCCAGGGGGATGTAGTGCCCGAAATTGATCTCGTTTTTGGCCAGGCGCAGCATACGCTGCTCGCTGTCGTCGGCGTTCAGGATGATGCTGCTTTTCAGATATTCCTTGGCCGCGCTCAACTCCCTGTCGGTGACCGGCGCGGTTTTGAAGCGGCGCAATTCTTTGTTCACGGCCGCGAGCAGCGGCGCCAGGTTTTTGGGGCTGACGCCGGCGCAAATCTCCAGGAGCCCGGTGTCCTGGTAGAAGCTGAGATAGGAGTAAATGCTGTAGGCCAGACCCAGGTCTTCCCTGATTACCTGGAAGAGGCGGGAGCTCATGTTGCCCCCCAGAATGACGTGGAGCAGGGAGGCCGCGAAGCGCCGGTCATCGCCGGCCGGCACGCACCTGGTCCCCAGGCACAGGTGGGCCTGCTCCAGGTCTCGGGGGTACAGATAATTCCCCGGATGGACCGCGGCGGACTGCCGCTCCCGGGCCGGGGCGCCGTTCTCAAAGGCCGCCGCCGCCGGACCCAGGAGGTCCAGGAGCTGCTGGTGGTCGAGGTTCCCGGCCGCGGCCACCACCAGGCGTTCCGGCCGGTGGGTGGCCCGGCGGTAGTCCACCAGGGCCTCCCGGGGAAAGCGGGCGATGTCCTCGGCCTCCCCCAGGATGGAATGACCGAGGGAGCAGCCCCGCCAGAACTGCCGGGCGAAGTGCACCTGCACCAGTTCCTCGGGGTTGTCCTCCTGCGCGGCGATCTCCTCCAGGATAACCGTGCGCTCCCGCTCCAGGTCCTCGCCGTGACAGCGGGGATGGAGCCCCAGATCGATGATCAGGTCCAGGGCCCGGGGCAGCTGCTCCGCCAAAACCTTGATGTGGAAGCAGGTGTTTTCCCGGGTGGTGAAGGCATTGCCCAGGCCGCCCAGCTGGTCGATCTCCCGGGCGATGTCATAGGCGCGGCGCCGGGCCGTACCCTTGAAGGCCATGTGCTCCAGGAAGTGGGTCAGGCCGCGTTCAGCGGCGGCCTCGTCCCTGGACCCCACTTCCAGCCAAAGCCCCAGGGAGACGGCGTGGCTGTGGGGCAACACCTCGGTGACGAGGCGGATGCCGTTAGGTAGGACGCTTTTTTGAGGCATGGTCGGGCTTTTTCCCGTGATGTTCATGATGGGGCTCTTCGGACCCGTCGGCCTCCAACAGCGCCTTGCGGGACAGCCGGATCTTCCCCTGCCGGTCCACATCCAGGACCTTGACCATCAGTTCGTCCCCTTCCTTGAGGATGTCGGTGACCGCCTTCACCCGGTGGTGGGCCAGCTCGGAGATATGGACCAGGCCGTCGGTATTGGGCAGAATCTCCACAAAGGCCCCGAAGTCCATGATCTTTTTGACCTTGCCATGGTAAATTGCGCCTATTTCGGCCTCGGCGGTGAGGTCCCGGATGATCTTGATGGCTTCATCCGCCTGGTGCTGGGTCGGCGAGGAGATGTGCACCCGGCCGTCGTCGTCGATATCGATTTTCACCCCGGTGGCGGCCACGATCTGCTTGATCATTTTGCCGCCCGGTCCGATGACATCCCTGATCCTGTCGGGGTTGATGGTGATGACCACGATCTTGGGGGCGTGATTCTTGAGGCCGGGGGACGGTTCGGCGATGACCTCGTTCATTTTGCCTAAAATATGCAGCCGGGCCTCCCGGGCCTGGGCCAGGGCCTTGGCCATGAGTTCCCGGGTGAGGCCGACCATGTTGATGTCCATCTGCAGCGCGGTGATGCCCTCGCTGGTGCCGGCCACTTTGAAGTCCATGTCGCCCAGGGAGTCCTCATCTCCCAGGATGTCCGACAGGACGGCCACTTCATCCCCTTCCTTCATCAGACCCATGGCCACTCCGGCCACCGCCGACTTGATGGGCACGCCGGCGTCCATCAGGGCCAGAGAAGCCCCACACACCGTGGCCATGGAAGAAGAGCCGTTGCTGGACAGGATCTCGGAAACCACCCGGATGGTGTAAGGGAACTCCTCAGCATCGGGGAGGACCTTAGAGATGGCCCGCTCGGCCAGGGCCCCGTGGCCGATCTCCCGCCGCCCCGGACCCCGGAGAAACCGGGTTTCCCCCACCGAGTAAGGCGGGAAGTTGTAGTGGAGCATGAAGGATTTGAAGGTCTCCCCGAAGAGGCTTTCGATGCGCTGCTCGTCCGAGGGCGTGCCCAGGGTGGCCACCGCCAGGGCCTGGGTTTCCCCCCGGGTGAACAGGGCCGAACCGTGACTTCGGGACAGCAAATCGATCTCACAGGTGATGGGCCTGACTTCTGAGAAACTGCGGCCGTCCACCCGGCGCCCTTCCCGGATCACCTGGGCCCGCACCAGTTTTTTCTGCAGGTCGCCCAGCACCGCCAGGGCCTCTTTCTCCCGATCCAGGGCGGCGTCGCCCAACTCCGCCAGGACTTCCTCCCTGACCCCGTCCATGGCCTGGTAGCGGTCTTTTTTCACCGGGTTTTTCATGGCGGCCACAATCCGCTCCTGGGCCAGGGCGGCCACCCGTTCGGGAAGGTCGCCGTAGTCCGGGGGCGGCGGCGGGTCCTGCTTGGGCCGGCCGATTTCCTGGCGCATCTGACTGATAAGATTGAGGATCGGCTTAATCTCTTCCTGGGCGAAAAACAGGGCTTCCAGAATCTCCTCTTCGGAAGCCATCTGGGACCCACCCTCCACCATCACCAGTCCCTGGGAAGCGCCGGCCACGATCAGGTTCAGGCGGCTTTCCTTGATCTGGGTGTTGGTGGGATTGATGATCAACTGGTCGCCGATTTTGCCCACCCGCACCGCGGCCACCGGACCATGAAAGGGAATGTCAGAAATCTCCAGGGCTGCCGCGGCGCCGTTCAGCGCCGGGATATCCGAGTCGGTGTCCAGGTCGCTCGAGAGCACCGTGGCGATAATCTGAATTTCCCGTTTCGTCCCTTTGGGGAACAAGGGCCGCAAAGGCCGGTCGATGAGGCGGGACGTAAGCGTCTCTTTTTCGCTGGGGCGGCCGATTTCCCGGCGGAAAAAGCCCCCGGGGATGCGGCCCGCAGCATAGGCCATCTCTAAATAATCGCAGGTCAGGGGGAGAAAATCCACCCCTTCCCGGGGACGCTCGGACATGACCGCGGTGACCAGCACGGTGGTCTCGCCGTAGCGCACCAGCACTGCGCCGCTTGCCTGGAAGGCCATGCGACCCAGTTCAAAGCTGAGGGTCCGCCCACCTAAGTCTACTGAGTATGTAGTTCCCATGTAATTTGTCTTGCCTCCTATCTGCGCAGCCCGAGCTGCTCTATTAACGTCCGATATCGGTCGATGTCTTTTTTCTTGAGGTAGTTCAACAGGCGCCGCCGCTGCCCCACCAGTTGGATCAATCCCCGCCGGGAGTGGTGATCTTTGGCGTGGATCTTGAAATGGCCGGTCAGGTAGGTGATCCGCTCGCTCAAGATGGCCACCTGTACTTCGGTGGACCCGGTGTCCGATTCATGCAGGCGAAACCGGTCAATGATGTCGCGCTTCTGTTCAGTATCTAGGGTCACTGCTTCCTCCTTGTGCGTATGACTTCATGCCGGCGACTGCCGGCTTTCAGCTCTGATCTGCCAGAGATGCCGCAGGCCTCTGGGGTGCCGAAACCATAAGGGCGGCGCAGGCCTTTGGTCGGCTTTAATGATGCTGCCAGATCCTGCGCTCTCCTTAAACCGGTTTTAGGTCAACGATAGTGGGTTGAGGTCTTGAGCCTTCAATTCCTAAAACGCCCAAAGATGTAGCCGCAGGCTTCAGCCTGCGTGTTGTTCTTCTTGTGCTCCTGGCGCAAGCTAAACGTCCATGGCCTCAATGTCAACCTCCGGAAATGAACATCTTTTTGTAGGGGCGGGGACACCCCGCCCCTACGGGTGAATTTTCACGGTAAAGCTTGCGGCTACAAAAAACCTCCATACCCCGACGCAGTTACAAAGAATTAATCCTTCATGTCTGATGAAACACCCGCACCGGCGCCAAAAAGCGGCCCTCCCCCTCCCGGTGCACTGCGGCCACCGCCACCAGGCTCCCCTCGGCCAGCACTCTAACCGTTTCCCCCTCCGCCAGGCCGTTGCCGGGCCAGGGGAGGGTCTGCCCCTGGCTCAGGCGGCGGGCCTCGCCCGGGTCCACCTGCACGGCCGGAAAGCCCGGCAGACAGTGGGCCAGGGGAATAAGGCGCTGAAAGATTTGTTCCGGGTCTGCCGCCTTTTCTATGGCCTCCAGGCCCAGGGCCTCCTCCAGCCGGAAGGGCCCCACGGCCAGGCGGACAAGGCCCGTCAGGTGCGCGCCGCAGCCCAGGGCCCGGCCCAGATCCTGGGCCAGGGTGCGGATATAGGTCCCCTTGGAACAGGCCACCCGCAGGGTGAGGCGCGGCAGGTCAACCTGCTGCACTTCCAAGCGGTGAATCATGACGGTCCGGGGCGGGGCCGCCACCGCTTCGCCGCGACGGGCCAGCCTGTACAGGCGCTCCCCCTGATGGCGCAGCGCCGAATAAAGGGGCGGCACCTGCTCGATTTCCCCCTCGAACCCGGCCGCGGCCCGCTGAATTTCCTCCGGCGTGGGCAAGCGCTCCCAGGTGCCGGTGACCCGCCCGGTCAGGTCCTGGGTGTCGGTTTCGGCCCCCAACTTGACGGTGGCCAGATACTCCTTGGACTCCTCCAGAAGGAACTGGGCCAGCTTGGTGGCCTCACCCAGGGCCAGGGGCAAAAGGCCCGTGGCAAAGGGGTCGAGCGTCCCCAGATGCCCCGCTTTTTTCACCTTCAGGGCCCGGCGCACCCGGCGCACCACCTCAAAGGAGGTGAGCCCCGGGGGTTTGTCGATGAGAAGGAGGCCGGAAATCATATAAGTTTATTTTGATTCTAAAATAATTTTCATTTGTTGTTCCAATAAAGGAAATTTATTCTGGTTCCCAAGCTCCTGCTTGGGAACCAGAATAATGCACTCAAGAATATCATCAATATAGACTCTAAAATCCCTGGACATACAAGGTCTCATTTAAAATATTTTGTTTTAATCTGGGTTTTATAGCATCTATCATGACAAGGTCTACAGGACACTGAAAAAGGTCTTCCAAAGAAAATTTCAAGTCCATGTAGTTGTCAAAGGTTTTTTTCTCAAAGTCCACAACAAAATCCAAATCACTTGAATCCTTGCCTTCCCCTCGGACATGCGAGCCGAATAGACCGAGTCGGCGTACGCCGAACCGCTTTATGGCCTCCTGGTGGAATTGGATGGTATCAAGAATTTCCTGCGCGGTTTTTTGCATATTAAAATAAAAATACCCTATGACTTCCCCACTGAGAAGCAGGACTGTCCATTACTTATTTTCTTTTATCGCCATGCAAAGATTCAAACAACTCCTCCAGCCGGGCCGCCTTATCCAGGGTTTCGTCCGGCAGGAAAAAAAACTCCGGCATGGTGCGCAGGAGGCGCTCCCGGGCCACCTCCTGTTTGATGAAGCCCAGGGCCTTGTCCAGGGCCATCATGATATCCTCCGGGTCCGAGCCCTGGCGCACCGCATAATAGATGCGGGCCACCTTCAAATCCGGACTCATGTCCACCTCGGTGATGGTGAGTTCCTGGAGCCGGGGGTCGGCCACCCGCTCGAGCAGGATGGAGGCCAGAATCTCACGCAACAGTTCCCCCACCCGGGTGGAGCGCTTGACAGGGCGGGCGCCGGGACGCATCCTCATTTCTCCAGGTAACAGAGTTCCACGTGGGAGTCCACGATCTCGGCCGTATGCTGGTTGTCGATGAAAGAAGCAATCTGATCCAGGCGGGTGGTGAGGAAGCGGGCGTCGTTGCCGACCAGGGCCACCCCGATTTGGGCCTTCTGCCAGAGGTCATGGTCCTCCACTTCGGCCACCGAGGCCTCGAAGCGGTGGCGCACCTTTTCAATGAGACTCTTCACTACCTTGCGCTTCCCTTTCAGGGAGTTGTTGTCGTGAATGATCAGGGTAAGCCTGGCTATGGCGACGACCATGGGTTGGGTTCCTTGTCGATGATGGCCGGGTTTCGGCAAACACCATATTCAGGGCTTTCAGGGGCTATTCCCCTTTGGCTTCCCGGGGGCCGGAACTCACCAGCTCGGCCTTCACCTTCTCCTGAACATAGGCCTCGATCACGTCCCCGGCCTGAAAGTCGTTGAACCGATCCAGCCCGATGCCGCATTCGTACCCGGCCAACACTTCCTTGACATCCTCCTTGAAGCGTTTCAGGGAGTTGATCTTGGCCCCTTCTATCAGGACCGCGTCTTTGCGCTTCACCCGGACCAGGGAGTTGCGCTCCACCTTGCCGTCCTGGACCATGCAGCCGGCCACCACCCCCACCTTGGAGACGGAGAACACGGCCCGCACCTCCGCCTGGCCGATGACCTTCTCCTCCACCAGGGGCTCCAGCATCCCCTCCATGGCGGCCTGCACTTCGTTTAAGAGATTGTAAATGATGTCGTAAAAACGCACGTCCACCTGTTCCTGATCCGCCAGGGACTGGGCCTTGGGGTTGGTCCGGACGTTAAACCCCACCACGATGGCGTCGGAGGCCGAAGCCAACATGATATCGCTTTCGGTCACATCCCCGATGCCGGTGTGGATGAGATTCACCTTGATCTCCTGGTTGCCCAGCTCGGAGAGGGCCTTGGCCAGGGCCTCGATGGAGCCCTGCACATCCGCCTTGAGGATTACCTTGAGCTCTTTGACCGCCCCATCTTTGATCTGCTGGTAGAGCCGCTCCAGGCTGACCCGGGAAAGTCGCGCCAGGGCCGCCTCCCGCTGCTTCTGCTGGCGCATCATGGCGATCTGTTTGACCTTGCGTTCATCTTCCAGAACCTGGAATTCATCCCCGGCTTCGGGAACGCCGTTGAAACCCTGGACCTCCACCGGCAAGCCCGGGGTGACCTTTTCCACCCGGTTGCCCATGTCGTCAATCAGGCCCCGCACCCGCCCGTATTGGGGGCCGCAGACAAAGTAGTCCCCCTGCTGCAGGGTGCCCCGCTGGATCAGCACCGTGCCCACCGGGCCCCGGCCTTTGTCCAGGCGGGCCTCGATGATGCGCCCCTGGGCCAGGCTGTCCGCCGGGGTGTTGAGGTTGAGCATCTCGGCTTGCAGCAGGATTTTTTCCAGAAGATCATCGATGCCAGTGTTCTTTTTGGCGGACACCTCGGCAAAGAGGATATCGCCGCCCCAGTCTTCCGGGGACACTCCCAGATTGGCCAGTTCCCGTTTGACCCGTTCGGGGTTGGCATTGGGTTTGTCGATTTTGTTCACCGCCACCACGATGGGCACACCCGCGGCCCGGGCGTGGTTGATGGCTTCCTGGGTCTGTTCCATGACGCCGTCGTCCGCGGCCACCACCAGGACCACCAGATCGGTAACCTGCGCCCCCCGGGCCCGCATGGCGGTAAAGGCCTCGTGACCCGGAGTGTCCAGAAAGACCACGTTCCCCTGGGGCAGCTCCACGTGATAGGCCCCGATATGCTGGGTGATGCCGCCGGCTTCCCCTGCCACGATGCGGCTTTCCCGGATGGCGTCCAAAAGCGAGGTCTTGCCGTGGTCCACGTGGCCCATGATGGTCACCACCGGCGGCCGGGGCACGGCTTCACCTTCCTCTTTGGTGGAGATGGCGAGCAGATCCTCTTCCTGGACCTCGGCCCGTTCCACTTCAAAGCCGAATTCGCTGGCCACCAGCACCGCGGAGTCATAGTCGATGGGATAGTTGATGTTGGCCACCACCCCCATGGAGAGCAGCTGTTTGATGATTTCGCTGGATTTGATGCCCATGCGTTTGGCCAGCTCCCCCACGGTGATGGATTCCCCCACCTTTACCCGCCTTTTAATGGCCTTGGGCACGGTGAGTTCAGATTTGCTCACCTTTTTGATGGCCTTTTTCAGGCCCTTCCTGCGGCCGGGGGCCCGGACTTCGCCTTCGGAGTAAAGGTCAGCCCGTTCCCGCACCTCGCGCTTTTTCCCTGCCTTGGTCTTGGTGGGAATTTCCACCACTTCCACTTTTTTGCCCTTTTTCTTGCCTTTGGCTTCGGGGTGGGGCGGCGCCGGAGGTTGAGGGGCTCCCATGGGGGCCGCGCCCCGACTCCTCCGGGCTTCGACCACGGGCTCCGCCGCCTTGGGCGGTGGGGCAGCGGGGGCCTCGACGACCGGAGCCTCGGTGGGCAGACTGATGATCCGGGCGGGGGTGTCTTTCCGTTTCACCCTGGGCTTGGGGCGCTTGA
>JBGSLA010000110.1:0-27428 GCA_041740935.1 Desulfobaccales bacterium | reverse complement strand
AGCCCCCTCCCCCACAAAAAAACTTTTCAGGACAGCAAAATCTCCATGACCAAAAAATACAAGCCCCTGATGATTCTGGGTTCCGGGTCGGACGTGGGCAAAAGCCTGGTGGCGGCCGGCCTCTGCCGCCTGTTTCGCCAGGAGGGCGTCCGGGTGGCCCCCTTCAAGGCCCAGAACATGGCCCTGAACAGCTTCATCACCCCTGAAGGCGGAGAAATGGGCCGGGCCCAGGTGGTCCAGGCCATGGCCGCGGGCCTTGCCCCCCACGTGGACATGAACCCCATCCTGCTCAAGCCCACCTCCCAGAAGGGCTCCCAGGTGATCGTGCACGGCCGGGTGGTCGGCAATTTTCCGGCCCCGGACTATTACCGGCAAAAGCGCGGTTTGGTCCGCAAGGTGATGGAGAGCTTCCGCCGTCTGCACGCGGCGCATGAATTGATCATCCTCGAAGGCGCAGGCAGCGCGGTGGAATTAAACCTCAAGAAAAACGACCTGGTAAATTTCTCCATGGCCCGCCGGGCCGGGGCCGCGGCCCTGTTGGTGGCGGACATCGACCGGGGCGGGGTCTTTGCCGCCACCATCGGCTCCTATCTCTTAATGACCCCGGGGGAGCGGCGCCTGCTGGCCGGTTTCATCATCAATAAATTCCGGGGCGAGCCGGAGCTTTTTAAGGACGGGGTGGACATCATCGAAGGGCGCACCCGGCGGCCGGTCCTGGGCGTCCTGCCGTATCTGGCGGAGCTGGCCCTGCCCGAAGAAGACAGCGTGGCCCTGGGGCGCAAACCCCAAAGCCGGGACGCTTTTCCTGGGAATACTGTAAAAATCGGGGTGCTGCGGCTGCCCCACATCTCCAATTACACCGATTTTGACCCCCTGGAGCATGAACCCGGGGTGGCGCTGCGCTACCTCGACCATCACGACGGGCTTACGGGGTTGGACCTAGTCATCCTGCCGGGCACCAAAAACACCATCCACGACCTGCAGTATCTCAAGGAAACCGGGCTGGCCGGGCGGATCGGGGCCCATGCCCAAAACGGCGGGCAGGTTTGGGGCATCTGCGGCGGTTTCCAGATGTTGGGGCTGGAGATGCGTGACCCCCTGGGGGTGGAAGGGCCGCCCCGCAGCGAAGCGGGGTTGGGGCTCCTGCCGGTGGTGACCACCCTGGCCGGGGAGAAAACCACCACCCAGGTGAAGGCCAGGATGTGGGGTGATTCGGGCGCGGCGGGGGAAGAAAGCCTCAGGGCCTACGAAATCCATCTGGGGGAGACCGAGGCCCGGGGGCCGGGGAGCCCGGCCTTCGCCATTTTCGAGCGCCACGGCCGGGGGGCCGAGGTGGCGGACGGCTGGGTCAGCGCCGACGGCCGCATTGTCGGCACCTATCTCCACGGCTTGTTTGAAAATGACGCGTTCCGGCGGCGTTTTCTGGAAAAGCTGGCCCCGGGCGCAGACATTGCACCCTCAGAGGGCTTCGCTTTCGGGGATTTCCTGGAAACCCAACTCGACCGGCTGGCCGACGAGCTCAGAAGATGCCTGGACCTCTCCCGGCTCCAGGAACTGATCCAGCCCTGACACTCATTTTAGGTCAAACCTGGGGTTTTACCCATCTGCACCTTCTCGTGGCCAGGGTTATGCTTTGGGGTTGCGGCGTTCAGCCGACGGCCGGTTCCAGGGACGAGGCACAGAACCGGTGCGTGATCATGCGGTAATGGAACCCCACCGCGGCGATGGACAGGCCAAGAGGGAAGCATTGGGGATAACGCCAGAGGAGACTCCCCAGGAAAGACCAGAAGGCCCGGCGTCCCGGTTCTTTGAAGCCCAGGGCAAAGAGAATTTTCAGCACCGCCAGCCTTTCCCGGTGGGTGGGGAAGCGGGCCGGCAGGAGGGGATTGGGGCGGAAATGCCCCAGGAAGGTGAGGACTCGCCGGTAGAAAGGCTCCGGCTCAAAAAGCCGGCCCAGGAGGGTCTTATAGCCATCGATTAAAAGCTGCCGGTCCATCTTGGGTATAAAGTTCAGACAGCCGGCATTCATGGCGGTGTCCCCGTCACTGTCGCCCAGCAGGCGTCCTTCCGACTCCAGGCGCCGGTACAGACGGGTGTCGGGGGCCGCGGTCAACAGGTTGATCATGGCCGTGGGAATGGCGGCTTCTTCGATAAAATCCGCCTGATGGTCGAAGACATTGGGGGAATCCGAGTCAAAGCCCACGATGAAACCGCCCATGACTTCAATGCCGTGGGCCTGGATGGTGTGCACCGCGTCCACCAGGTCCCGGTTCAGGTTTTGGCGCTTATTACATTCCTTTAAGGAAGCCGGGTCCGGGGTTTCGATCCCCAGGAACAGGCCCATAAAACCCGCCTGGGACATGAGGGGCAACAACTCCGGATCGTCCACCACTTCGAGGCTGGCCTGGCCGAAGAACAGGAAGGGGTAGCCGTGTTCGGCCTGCCAGGCGCAGACAGCCTGGAGGATGGCCTTGGCTCTGCCGTGATGACAGATAAAATTGTCGTCGGCAAAGGTAATATCCCTCCGCCAACCCGAGTCATAGAGCCCCTGGAGTTCGGCCACCACCTGGTCCGGTTCCTTGTAGCGGGGCTGGCGGCCGTATTGCACCACGACGTGGCAAAAGTCGCAGTCGTGGGGACAACCCCGGCACACCTGGACCAGCATGTTCATATACTGGGAGAGATCCAGAAGCTCCCAGGCCGGCGTCGGCGAGCAGGCCAGATCGGGAAAGCGGCCGGCCCGGTATTCCGGCAGGGCCCGGCCCTGGGCCAGGTCCGCCAGGAATATCGGCAGAAGCTCTTCCGCTTCGCCGACGAACAGGTGATCCACCGGCTCGAAGGTCACCCCCGGGGTGCTGTAATGCACACCGCCGGCGCAGACTTTGACCCCCGCAGTCCGGCAGCGCCGGATGACCGCGTCCGCCGCGGGAGACTGGACGGTCATGGCGCTGATGAAAACCAGGTCGGCCCAGGCCAGGTGCTCGTCGGTCAGCGGCTCCACATTCAGGTCCACCAGCCGCTTGTCCCATTCCGGGGGCAGCATGGCGGCCACGGTGAGCAGCGCCAGGGGCGGACCGAGGGCCTTGACCCCGAGAAATTTAATGGCTTGCCGGAGACTCCAGAAGGTTTCCGGGAAGTCAGGGTAGACGAACAAGGCCTTCATCTCACGCCCCCCCTTTGAGGTTCATAATGCCTTCCTTTAGCGTTGCGGTTGCGGTCTGCTGCCGGTATCGGCAGGTTCAAACAGCCTGCCGACCCCGGGTCTGATAAGGTCGGTTAGATAAAAATTCTGGTTCTGACGGCCTTCGATGTCGTTGACGGTCTCCTCGGGAGCCGGCCGCGAGCAGACCTGCCGGTGATTGTTGGGAGGGGACTACCTGTGTATTGTAGTCCTTTGCAAGGAAAAAGCTATTCCAGGAAAGAATTATTTTGCATTAGTCAGAAATAACTACTTTTTCTGAGTGAAATTCGGAGGGGGGAGAGGCCCGCCGGACCCCGGCCCACGAGAGCGCCGCGGGTGCCGATGCTGTTAGACCCGGCGGCCGGGGGGATGACCCCCAAGGGTGACAATCCGTGGCTCCCGGTAAATGGCCAGAGGGGGCGAAGGAGTAACCTCGAAGCTGTTTGAGGCCGGCCAGGAAAAATAGATTTTTTTCAGAATATCTGCTATGTTAAGCAGCAATTTTGTGGAAAAGCTATTATATTGCAGGACTTGTCGCGGTTCATGGGGGTCATGATGCTTCGTTGCAGGTTTGACACCTCGCGGTGCTGCGATTCGGCGAAGTTTGGGAAGGCGCGCTTAAGCCTTTCTCGCCTTAAGGCGAAATCAGGCGCAGGCTGCCGGTAAAGATTCAAGCCGAGCGACTCCTTCACCCAGATTCAGAAGAGCCTTGCCAGGGAACCGTTTTCTTGGGGGGAGCCTCATGAAACCGAAAAAACCCCGGAAGTCCACCAGCCTCAAACTCATCCCCATTGTGGGCCTCGGGGCCTCAGCCGGCGGGCTCGAGGCCCTGGAATCCTTTTTTCTGCACATGCCGCCCCAGGCGGGGATGGCCTTTGTGATCATCCAGCACCTGAGTCCCAGGCACAAAAGCATTCTGGGGGAAATTCTCAAGAAGGACACCCAGATGACCGTGGTGGAGGTGCAGGACGGCATGGCGGTGGAAGCGGATTGCGTCTATTTCAACCCGCCGGATAAAGAGGTGGCCATCTTCAATGGCATTTTGCATCTCATGGAGCCGGCCGCCTCGCCCCGGGTCAGGATGCCCATCGACTATTTTTTCCGCTCCCTGGCCCAAGACCAGGGTGAAAGGGCCATCTGCATCATCCTGTCCGGCACCGGCAGCGACGGCACCCTGGGCATGGAAGAGGTCAAAGGGGCCGGGGGTATGACCATGGCCCAGGCCGAGTTCCAGGCCAAATACCCCTTCATGCCCAAAAGCGCCATCGACACCGGCCAGGTGGATTATGTGCTGCCGGTGGAACAGATGCCCCAAACTCTGGTGAAATACATCAAACACCCCTATATTGAGACACCGGAGCCCTCCACCCCGGAAGCCCAGGAATTCCAGAGTCTTGTTCCGAAAATCCTCTTGTTGATCCGCACCACCACCAGGCATGATTTTACCCATTACAAACCCAGCACCATCCGGCGCCGCATCGAGCGCCGCATGGCGGTCCACAAGATCAACCAGGTGGCCGATTATTACCGCTACCTGCAGGAGAACCCCACGGAGATCAAGGCCCTGTTTAAGGACCTGCTCATCTGCGTGACCAGTTTTTTCAGGGATGCCGAGGCCTTTGATATTCTGGAGACCAAGGTTGTTCCTCAAATCCTGGCGAGCAAACCCGCCAGGTCGGCGGTGCGGGTCTGGGTTCCCGGCTGCGGCACCGGCGAAGAGGCCTTGTCCCTGGCCATCCTCTTTTCTGAGGTCCGGGAACGTCTCGAAAAGAACCTGCAGATACAAATCTTCGCCACCGACATCGATGCCGAGGCCATCGAACGGTCCCGGCTGGCGGAGTTTCCCGAAAGCATCTCCGCGGCCGTTTCCCCGGAGCGGCTCCGGCGGTTCTTTACCAAGAAGGAGGGGATATTCAAGGTCAAACAAGAGATTCGGGAAATGGTGATCTTTGCCCCCCACAATCTCATCAGCGATCCCCCTTTTTCCAAATTGGACCTGGTCAGCTGCCGAAACGTGCTGATTTACCTGGATAGCGAGTTGCAGAAAAAGATCTTGCCGCTGTTCTATTTCGCCTTGAACCCGGGCGGCTATCTCTTTCTGGGCCCCTCCGAGAGCATCAGCGGCTTTCCCGACTATTTCGCCCCGGTGGACCTGAAGTGGAAAATCTATCAGTCCAAGGGGGAGTTCGGTCTGAGAATGGGGCGGCCCCTGACCCCCCTGGACCCCCCCCAGGCGGCCCCATACACCAAAACCCTGATGCCGGAGGCCCCCCGGGAGATCAGCGTGCGCCACTTGATGGAAAAAATCATCCTGGAACATTACGCGCCGGCGTGTGTGCTGGTCAATAACAGATACGACATCCTCTACTTCCAGGGCGCCACGGGCAAATACCTGGCCCCGCCCGTGGGAGAGCCCAGTTTTCATATATTGAAAATGGCCCATGCGGACCTGCGCCACAAGTTGTCCAGGGCCCTCAGCCAGGCGGTCAAAGAGAAAAAAACCGTCACCTATCCGGGGGTGCAGTTCCGGGAGGGGGACAGTCTCTCCACAATCAATCTGCTCATCCGCCCCTTAACCCTGGCCGGCGCGCCCTCGGAGCTCTATCTCGTCATCTTTGAGGAAAAACCCCCGGCTCCGCCTGTCACCAAGAAAAAGGGCAAAACCCCCGCGGCGGGGGCCGAGAGCGAACCGCGCCTCATCTCCCTGGAGCAGGAGCTGCAATCCACCAAAGAGTACCTGCAGACCGCCATCGAAGAATTGGAGGCCACCAACGAAGAACTGAAATCCGCCAATGAAGAGCTGCAGTCCACCAACGAGGAGCTGCAAAGCACCAACGAAGAGCTGGAGACCGCCAAAGAGGAGCTGCAATCCACCAACGAAGAGCTGGTGACGGTGAACTCCGAGCTGCAGAATAAAGTGGATGAATTGACCCAGCTCAGCGATGACATCAACAACCTGATGGTGGGGACGGAAATCGGCACCATCCTTCTGGACCGCCACCTGGGCATCAAGCGCTTCACCCCGGGCGCGACGGCGTTATTTCATCTGATCCCCTCGGATATCGGCCGGTCGCTGCGGGATATCACCTCGAGAATCAACGATGACCGGCTCTGCCAGGATGCCAAAGAGGTCCTGACCACCCTGCAGACCCAGGAACGGGAGGTCACCACCGAAGGCGGCAAGTGGTACACCATGCGCATTCTGCCGTACCGCACCAGAGAAAATGTCATCGACGGCGTGGTCATCACCTTTGTAGACATCACCGACCGTAAAAGAGCCGCGATGGAGGTGCAGACGGCCGGGATATTTGCCGAAAACATCGTGGATACGGTGCGGGAGCCCCTGTTGGTCCTGGATCGCGACTTGCATGTGGTGTCGGCCAACCGGGCCTTTTATAAGACCTTCGGAACCTCCCGGGCGGAGACCGAAAACCGGCTGATTTTTGAGTTGGGCAGCCGGCAGTGGGACATTCCCCGGCTGCGCACCCTGCTCAGCGAAATCATCGCCCAAAACACCCACTTTGAAGATTTTGAGGTGGAGAACGAGTTTCCCGGCATCGGCCGCAGGAGGATGCTCCTCAATGCCCGTCAGGTCCAGAGCGGCGAGGGCCAACCGCCGCTGATCCTCCTGGCTTTAGAAGATATCACCACGAAGAAGTGAAGGGTGCAAACCGCAGAAAGCATTATGACCGGGGAAGCAACCCCCGGAGGCCGGGCCGGGAAAAGGCCGGGCACCGGCAAGTCGAGTGGAGCAGGGCATGAAAAAGGAAAAAAGCGAGCACCGGCAGGCCCGGGAATTGCGCCGCCAAGCCGAGGAATTGCTGAACTCCCGGAGCCTGGAGGTCGAAGAGCTTGACCCGGCGGAAATGCCCAACCTGTTGCATGAATTGCAGGTGCACCAGATTGAGCTGGAGATGCAGAATGATGAGCTGCGCCAGGCCCAGGTGGCTCTCGAAACATCCCACGCCAGATACACCGACCTCTATGACTTCGCCCCGGTGGGTTACCTCACCCTGGATGAAACCGGCCTGATTCTGGAAGCCAACCTCACTGCGGCCCGCCTGTTGGCCGTCCCCAGGAGCCGCCTCCTGAAGCGGCCCTTCCCCCTCCTGGCTGCCGGTAAAGACCGGGAGAAACTCCGGGACCATCTCCGGCAGGTTTTCCAGAGCCAGGAGCGGCAAAGCACGGAGATCAGACTGGCCCCCAAGGACAGGCCGGCCTTCTTTGTCCAGGTGGACAGCATTTTCATCCAGGATGTCGCCGGAAACGGCCTGTGCCGGACTTCCTTCACCGACGTCACCGACCGCAAACGGGCCGAGGAGGTCTTGAGGATGAATGAGGCCCGGGCCACCGCGCTGTTGAGATTGCACCAGATGACGGCCGCGCCCCTGGCGGAAATCACCCGGATGGTGGTGGACGATTGCGTCAGACTCACAGAAAGCAAGTTCGGCTTTGTGGGCTTTATTTCCGAGGACGAATCGGTCATGCAGGGTCACCTGTGGTCGGCCCGGGCCATGGAGCAATGCGCCCTTGAGGGCCCCGTCCATTTCCCCCTCGACCAGGGCGGGCTGTGGGCCGAAGCGGTGAGGCAGCGCCGGCCGATCCTGGTCAATGATTACCTGGCGGCTCACCCGGGCAAGAGGGGCTACCCCGCTGGTCATGTCCCCTTGTCACGTTTCCTGGGGGTGCCGGTGTTGGCCGGGGAGCGGCCGGTGGCCGTGGCCGCGGTGGCCAACAAGCAACGGGACTACGACGAAGCCGATCTGCACCAACTGGCCCTGCTCATGGAAAGCACCTGGAGCATCCTGCAGCGCCGCCAGGCAGAAGCGGCGCTCAGGCTGGCTCATGATGAACTGGAACTCCGGGTGGAGGAGCGCACCAGCGAACTGCGGCTGGCCAACGAATACCTGCGGCAGGAAATAGCCGAGCGAGAGCGGATAGAGGAGAGGCTCCGGAAAAGCAAGGAACGCTTCCGCACCCTGTTCCACACCGCGGGCAGCATTATCATCTCCACCTCCCCGGAGCGCCTGATCCTGGAGCTCAACCAGGAGGCGGAGCGTCTGACCGGCTGGCGGCGCCGGGAAGTTTTGGACAAAGATTTTTTTAATGTGTTCCTTCCTGAAGACGCCAGAAGCAGGGTGGCGGCCGAGATGGCCAAAGTAATGGCCGGAGACCTGATCCGCGGCCTGGAATTTCCGCTCAAGATCCGGGACGGCCCCCCGCGCTTATTCCTGTGGAACGCCAACCTGGTGCCCGCGACTGAGGGCCAGCCCGCCGAAGTCATGTGGGCCGGAAGCGATATCACTGAGCTCAAAAAGGCCGAAGGGGCCCTGCGGCAATCGGCCGGGCGACTCCGCCGGCTCACCTCTCAACTCCTGACCATCCAGGAAAGGGAGCGCGGCCGCATCTCCCGGGAATTGCATGATGAACTGGGGCAGTCTCTGATCATTATGAAATTTCAGCTCCAATCTCTGTTCAGCAAGGTGCCGGAAACTGAGGAGGCGCTGCACCAGAACGGCCTGGAAATACTTCGGTATCTGGACGCCACCATCGAAAATGTCCGCCGTTTGTCCCAGGACTTGAGCCCCTTTCTGTTGGAGGATCTCGGCCTGCCGGCCGCCATTAAACATTTGCTCGGCAATATCAGGGACTATGCCGGCCTGAAAGTGACCTCAGCGGGCTTTGATGAAATTGACGGGCTGTTTTCCCCGGAAGCGCAGATCACCATCTACCGCATCCTGCAGGAATGCCTGACCAATATCATCAAACACGCCCAGGCCGCCCGGGTGTCGGTTAAAATCCACCGCCGGGATGGCGAAGTCTCATTTATCATCCGGGATGACGGCCAGGGTTTTGACCTGCGCCAGGCTCGAAGCCCCCGGGCCGGGAATAAAGGGATCGGCCTCACGGCCATGCAGGAACGGGTGCGGCTCATACAGGGAACCCTCAACCTCCGGAGCCAGAAAGGCAAAGGCACCGGCATAACCTTCACCATTCCCATTGACCTCAAGGACAGTGAACATGGCGTCATACCGGATAGTATTGGCCGATGATCACCCGCTGCTGCGCGGAGCCATAAAAAAATGTATTGCCGAGATACCCGATTTGCAGGTCGTGGGGGAAGCAGGCGATGGCCTGGAGCTTCTGGAGCTGTTGAAACGATCGGTCCCGGATATGATCCTGCTCGATATTTCCATGCCCCAGTTAAACGGCATTATAGCGGCCGGGGAAATTAAAAGGCTCTATCCTGCCGTCAAGATTCTCATCCTGACCATGATCAAGGTGAGAGAATTTCTCCAAAGTGCCTTACAAATCGGCGTGGACGGATATCTCCTGAAAGAAAACGCCTTTGCCGATCTCATTTCCGCCATACGGACCATTCAACAAGGGAAAAGGTATTTATCACCTTTATTGAGCGACCAGATCCTGCAAATCATGGCGGAACAGGGTAAGCCCTCAGGCCTTCTGACCAAGCGGGAGATTTCGGTCTTGCAGCTTTTGGCGGAGGGGAAATCGAACCGGGAGATTGCCGACCTGCTCTTCATCAGCATCCATACCGTGAATGCCCACCGCTCCAATATCAAGAAGAAATTAAACCTGCGGAAAACCGCGGACCTGGTAAAATACGCCATTCAGCAGGAGCATACCTCCCTGGACCACAGCTGACCTCCCTGGACCCCGCCCGGGCTCGGCCCGCCGGCGGCGCCGCGGCCCTTTGTGCCGTTTTCGGTTTTCGGTTTTTAGTTTTCGGTGAATAATGATAAGAAAAACAGGTTGTTAGACAGTTCGTTGGTTTCATCTCAATCCGAACTTGGCATTACCCGTTTAGGGGGGACCGGCCTTCAGCTTCCAGGACCGCCAACCAGGGCGCCCTTCGGGGGATGTGCGGAGTGACCGCCTAATATTGCACCAGCCTGGCCTCGGGATGCCAATGGTTTTTGACGCTCAGGCGCCTGGCCCCCCGCCAATAATCCTTGATTTCCGCAACGCTGAGAGGCTGCGCCTCGTAACCGGCTTCTCTCACCTCGTCCAGAATCTCAAACGGCACCTGCAATTCACCGGCAGGCATGGCGCCGGCGGCCCGGGACTCGCCGCAAATAAGCACCACCGGCTTGCCGTCATGGTGCCCTGCCCCGTTCCAGGTAATGGTGGCCGGATAGCTGATACAGCCGTTTCTATCAAGATTTCGGCAATACCCGTCAAATTCCGAAAAAATCACCTTGCAGTATTTCTGTTTCATGACGTTCCCCTCCCGGCCGCTGGAGGTCGGTCTTCTCAGGCCTGTCAGCGGCGATTGCGGGTGCGGCTGCCAAAGGCGTTTCTCGGCGGCTGCCGGTCCTCCCGGACCGCCAACCGGCGCCCTTCTATCGTCCGGCCGTTGAGCAGAGAAACGGCCCTCTGGCCTTCTGCCATGGTGTTCATTTCCACGAAGCCGAAGCCGCAGGGCAGTCCGTTGTGCAGATAAGGGATGATTTTTACCGAGGTCACCAAGCCGGCCTCAGAAAAAAGGCGATGCAGTTGAGCTTCGGTCATCTGGTGGGGCAGGTTATCCACGGATAATCGGGTGGTCATCGCCTCTTCCTTGCCGGCCTGCTTCGGATGCAGGTTGGGTGAGCCTCTTCTCTCAAGTCCTTCCCGTCCCGGTTCCATCACCCTGATCGGCAGACCCGGCTTCCGGCCCGGAGTCCCACGTCGCCACAGGCAAGACAGCCGTTTATAAAAAAAGACGGCTCTGGGCAGGCCGCCTTTTGATTACCTGAGAAATCCAGGGACCGGCAGAAAAGGTGTACGTCTCCCTCTGCCGGCCCCCCGGTTTTAACGGTAACCGCCGCGGCGGCCGCCGCCGAATCCACCCCTTTGCTGCGGCCGGGCTTCATTGACGGCCAGGGCGCGCCCGTCAACATCCCGCCCGTTGAGCATGGAAATGGCCTTCTGACCTTCTAATTTGGTTTCCATCTCCACAAAAGCGAAGCCCCGGGGCTGACCCGTGTGGCGGTCCATGATGATCTTGGCCGAGGAGACGGCCCCGGCCTCAGAAAAAATGGTGTTCAGCTGTTCTTCGGTCATGTCATGAGCCAGATTGCCCACGAACAGTTTCATACTCATATATTCCCCTTGTCGGTCTTGCCGAAACGCGCCTGCCGCAGGCTTTGCCGGCAGGTCGGTCCGGTCGAGACCTTTCATACCGTTGTCGGTGTCTGGTTTTCAGCTTTCGGGAAAAAAAGACTCATCAGCTTGGGTCTCGGCAGGTGAACCCTCTTGAAAAATCTAGCGCGGCAACCCCGACGGTCCCAAGACCCCCGGGGTTGCCGTCATAAGGCTTAACGGCCTAAAGTTTGGTGACGTTTTGGGCCTGGAGACCCTTGGGACCCTGGGTTACCTCGAACTCCACGGCCTGATCTTCGGACAGGGAGCGAAAGCCGTCGCCCTGGATGGCGCTGTGATGCACAAACACATCCGGACCGCTTTCCCGGGTAATAAAGCCAAAGCCCTTCGAATCGTTAAACCATTTTACCGTACCGGTTTCCTTCATGGTGAAACCTCCTGCACTTACTTAAAAAATATTCCCGCCAAAAAAGCAGGGCGCACAGCAGTCAGGCAAAAAAAATCGGCCGGGAATTAGCACCCCCGTCCGATTCTTGTCCAGGACTTGTGGCCCTGATTTCAGTCTGACATGCTAAACTTTATATATTATAAGAAAAAATTGTTCAATGTCAAGCGAATTAAACAAAGCCTGGCCCCGGGGGAATCGGGACACAGATGTCACCCAACGCCTGACCCGGCAGGCGCGGCTCCGAAAAGTTCAGCAGTCGGCCATCTTCTGGTGGGGCCGCCGTCCCTGGCCGCCCATGGTCCTGACGGGCACGGAGGCCCGCCCCACCTGATTCCCCCGGTTTGGCGAAAGCCACCGGCCCAGGAGCGACGGTCATCAATCCTGGGCAGTCCCGGAGGAAGAGGCGCCCGGTTGGGCCGGCGCGGCCTCCCCCGGCCGGGACGGGCACAACAGGACCGGCGCCCCGGCAGCCTCCAGCCGGCGCTCCTTAAGGATGGCCGTGGCCGTTTCCCGCACCACCTGCCTTATATTAAACAGATCCTCTCCCATGGCGCAGGTGGAGATATACTCCACAAACCTGGAGGGGTTGCGCCGCCACATGCCCATCATCTGGGTCCAAAACTGCCGCCGGTAGGGCGTGCGGACCCCCTGCCACCAGATGATTTTGAGCAGCGCCCGGATCTCGATGAACATTTTGCGCCAGGCCATTTTCCGGGTGGAGGCGCAGTCCCGGGGCGGGGGGCCGCCGGCCGCAACCGCCGGGGGCCGGACCAGCGGCCGCATGGCCAGGTGGTAGCGATAGGCCCTGCCTAAATAGCGGGAGGGTTCGTACAGGTACTCCCAGGCATCGATGTACTCCTGCATGATCTCCGCTTCCGGCCGGTCCGGCTCATAGTTCAGGGCCGAAAAGGTCCCCATGTCATCACCCATATCCTGGCGCAGGCGCCCTTCCCCCTCCAGCCGATGCCACAGCTTGGTGTGCGGCGCGGCCTGCAGCACCCCCAGCATGGCCACCGGGATGGCGGTCTGTTCCATGAATTCGCAGATCCGCCGCCCGGCCCCGGTGGTCTCCCCGTCCAGGCCGATGATGAAACTGCCGATGACCCCCAGGCCACCCTCCTTGATGTTCTGAAGCGAGGCCACCAGGGGGTTTTTGATGTTGTGATATTTGTGGCTGGTCTGCAGGACCTTCTCATCCGGAGACTCGATGCCGATAAACACCTTATCGAAGTTGGCCGCGGTCATCAGGTCGATGAGTTCCAGATCCTGCCCCAGATTCACCGACACCTGGGTCAAAAACCGGAAGGGTTCGCCCCGACGCCGCAACCAGGGGGTGAGTTCCTGAAGCAAAGCCCGGGCGTGCTGTTTGCTGCCGATGAAGTTGTCGTCGCAGATGAACACGGAGCCCCGGGCCCCCAGCCGGTACAGGGTCTCCAGTTCGGCGATGACCTGCTCCGGGGTTTTGTAGCGGGGCTTGCGTCCGAACAGATTCACCACATCGCAGAATTCGCAGTCAAAGGGGCATCCCCGGGAGGTCTGAATGGTAAACGCGGCGTAGTCGTTCAGCCCCAGCAGATCAAACCGGGGGACGGGAGAGGTCGTCATGTCGGGCTTTTCGAGGCTTTCGATGATGCCGGTCCTGCCCTGTTCCATGGCCGCCAGCAGCAAGGGCATGGTATTTTCACCTTCGCCCCGCACCACGAAATCACACCCGGCCTCGAGCGCGGCCTCAGGCAGGGAAGTGGGATAGGGGCCGCCGGCCACCACGGTTTTGCCCCGGCGTTTGGCTTCGCCCACCAGGGCCAGCAAGCCGTCCCGTTGAATGTACATGGCCGAGATCACGATCAGATCGGCCCACTGCCAGTCCTGCTCGGTGAGAGTGCCGGTGTTGAGATCGATAAGCCGCATCTCCCATGCCGAGGGCAGCAACGCGGCCACCGTAATCAAACCCAACGGCGGATTCACGGTTCTCGTCCCCCGGAGCCGGCAGGCTTTCTCGAAGCTCCAGAAGGACAGGGGAAATTCAGGACAGATCAACAATGCACGCATATGAGCACCAAGCGTTAAAAGTGTAATTTTAAGTATAAGTTATCCATAATATGATCGCGCCCGGCAGGATGCCAGCCTGCCACCCCCGGCCAGGAAGTCAACTCCCCCGAGCTGCCCCGCCGCCCCAGTTTCGAACAATATGTTGAAATTACTGATTTTTCATCTTTGGAGGGTTGACGCCCCTTTTCATCTTTTAGCATATTTCTGAATTATTTTCCCAGAAGGATTCTTTCCCACCGATTTTATCGTTTTAAATAAAGGACTTGTCCGGCAAAGGGGGATTTCCGGGGCAGGCCCGGCACCAGGCCTTCCTGACACCACCAGAGCGTGGCCAGCCATTGGGTGGAGTATCTCCTGAAGGTTAAAAAACAGCGGGCATACTCCTCAAAAGATGAAATCGGCTTCTTTGCCCGCCTGCAGGTTGCCGGTCTGGTCGTCCATGGACAGGGCCCTGGCGCCCCCCAGGGTTGCCAGGTAGAAGGCTTCGCAGAGGGACAGGGAAGGCCCTGTCCCGTCGCAGACTACAGCCTGCCAGGGACGATACGGATCGTATCGCTGGAACAAGGCGATATGATTCACCTTCTCAAGCCAGAGGTTCAGAGTGGCCGGAAAAAAAGAGGCAGTCGACTCGCGTGCCTGAATCAGGGCGAGCCGATGCCGTTCGGAAGGTTATGTCCGTCGAGGCTTTTGCAAAATTCAGTATGGTTAAAAGTGGTCATCCTGAGCGGAGCGAAGAACCTCGTATTTTCAAAAGCTTGGGATCCTTCACTGCGTTCAGGATGACAGGATGAACCTTTTTTGCACAAGCCTCCGTCTTTACCGCCGGTTTCCCATAATTCTCAGCAACATCAAAAAGAGGTTGATAAAGTCCAGATATAACCTGAGCGCGCCCAGGACCGCGCTTTTGCGCTCAGTTTCTTCATCAGCGAAACCCGCCCGGGCCATTTCTTTCAAGACCTGGGTATCATAGGCGGTCAGCCCCACAAAGATCAGGATGCCGGCATAGGTCACCACCCAGTAGATCGTTTCATTGTGGAAGAAGATATTCACCACCGAGGCCAGGATGATGCCGATCAGGCCCATGAACAAAAAGCTGCCCCAGCCGGTCAGGTCCCGCTGGGTGGTATAGCCGTAAAAACTCATGACCCCGAAAGTCCCGGCGGTCACCAGGAAGGTGCTGGCGATGGAGGCCCGGGTGTAGGCCAGAAAGATCACCGACAGGGTCAGGCCGGTGAGGGCCGAGTACAGGAAAAACAGCAGGGTGGCGGTGGAGGCCTGGAGGCGGTTGATGGCGCCGCTGAGCACGAACACCAACCCCAACTGGGCGATAATTAAACCGAAAAACACCAGGGAGTTCCCGAACACCAGACCCAAAAGGGCCGGATTGGACGCGGTGTAGAGGGCCACCAGGGCCGTCACCGTGAGCCCCAGCCCCATCCAGTTGTAAACCCGGCGGATGAAATCCCCCTGCGCCGCGGCCGCCTGGTCTCGTTGATACAGTATCGGTGATTCCTTCATGGGGAGTCCTTTCAAGGGTGGATTGGCGAACCAGGGTACGCTCTAAATATACGTGTTGTATCGGTATTCCACAAGATCTTGTTTAATAACCATAATTCTCAAACAATCTGGTTAGATTTGGGTTGTAATAAGGGTCGTGGTTTATATAACGACCCCATTTTTTTTCGATGAAATCCAACTCAGCGGTGATGCGTTTATAATGATTACGTGAACTTGCCAGTAATTTGCGGTCGTCACCTCGAGTGGAATGTTCTTGATGGTAAAGAACTGCATATGGCGTCCAAACGATCAGATAGCCTTTGTCTATTATTTTTAAACTTAAATCAACGTCGTTAAATGACACAGGCAGATTTTCTTGATCAAAACCGCCGACTTCTTTGAAAATGGCTTTCTTTACCAACATGCAGGCCGCGGTGACTGCGCTGCAATTTCTCACCACCTGCAACTGGGAGAAATATCCCGGATGGTCGGCCGGAAAGTGTCGAAAGGCATGTCCGCAGGTATTGGTTATTCCCATAACGACGCCGGCATGTTGGATGGTGTTGTCATAATAGAGCAACTTGGCGCCTACTGCGGCGACCTCTTCCCTGATCATGTGTTCCATCATGGCACTCAACCAAGCCGGGGCAATAACCTCCGTATCGTTATTTAGAAAGACAATGTAATCCGCGTCGCTTTTTTCTACAGCAAAATTATTGATCGCCGAGAAGTTGAAAGGATGATCATAATCTAACCGACGGACGGCGGGGTGGCCGGCTATTTCCTCCAGATACGCCAGTGTCTGCGGCTCCCGGCTCTGATTATTCACCAGGATGACCTCATAATCCTGATAATCGGTTTTGCTTATGAGGCTGGTTACACATTTGGCAGTTAACTGGACTTTGTCACGAAATGGAATAATAATGGCAACCTTGGGATTGTCGGGCAAAGATCTTTGAAAACGGAAGCTGCCCTGGAGCAGACCGTCCGTTACAGTCCCCGGTATGCCGTTTCTCCGGCGATAATCATCCAGGATGGTTTTACCCGCGGCGGAGAGGGCGGCCCCCTGGGGAGGCCGATTGAGGTCCGTTTCAGAACTGCGGGTGTGATAAAGGATGCGGGGCAGGTGGAAGATCTTGGCCGGCGCGACTTGTTCTGTCAGCCTGAGGACCAGGTCATAGGCCGAGGCGGCGCTGAAACCGTTTCTCACCCCCCCCAGTCTCCTCACCGTGGCCCGCCGGTAAACCGCCAGGTTGCCGGTGTACATCAGGGAACAGAAGAGGTCCGGGGACCAATCCGGCTTAAAAAAGGGATCCAGCCTGACGCCGTCGGCCCGGATTTTATCTTCGTCGCTGTAAATGAATTCGGCTTCGGGGTGAGCGTTGAGCAGCTTGGCCACCTCGAATAAGGCATCGGCAGAGAGAACGTCAGCCTCACCCAGGAGGACGAAAAATTCCCCGCCGGCCTCCTTGAGGGCGGCATTACAGACGGACGCGGTGGTGGTCCCGGCCCCGGCCGGAATGATTTTGATTCTCGAGTCGCTGGGAACACCCCACCTTTTCAGACAATCACAGGTCTCAGGGGAATCTGAGCCATTATTATAAAGACAAAGCTCCCAATACGGATAGAATTGATTAATGATGGATTTTAAGGTCTCCTGATAAAATTGAGCCTTCTTTTTACCAGAAATTGCCAATATCAATGAAATGGTTGGTTTAAATGAGAATCCGCTGATCATTTTTTTTATTGATTTAATGTCATAATCATTTTCATTTTTAATCAACTTTTGATAATATTCTATCGTAAGATGCTGTGTCTTGATATGATCGATCCCATGAAGCCATACCTGTTTAAAGAAATCTACCGCATCAGAAAGCTTATTTCTGGTCAAAAGGATGGCCAGCATCCCGATTATATTTATTTGATCAAATGATTTAAATATGTTAAAGGACACCAACGAGTTCTTTATTCTTACAAAAAATGAATAGCGAACAAACTTTTTCAACCACTGGGGCATGATAAGAATTTCTCCTCCTGAGACGACGATATTTTGTTTTTCTCTCTTCGCCTTAAGAGTAAGGCACCTGCAACAGGTTCATAAATCAAATTTTTTAGAGATGACAAATCTTAATATTGATGTTAACCTGGTTTTTTTTAAAAAGGTGGATCATGATCAAAGAAGAGTTCCTGCAGGTTCTGCGGTATAAGGATCTGCTCCTTAACCTGGTGTCACGCAATCTGACGGTGCGCTATAAAAGATCGGTTCTGGGTTTGCTCTGGACCATGATCAACCCGTTGATCAACACGGTGGTTTTTACCATTGTATTTTCCACCATCTTTCGTTTTTCCACAAAAGATTTTATTATATATTTTCTGTCCGGTCACCAGCTCTGGATTTTATTCTACCAAACAACAAGTTTATCGTCTCGCTGTTTATTGAGTAATGGACAGTTGTTAAAAAAGGTCTATTTCCCTAAAACTATACTTATCATATCTATATTGCTTTCAGAATTAACAAATTTCTTTTTTGCCATATTGCCTTTGTTTTTGTTAATTGTAACTATAGGGAAGGGGCTCAACCTTGCGTTATTTTTTCTTCCTGTCGCTTTGACAATTATGGTAGTGTTTACTTTGGGAATCTCTTTTTTTCTGGCGGCTGTATGCGTTTTTTTTGTTGATATAATAGAAACCTATCAATTACTGGTTATGCCCTGGATGTATTTAACCCCGATATTTTATCCATTGGACATTGTGCCTGAAAAGTATCTATTTATTATAAAAATGAATCCCATGTACTACATCATTGAATGTTTTCGCACCCCGATTTATCTGGGTCACCTGCCTGAGCTCTCGATTATTTTCTGGGCCGCGTTGAGCGCCCTGGTGGTATTTATCGCCGGAGCCATCTCCTTCACCAAATTGTCCGATAGTATTATCTATTATATTTAAGATTTTGCGAAACACATCTTTTCATCAATACAACACTAGGCGGGCGTGGATCTGACCGCGGCTTTATGAACCATGGACCGGCGCCGCCGGTTTGCCAAAGACACCGGGCATGAGTCCCTGGGCAACGGTTTCATATATAAGGGTCCCCAGAAAAATGCAACCGAAAATAGTTTTCCAAAATGTCGGGGTCAGATACAGGCTCCCCAAGGAGCGCATCCGCACGGTCAAAGAGTTTGCCATCAAATCTCTTTTCCACCGCGTTGAATACGAAGAGTTTTGGGTCTTCAGGGACATCTCTTTTCACATCAACCCCGGAGCCATGATCGGCATTATCGGCCGCAACGGCGCCGGCAAGAGCACCCTGTTGAAACTGGTGGCCGGGGTGATGAAACCCGTCAGGGGCCAGGTGGCGGTGGAGGGGCAGGTGACCCCGCTTTTGGAGTTGGGAGCCGGGTTCGACTTCGAACTGACGGGCCTGGAAAATATTTTTTTGTTCAGCTCCATACTGGGCTTCAGCCGCAGGGAGATGAAGGATAAACTTCCTGAAATTATTGAGTTTTCTGAGCTAAAAGATTTCATCGACTCGCCTTTGCGCACCTTTTCCTCCGGCATGGTCACCCGCCTGGGGTTTGCGGTGGCCACCGCGATGAAGCCGGACATTCTGCTCCTGGATGAGATCTTAACGGTCGGCGACGCCGCCTTTCAAAAGAAGTCGCTGGAGGTTATTCAGCGTTTACACCGCTTTGGAGCTACCGTCCTTTTCGTCTCCCACGACTTAAGACTGGTCAGCGCCCTGTGCGACCAGACAATGTGGCTGGAGCGGGGAGAGCTGCGGGCCTGGGGCGACACCGCGGCGACCATCGATCATTACGAAGCCGCGCTGACCGCCGGTCCCGCCTGATCATTCCACCTGCAGGAGCACGGCTGAGCCCCGATCATCCAGAATGGTTATCTTTTTGTCCCGGAGCGGGGCGGGCAGAAGTGCTGCCGGGTCAAAGCTGACGGTGATTTCCCCCGGGTCGGCTCGAGGCATCAGGGTCAAGCCGGCCTTTTGCTTCCAGGGCCACAGAAGCCGGTCCCCCCCAAAACTCAGGCCGTTGATCCGGAGGCTTGGGGCCCCGGCCGGCAGCACAATTCTATAGCGCTTCACCTGCGGGGCGCCGGACAAATCAAGAGACAGCCACCCGGACCAAAGGGCCGGAACGGGAGCCGTGATTTTCCCGGCAGCGATCACCGCGCCTGCCTCAGATATGGGGAGAAGCTCAAGGCTGGAGGGCCCACCCGGGTTGGTGATATTCACTCTGAGCAGTTTTGGGGCCTCGCCGGTCCTGACCTCCAGTTCCAACCACCTGAAATCGGCGGCCTCCAGGTGTCCGTTTCGGGCCAGGGGGCCGAATTTGTTGGGCCGGCTCAGGGGGGAGAAATAAAAATCCGGGTAGAGCAGCCACCATTTATGCTCATCGCGGCCGGCGAAAGAAGGGTGATAAACCAGGGGATTATAGACCGCGGCGAAACGCAGTTCCGGAAGGGAGAGCCAGCGGCTGAGACCGGAGGCCGCCTGAAAAGCCGGATGAAAATAGACCGCCCCCAATCTGGAGGCGCCCTGGCTGAGGAAGTAGGGCATGATGATGATGCTGTTATAGAAAACCTTGTCCCCCGGCCGGGCCAGGCTGAGCAGGAGCCGCGGCTGGGTGGGGGAAAAGTCCAGGGGTTGGTTGGTCTTAAGGTATTCGGCCGTGGTGGCGATTATCTCGGCGCCTTTCACCGACATCTCGACGGCGTAGCCGGTAAGCAGAGCAGCCAGCAACGCCGGCAGGAGCAGCTTCAGGCCGCCGCTCCACAGGCGGCCGGGATGGTCCCGGAGGTCCGGCCAGGACAGGACGCTCAGCCGCCAGGCAAAAACCAGGGCATGTCCCACCAGGCCGAATAAAACCACCACCAGGGGTATCCACAGGCGCAGGAAGATGTCGGCGGGATGATTGGAGAGGTAAAACAGGACACCGCCGAGGAAAACAAGATTGACAGATAAAATTCTGACAACGGCGCGCCGGGCCTGACCGGGCAGGGTGAAAAGCCCCAGGGCCGAGGCGGCTAAAAATAAGGGGGGGGAACCGAACAGGCCGCCCCCGGTTCGGACTATGCTGGCAATGACTTCCAGGGCCGAATGGGCCGCGCCCCGGGCCATGGCGACCGGGGAAAAACCGCTGCCGGGCATTTTCAGCAGGTTGGGGATAAAGGGAATTTTTTCAAAGGAGGACAGGACCAGCAGCAGCGCCACCGCGGCGAGGGTGGCAAGCATGAGCAGACGGGGGGTGCGCCGGTTTTGGGGGTCGGCCAGCAGGCAGGCCAGAACCACCGACATAACCGCGTAGATGGCGCCGATGGGATGCATCAACACCAGCGCCAGGGAGCCCAGGGCCAGGGTCCAGGGGGCCTGCCCCTGACGCTTCACCAGGCGCCCCCAAATAAGCACCGCCAGGGCCATGGCCAGATTCGAAGGGACCACGCAATGCAAGCCGGAATCCGGAAAGACCTTGAAGGCCAGCAGGATTAAGGCCAGCCCGGCAGCGGCGGCCCCGAAGAGGCTGGTCAGGAAATACGCCAGGGCCAGCCCGAAAATCAGGGGGCCCAGACTCCACACCACTTTAAAAGCCGTGGTTAAATCGAGGCCCAGGCTGTTCAGAGCGATGAGGCTGAAGGAGAAGATGGGATGATAAAAGGGAAAGAGCCGGGAGCCAGCCAGGGCCTGCTGTCGGGTCGCGGCGGGGTCGTCGACCGGCAAGTGCAGCTGCTGCTGCAAATCGGCCATGGCCGGAGAGACCTTGCGCCAGAGTCCCTCTTGCAGCAGCTTGGTTTTCAGGACATAGGTGATGGAGTCGTCCAGCTCCGGGGGCAGCGGCCGATTCCAGAGGGGCGCGTTGACCAGAAATCCCTGGGCCGCCAGGTAGACGGCCAACCCCACGGCCAGCGCCAGCCTGGACCGAAACGGATTGGGATAGCTGAATTCACTGCGCGAGGTTTGGGTTGCCACCGGTCTCCCTTGCCGCCCCGTGGTTCGCACCCAACAGCGGTCTGATGCCGGGCGACCGGGGAAGTTTCTGTCTTTCTTGATAATATAAAACCCCCTGATTTTCAACCGGTGTTTAGGCCCGGAACCGGACGGCAGATGGGAAGTCCGGCTTGGCCTTTCAGAAAACCTGTGCTATTTTCACGGCATTTGAACATGGTGAAAAAACTCTTCGGGTTTTCTGGAGCCGGTAAATGAAGGCTTTATTGCTCTATCCCCAGACCCCCCTGACATTTTTTTCTTTACCAAGAGTTGTTCAGCGAACCGGCTTTAAATCAGTAATGCCCCCTCTCAGCCTGCTTACCGTGGCAGCGCTGCTGCCCCGGGCATGGCAGGTGCGCCTGGTTGATTTAAATATTGAGACCATGACCGATGAGATGTGGGCCTGGGCGGATATGGTGCTGCTCTCCGGCATGATCATCCATCGGCATAGTCTGACCGCCCTGATCCGGGAGGCCAAGGCCCGGGGCAAGTCCGTGGCGGTGGGCGGGCCCATCTGCCATTCTTTGCCGGACGAAATCCTGGAGGCGGGGGCCGATTTTTTGGTGCTGGGAGAGGGGGAAACCTCCATACCTTTGTTTCTGGAGGCCCTGGCCCGGGGGCAGAGGCGCGGGGTTATTGAAAGCAGCCTCAGGCCAGAGCTCACCGCCTCCCCCATTCCCAGGTTTGATCTGGTGAACCTGAAAGATTACGCCAATATCCCCATCCAAACCTCCCGGGGCTGCCCCCATGATTGCGAGTTCTGCGATGTGGTCCAGATTTATGGCCGCCGGCCCCGCTACAAAGAGCCCCGCCAGGTCATAGCTGAGCTGGAAACCATTTTTCGCCTGGGATGGCGCAGCAATATCTTTGTGTGCGATGACAACTTCATCGGCTCTAAGACCAGGGCCCGGGCGATCCTGCAGGAGTTGACCCCCTGGCATAAAAGCCGGGGGGAGCCCTTCGTGTTCGAGACCCAGGCCACGGTGGATCTGGGCTGGGATGTTGACCTCATCGATCAGATGACCGAGGCCAATTTCACGGATGTCTTTCTGGGGATCGAGACCCCTGAGGAGGAGGCCTTGATCCGCTGTCACAAGCATCACAACCGCCGGGGCTCCATGGAGGAGGCCATCGGGCAGATCAAAGCCAACGGCCTGACCATCATGGGCAGTTTTATATTGGGGATGGATGGCGAGAGCGCCCGTACCGGAGAGCGGATAATTTCCTTTATTAAGTCCACCAGCATCCCTCTGGTTATGATCAATCTCCTGCAGGCAGTTCCCCACACCCGCTTGTGGCATCGCCTGCAAAAGGAGGGACGGCTGCCGCCGGGGGAAGCGCCGCGGGACGCAGCCATTGACTCTGTGGGGGGGGAACCAAACTTTCTGCCCAGCCGCCCCCGGGAGCAAATCATGGCCGAATTCCGGCAGGTCTGGGAAACGGTTTATGACCCGCGGCGGTTCCTGGACCGGGCCCATCGGTACTATTCGGAAATGCGCCCCACCCGGGCTGCGATGGCCCGGCGCCGGGGCCGGAAGCTGCCGCCCCCTCCGACGCCGCCGGCGAAAAGGCCCCTGCGCCAGGATCTTCTCGAACTCCGTGAGTTGCTTCATTTCTCCTGGCGTCTGGGAGTCGTTTTACCCAGCCGCGGGCAATACTGGCGGCATATCCTGGACCTGGCCCGAAGAAATCCCAGCCGTTTGACCGGCTATCTGATGGCCTGCGCCCATTGGGAAGACCTCTTCCTCCTGCAGCAACAGTGGCGCCAGGGCGGTCAGGGCCCACAGGGGGCCTGAGTCCAGGTGGGCGTTGATCACGGTTCGGGCGGCGAGGCGACCGCGGTCCCACAACCCCTTCACCGGTGCCGCCTGGCCTACGTCCTGTTATGGTTCCCCAAGCCCTCGGAAACCTTCATCTTCCGGGAAGTGGTCAATCTGCAGAAGCTGGGGCTGGATATCCAGGTTTTCAGCCTGTATGGCCCCTGGAGCCGGGACCTCGCCCCGGAGATGCGGGAGGCGGCGCCGGGGGTGGAGACCCTGGGAGTTCCCTACCTCCGCTCCGCCTGGCGGGAGGTGCTTGCCTGGTGGAAAAAGGACCCCCGGTTGACCCGCCGGCTGTGGCAGACGGTCCTGACCCGGCCCTGGCGCCACCTGGAACGGGACGCCGAGAGCCTGTGGGGCGCGCTGTGCGGCTTCCGTCTGGCCCGGCGCTTTATGGAAGAGCGCCTTACCCACATACACGCGCCCTGGGCCTGCGGTCCGGCCACCGCGGCCTGGGTGGCGGCGCGCCTGACCGGCATCCCTTTCAGCTTCACCGGCCGCGCCCATGATGTCTTTACCCCGGACGGCCTGCTGCCAGACAAGATCCGGGACGCGGTTCTGGTCCGGGGCGAGTCCCGGGCCGTGCTCCGCCGCCTGACGGCCTTAAACCGGGGCGATCCGGGCAGGTTTCACCTGACCTACAACGCGGTTCCCCTGACGGCTGCCGGCCGCGCCCCGGTGCTGATGCAACCTCCTTACCAACTCCTGGCCCTGGGCCGGCTGGTGGACACCAAGGGGTTTGCTTATCTCATCCACGGCTGCAAGATGCTCCAGGATGCCGGCCTCGATTTTCATCTCACCCTGGCCGGCTCTGGACCGCAAGGCCGGCGCCTCAAAGCTCTCGCCAGGAAACTGGGCCTGACCCGGCGGATTTCTTTTCCGGGTTTTATCACCCATGACCGGGTGACCGAACTGTTCGGCCGGGCCGATGTCTTCATCATGCCCAGCGTGGTCGCGGCTTCGGGCAACCGCGACGGGCTCCCCACGGTGATCCTGGAAGCCCTGCTGCACCGCCTGCCGGTGATCGCCACCGACGTGGCCGGCATCGGCGAGGTCATCGAACCCGGGGGCACCGGGGTGCTCATCCCCCAGAAGGACCCCCGGGCCCTGGCCGCGGCGGTGGGGCAACTGGTCCGGGACCGGGAGGCCGCCCTGGAGATGGCTGAAAGGGGCTGCCGGCGCGTCCGGCAGGGGTTCTCGGCAGAGCACACCCACCACCGGGTGGCAGAGCTTTTTCTTAACCCCAAGGTCAACCGGCAGTTTGACGACTGATCAGCCGGATTATTTTCATTTACCCGAAGCATTCTTCCACCCACCGCCCCCCTGCCCTTATACGGTTTTCTGTTTGCAGTTTTCTGTTTTCGGTGAAAAACAATAAAAATATGGCTATGTTGGCCGTTTCATTTGTTTCATTTCAATAAGAAATTGGTATTACACCCAGGTGAGACCTCTGCGAAAATCATGTAGAACAGCCGCCCCCGGCTGTTCTTTAAAGAGCAGGCGAGGGCGCCTGCTCTACATTTACATTTCCCAGGAGTTTTTCACGGCAAAACCTGTGGACAGATTTTACCGGAGGCTTTGCTAACCAACCTGTTTTTCTTATTATTTTTTACCGAAAACTGAAAACCGAAAACCGTCTCATCTCCCGGCCGCCTCGCCGCTGATCAGCTGCTCCAACCTGGCGGCTATCTGGTGGTTGCCGAAAAAATTCTGTTGCTTGATCCTGGCGCCATATTGCTCCAGGTGGTCTTCGAAGTCCTGGATGAAGTCCCGCCGGCAGGCAATATCCCAGAGATAATCCCCCAGGCCGTTTTTTTTCACAAAATAGGCGTTGAAATAATGCTCATAGAAAAAAAATATGGGCAGACAGAGAATGGGCTTCCCCAGGTAGAGGGCCTCGCTCAACAGGGAGTGGCCGCCGTTGCCGATCACATAGCGGCAGGAGGCCAGATCCGCCAAAAATTCGTCTTCCGAGGTTTTTTTGAAAACCAGGTTGCCATGGGACGGCCTCTTCCCCAGGCCATAGATGTGGAACCGGCGGCGGCTTTTCTTGAGTCTGTCGACTAATCCGGCGGAGTTGCCGCCCCGCAGGTAGACCAGCACATGCTCGCCCGGAGTGGGCTCAAGCTTCTGCACCTTCGGTTTGATCAGGGGCGGAAAGACCTCGATGCAGGCCGGGTCCGCCGGCGGCAGGTGGTGGAAGGAGGTGATCAGGAAGCGGCCGGCGCCGCTGTAGAGATAGCGGATCAAAAAACAGGTGGCAAAGCGGCTCAGTTTCTGGCCGGGGGGAGGTTTGTACCGGCAGTGGGTCAGGAGGTGCTGGTTGTCCAGGCTGACGCACGGGCGCCCCATCAGTTGGCTGGTCCGCTGGGAAACCAATTCGTAATCGCTGATGATCAGCTGGGGATCAAACTCCCGAATAACCGCCCGGACCCGGCTGATGGCCGGGGCCATGCGCGCCAGGCCGACCAGGCCATGAGCTGCCGTGGCCAGGGTGTCCACCCGGTTGTGGCGGATGATGGTGGGTGCGGTGGGCACCATCTCGATGCGGTACCCGTTTTCCTGCATGATCTGGATCTTTTCCCCGCCGATGAACAGAAATTCATGCCGGCCCAGTTCCCCGGCGATGGTCAGGGCCCGACTGATGTGACCGCGGGCATCTCCCATCACCCCGTAACATATTCGCCCCATGGAAAATCCCGTCGCCCTCGGACATTTTGGGCAGTTTACACCACCAAATTCTTCAGCTAAAGGTGTTTACCATGTCTGGCGGAAAAATTCACCGGCTTTTGCCACGGGATCCCCGCGGATCGGGAGAACCAGCCCCGGGGCGAGGTGGTTGGCTTAGCGCGGTTTAAAAGGGACCTGCAGGTGCTCCAGGCCTGGAATTACATAAGCGTCACTGTGGTGATTCTGGAAATGGGAGCTTTCCCAGTCGACCCCGTGACGGCCGGGGCAATGGGCGCAGTAGGGAAACCACGGCGCCGGGCCGTCCAGGGTTCGGCGCAGACACTGATAACGCTCCCCCCGCCAAACCTGGGCAAAACCATCCTGGAAAAACCCCAGCCGCTGACGCCAGGAATAATAGCAATGGCGGAGGGAGCCGTCCGTGTCGATTTGACAAAACTCCCAGGGCTGCAGGCAGCGGCTGCCCAAAACCCTCTGGCCGGGCAGGACCGGCAAAGTGAGGGAGATGCCGCATTCCCTGGCCCGGCGGCGGCTTTCCCGGAATACCGCCTCGGCCTCCCGGGGTTGGTGAAACAAGGATTCACTGTCCGCCAGGTCATTGCAGACGTTCAGGTAGGACACCCGCACCCGGGATATGCCGATCCTGGCGCCCAGGGGGAAGATCTCCGGCAGCTCCCGGGCATTGCCGGCCATGACCACGTAATGCAGGGACAGCCGGGGATAGGGCACGCTTCGGCGCTGCTTGGCCGCGTTGATGTAGGCAACGTTTTCCAGGATGAGGTTATAGTCGGCGCCTCGCCGGATGGCTTCGAGGGTTTCCTGGCGGGCGCCGTCAAAGGAGACCGTCAGTTCATGAAGATATTGACCCTCCACCAGCCAGTCGGCGGTCTGGGGAGTGAGGAGCATGCCGTTGGTCACCAGGGTGGTGCGGGTCCGGTAGCGCCCGGCCAGGCTCAGGGCGTCCCGGAAGCGCGGGTAAAGCAGCGGCTCCCCGCCCGAGCAGAAAAACAGGCTGTGGGTCCAGGGGAACAGGGTGCGGGCGATCTGCTCATAGAGGCCGAAATCCATCCAGCGCTCGCCCTTGAGGGATTCATACGAGATACAAAAGCGGCATCGCAGGTTGCAGGCCTTGGTGAGGACCAGATCCAGTTTCCAGGGGTAACTCCAGGGCCGGGGGCGGCGGAGGAGGGCCTCCAGGGCGCCGCAGCCGGCATTCATGAGGGCGCCCGGGTTCACCGGCCGGAAAGTGTCCCAGGCCTGTCGCAGGAAGGAGCTCAACATCCCGAGGGCTGTCTGCCTTTGACCCTTGCTGAACAAATGAACGCCATTATACCCTTTTTTTGAGCCGAGTTTAACTGAAGCATCGGGCCGGGGCGATTAATTCCCTTATCGGAGCTTGCCCTTAAGCAGCCGGAGAAACACCTCTTCGTGGCGCTGGACCATGGCGGCCATGGAAAAGCGCTCCAGGACCCGCGCCCTGCCGGCGCTTCCAAAGGTGCGGCGCTCTGCCTCATCGGCCAGCAGCCGGCTGAGGGCCTCTGCCAGGGCGGCCGGGTCTCCGGGGGGCACCAGCCAGCCGGTTTCCCCCGGCTGCACGACCTCGGAGAGGCCGCCCACCCCGGTGGCCACCACCGGCAGACC
>JBGSLA010000109.1:0-15872 GCA_041740935.1 Desulfobaccales bacterium | reverse complement strand
GCCCTCCCCTCAAACTCCCCTCCCAACCCCCTTTATGGGGGCTGGCAAGGCGGGGCTTCCCCCCCGACTTGCCAGCCCTTGAAAGAGCGGTAAGGGGTTGGGGTTGGGGGTAGGGGTCCACCGGCCCCGGTAGCACGGGCTTCCAGCCCGTGGGAACCCCCCGCCCCCCCAAAAAAACTTTTCATAACAGTTGCTCATGAGCCTTCGGCTCACCCGTAAAGCATGAAAATACTTCTGGTGTAGGGACAGCCGCCCTCGGCTGTCCACGGAGGGCAGGCGGGGGCGCCTGAAATTGAGCCCGTGGTAACCGTGAGGCCCGTGGACGAGGACATTCCCCAAAAGCAGTTTTACACCATCGGCGAGGTGAGCCGCATCACCGGCGTGAGGCCGCATGTGCTGCGCTATTGGGAGAGCCGGGGGAAAATTCTGCGTCCCAACCGCCGCAAGTCCCGGCACCGCGTGTACCGCCCCGCGGACATCCAGCTTATTTTTGAACTCAAGCGTCTGCGGGAGGAGGAAAAGATGACCCTCCCGGCCATGCGGCGCCAACTTAAAGAGCAGTTGCCCCAGTATCAGCGCACCCGCCACCTGCCCCTGCCGGCGCCCGCCGCCTTCCCGCCGGTCAGCCATCCGGTGCTGGCCCTCCTGGAGGATATCCGCCGGGAGCTTCTGGCCATCAGGGAATTGCTGGAATAGGGTTCTGAAATCCCCACTTCTATTACGAAAAGTTCAAAGTTTAAGGTTCAAGGTTACAGTGTCAGGCGGCGCCCGCCCTACAGGGCTAACCTATTAATCTTCCTTGTCGGCGCGGGTTTGAAACCCGCCCCTACAAAACGAGACTGGTATGAGGGCTGGATAAATCGAGGCCCTACAGGGGTTCGGAAGGGGGTTCCAGGGCTTCTCCGGCCGGGGGCGCCACGCCCCAGACCGCGATTTTGGCCTGATCGGCCCGGGCGATCATCTCCTGGCGGTCAAACATGAGGGTCTTGCCGGCCTCGATGGCCAGGACCCCGGCCTCCACCTCAGCCATGGCCGCGATGGTGCCCGGGCCCACCGCGGGCAGGTCGAAGCGCAGGTCCTGCCCGGGTTTGCACACCTTCACCACCACCGCCCCCGGGCCTGCCAGGCGGCCTCCCCGGCGGATGGCCTCATCGGTGCCCTCCACGGCTTCGAGCGCCGTCACCACCTGACGCCGCACCACCACACACTGGCCCAGATCCAGGCGGCCCACCGCCTGGGCGATGCTGAAACCATAGTCAATATCGCGCCGTTCTTCAGAGCTGGGTTGTCGGCGGGACAGGCGGCCCGGCTGGGCCAGCAGTTCGTCGAGATAGAGCAGGGGGGAGACGATGGTGATGCCTTCGGCCTCCAGTTCGGCGGCCAGGCCCCGGAGCAGGCGGTCGTCGTGACCGGCGCCCACCCGGCGGATGAGGCTCAACGCCCGGAAATCCGGCCGGAAATCCCGGAAGAGGCGGCCCCGGCTGACGCCGCCGGCCATGACCACCCGGGTGATGCCGGCCTCCTTGAAGGCCCGGATCAGTTTCCCCAACTGGCCCACGGAAATCCAGCGGCAATGCTGACACAGCGGCTCCAGGGCCGGGTCGGTCTCGCCCCGGTGGGCCACCGCCACCACTTCGAGGCCCCGGCGCCGGGCCGCGTCGGCAAACAGGAGGGGAAACTGCCCCTTACCCGCGATGAGACCGATTTTCTCTGGCATCCACCGGCACCAGACCCCGCTCGGAGTTTTCCACAAACCACAGGAGGTGCTGAATTTCCGGGCTCTGGGGGACCACCTCCCGAACTTTGGCCACCGCCTCCTTGCAGTTGAGATCAGATTGAAAGAGCACCTCGTAGGCCTGGCGCAGGGCCTGAATAGTGGCGTCGGCAAAGCCGCTGCGCTTGAGCCCCACCAGGTTGAGCCCCACCAGTTTGGCCCGGTTGCCCACCGCCATGGTGAAGGGGGGCACGTCCCGGGTCACGGCCGAGGCGCCCCCGATAAAGGCGTGGCGGCCGAGGCGGGAAAATTGGTGCACCACCACAAAGCCCCCTAAAATGGCCCGGTCTTCCACGAGGATATGCCCGGCCAGGCTGGCGGCGTTGGACATGATGACCCCGTTGCCGATGAGGCAGTCGTGGGCCACGTGGGTGTAGGCCATGAACAGGTTGCCGTTGCCCACCCTGGTCACGCCGCCCCCCCCGGCGGTGCCCCGGTGCATGGTGGCGAATTCCCGGATGGTGTTGTCGTCGCCGATGATGAGCTGGCTTTCTTCCCCGGCGAATTTAAGGTCCTGGGGGATTTCCCCCAGCGCCGCGAACTGGAAGATGCGGCAGCGGGCCCCGATGGTGGTGTGTTCCTTGATGACCACGTGGGAGCCGATCTCGGTGTCGGGCCCCACCACCACCTGCCCGTGGATGATGCTGTAGGGCCCCACGGTGACGCCGGCGGCCAGCTCGGCGGCGGGATCCACAATGGCCGTGGGATGAATAGCGGCCATGCTAAGCCTCTTTTTTCCCGACCGCGGCCATGAGCTCGCCTTCGGCCGCCAGGTTGTCGCCCACCCTGGCCTCCCCCTTCATGCGGAAAAACTTTTTGCCGCCCCTGAGGAGCTTGAGATCGAGGATGAGCTGGTCACCGGGCACCACCGGCCGGCGGAAGCGCACCTTGTCCAGGGACATGAGATACAGGGCCTGGTTGCCGAGATTTTCCGGGGTGGACAACAGGGCCAGAATGCCGGCCACCTGGGCCATGGCCTCCACGATGAGCACTCCGGGCATGATGGGGGCCTGGGGAAAATGGCCCACGAAAAAGGGCTCATTGATGGTGACGTTCTTGAGGCCGACAATCTGCTTGCCCAGCTCGATTTCAAGGATGCGATCCACCAGGAGAAAGGGGTAGCGGTGGGGCAGGATGCCCATGATTTCTTCCAGGGAGGGCGGCTGGATCATGCGTTCGACTTCCTTTCCAGGGCGGCGGTCAATTCAGCCACCTGCTGTTCCAGTTTTCGCACCTGGCGCACCAAATCCGGCAGGGCGCGCCAACTGGCCCAGATCTTGTGGGTTTCCCGCAAGGGCCGGGCCGGGGTCCCCAGCAGGGCCTGGTCCGGCGGCACCGAATTGGTCACCCCGGCCTGGGCCCCGATCTGGGTGCGGTCGCCGATGGTGATGTGCCCTACCAGGCCGACCTGGCCCCCCAGGACCACCCGGCGGCCGATGGTGGTGGATCCGGCCACCCCCGCCTGGGCCGCGATGACCGTGTGTTCGCCCACCGTGACATTGTGGGCCACCTGCACCAGATTGTCGATTTTCACCCCCCGCCCCACCCTGGTCTCCCCGAGGGCGCCCCGGTCGATGGTGACGTTGGCCCCGATTTCCACATCGTCTTCGATGACCACGGTGCCCAGTTGGGGGATCTTCAGCTGGCCTTCGGGGGTGGGAATGAAGCCGAAGCCGTCGGCGCCGATGACCGCGCCGCTGTGGATGAGGACCCGGGCCCCCACCCGGCAGCGCTCCATGATGGTGACCTGGGGAGAAAGGTAGGTGTCGTCGCCGATGACGGCCTCCGGGCCGATGTAGCACCCCGGCATGAGGGTGACCCGGTCCCCCAGACGGACGCCGTCGCCCACGAACACCAGGGGCGCGATGGCCGCGTCCCGCCCTATTTTCACCCCGGCGCCCAGAAAGGCCTGATCGCTGACCCCGGTCCAGCCGGGCCGGGGCCGGGCGAAGACCCCCGCCACCCGGGCATACGCCAGATAAGGGTGGTCCACCACGATGAGGGGTTTATTCAGGGTCGCCCCCTGGGGGGAGACGATGACGGCTCCCGCCCGGCTGGTCTCCCCCAATCGGGCGAAACGGGGGTGGGCGATGAAGGTGATGTCCTCAGGCCCGGCCTGATCCACCGGGGCCAGACCCCGAATCATCAGGTCCGCGGGGCCTCGGAGTTCACCCCCCACCAGGGCCGCCAACTCCCCCAGGGTCGTGCCCTTTTTCATGGTCGGTTAAAAGCGGCCGCGCACCTTTTCCGTAATGTCGAGAGACTTGTCGCGCAGGAAGACGCCGGCCTTGGGAAAGACGATGTCCAGGTTCATTTCGTTGGCCACCTGCTCCACCGCCCGGTTGAACTTATCCACCAGGGGCTTCATCTCCTTTTGGTAGGCTTCCTGGAAGCTGCGTTGGGCCTGGTCCCGGGATTTTTGAATCTCCTGGAATTTTGCTTGGAATTCCGTTTCCTTGCGTTTCAGGGCATCGTCTTTAATGACGCCAGCCTGGGCCTGCTTCTGGAATTCCGCCACCTGCCGGCCGAGTTCCTGTTCCCGCTGCTGCAGGGGCCGGCCCAACTCCTCGGACTTTTTCTGGAGGGCGCTTTCAATGCGCTTATAATCCGCGGATTTGTTGACAATTTCTTCCATGTCCACCACCCCGATGCGAACCTCCTTGGCCAGCGCCGGGGTAAGCAGCAGGCAGAAGAGAAAAATCAAACAGAACGCCAACTTTTTCATGGATGTCCTCCTCATGGCAGATAAAATCCCGGGTGGGGTGATGCCCCCGGTTTTTGGCGGCTCCCCGCCCGCGTTCCTTAGAAGTTGCCGCCGATGGTGAATTCCCAGGCGCTCTGACGCTCATAGGACTTCTTGTTCAGGTTGTAGCCCCATTCGACCCGCAAAGGCCCCATGGGCGAAAACCACCTGATGCCCCCGCCGATGCTGGTGCGGACGTTGGGCACCAAAGCATTTTTGTTGCTGGAATAGACGTTGCCGCAATCGAAAAAGACCAATCCCAGCATGCCGTATTTGTTCAGGTAAGGCATGGGAAAGCGATACTCGGTGTTGATCTGGAAAAATCTATTTCCCCCGATGCGGTCCTGGGTTAAGGGGTCCCGGGGGGTGATTTCGGCGTATTTGAAGCCCCGGACGGAATCAATGCCCCCCAGATAGAATAACTCATAGGTCGGTTGTTTGCCGTAATCCAGCCCCTGGATGTAGCCCACTTTGCCGTGCAGCACCCCCACCGTGCCCCATTTAAGGGGAAAGTAATAGGCCGCATCGACGATATACCGGATATAGGCCACATCGCCTCCCAATCCGGCCCACTCGATGGACACGCTCTGGTCCGAGCCCTTGGTGGGGACAAACAGGGAGTCCCGGGAATCCCGGCGCACGCCGATGGTCATGGCGCTGGTGTTGTGGATGTCCCTGGCCTCGACAATGGATGGCGTCAACCAGGCGGAATAAGACAGATCGGACAGCTTGACGTTTTCAAACCGGTAGCTCCAGAACAGCCGGGTGTATTTCCAGCGCATGGGGTGGGCCAGGCGCAGGGTCCCCCCGAAGCTGGTGCGGGTGTATTCGTCGAACACCCGGGACCAGTTGTAGGCGTCTATGCCCAAGCTCAAGGGCCGGTCAAACAAATACGGTTCCATGAAGCTGATGCGGTAGCGGCTGGCGATGGCCCCGAGAACGGCCTGCACCTGAAGCCGTTGCCCCCGGCCGAACAGGTTGTTCTGGCTGATCTCCGCCATGCCCACCAGCTTGTCCTGGGTGCTGTAACCCACCCCCACGCCGAAGGTGCCGGTGGGTCTCTCTTTAATATTGATTTTCAGGTTCAGGCGGTCCGGGCTGCTTCCGGGGCTGGTGCTTAAATTGACATCTTCAAAGTAATCCAGGCGTTTCAGGTTCCTCATGCTCTCTTTGAGCTTGGTGGCGTTGAACAGATCCTGCTCATAGATCCGCAGCTCCCGACGGACCACCTTGTCCCTGGTTTTGATGTTGCCGGCGATCTCAATCCGCTCAAAATACACCTTTTTCCCCTGGTTGATGTCAAAGGTGATGTCCACGGTGAGATTTTCGTCGTTTTCTTTCAGCAGCGGGGTGACGTCGGCGTCGGCATAGCCCTGGTCGGCGTAAAGGTCCGTGAGGGTGGAGATGTCTTTTTGGATGACTTCCCGGCTGTAGATCGGCTCTTTGATGATGGTCAGCTTTTTCCTCAGGACTTCCTTGTCTTCCCTCAGGTCTCCCTGGAAATCAATCCTGCCGACCTTGTATTGGGGGCCCTCGGTGACGGGAATGGTGATATAGACATTGCCCTGGCGGATGTCGACCCGGGGCTCGCCCACCTTGGCCTTGATATAGCCATGATTGAAGTAATAGGCGCCGATCTTTTCGGCGTCCCGCTCCAAATTGTCCTGCACCAGCTTGCCGGCGCCGGTGAAGCGGGAAACCAGGGGCAGGCCCTTTTCCTTGGTCTCCAAGAGCTTCTTGAGCGTGCTGGGCTTCACCGCCTTGACGCCTTCGAATTTGATCTCTTTGATGGTGACCGTCCCGCCCTCCTCCACGTTGATCACCAGATTCGCTTCCTGGGGGGTGATGGGGGTCAGCTCATAGGTCATGCGGGCCCCGTAATAGCCCTTTTCCCGATAAACTTTCAGGCCTTTTTCGATGGCCTCCTTGATGACCGGCTCCGATGCCACCCTCAGGGTTTTGAGTTCCATGGCATCCAGCAGGGCCTTTTCCTTGACCTGGCGGTTGCCCCGGATGGAGATATCCCGGATGGCCGGTTTTTCCACCACGATCACCGTGAGAATGCGGCCCTCGGGGGTATCGCTGACGTCGAATTTGACGTCGGTGAAATAGCCCATTTTATAAATGGCCTTGAGGTCTTCCCGGAGGCGGGAAGGCGAGGTGATGTCGCCCTCCCGGGTCTGCATGTTGCCCAGGATGGCGTCGGCTTCGATGCGGCGGTTACCTTTGACCGCCAGGCGCCGGAGGCGCTCTTTCCCCAGGATGCGCAGCCCCGACTCCCTGGCCATCTGGCGGCTCAAGCCGGAGAGGGCGCCCACCCCGGTGCCCTGGAGTTTCTGGACTATGGGAGCCTGTTTGCCGGCCAGGTCGAACATGCGGGCCTCTAAGGAAACCGCGTCGCCGACAATGACCACCTCCCCCGTGATGACCACATCCGCGCCCGCTTTCCGGCCGATGTCCCTGGCCCGGGCTTCATCCAGGGGTTCCTTGAGCCCGGCCAGTTCTTTGGCCAGGTCCTCCGGAGAGACGATGACAAAACCTTCCGCCTTGAGCGCCTCGGCGAAATCCTGGCGCACCTTCTCCCCCAAAACCGGGCTGGGGGTTTTGCTCAGGACGCTGAAGGGAAAGATGGCCACTTTTTTGAATGTCAGCTCGGGTTCCTGGGCCAGGGCCGGCCAGGCCGCCCCCACGATGACCAAAAATAATGCCAAGAGTAGACGTTGCCGCACCTCAGTCTCCCCGTAAAATCATGGCCTTGCCGTCCACCAGGGTGATCTGCCGGTCCAGGGACCGGGCCAGATCCAGATTATGGGTCACAATCACCGAGGTCAAACCCTGTTCCCGGTTCAGGTCCAGGAGCAGACTATGCACCTGGGCCCCGCTCTTGGGATCCAGGTTCCCCGTGGGTTCATCCGCCAGCAGGACCTCCGGCTTGAGCACCAGGGCCCGGGCCACCGCCACCCGTTGCTGCTCCCCGCCGGACAGGGTGGCCACCCGGTGCCGCAGGCGGTCTTTGAGGCCCACCCGCACCAGGATATTTTCCGCCTCTTCCTGAGCCTGGAGCTTGGCGGTGCGGGCGATGAGGGCCGGCATCATGACATTTTCCAGGGCGTTGAACTCAGGCAAGAGGTAGTGGAATTGAAAAACAAAGCCCACCCGGCGGTTCCGAAAGGCCGCCAGCCGCCGGTCGTCCAGGGTGAAAACCTCCTCCCCGTCCCACCACACTTTTCCTGCCGTGGGGCGTTCCAGGGTCCCCAGAATATGGAGCAAGGTGGATTTGCCCACCCCGGAGGCTCCCACCACGGCCAGCGTCTCCCCGGCATAGACCTCCAGATCCAGGTCGGTGAGCACCTCCACCAGGATGCCGTTGGTGGTGAAGGTCTTCACCAGACCCTGCACCGCAATCTTCACCGCCTGGTCGGGGGCCGCCGACACGCCTGCCCTGGGCCGGAAATCAGGATTTTCCACCTTAACACTTTCTGCACACAGCGTCAATTACGCCGAAATCTTAGTTTTATTCATACCTGATGGCCTCCACCGGGTCCAGGCGGGAGGCCTGCCAGGAGGGGTACAGGGTGGCCAAAAAGCTGATGAGCATGGCCGCGCCCACAATCATCACCAAATCCAGGGTCTGGATCTTCACCGGCAGGGTGGAAATCAGATACACGTCCCGGGGCAGCTGGATAAATTCGTAGCGCTGCAACAGGGCGCATAAGATCACCCCCAGGACCAGCCCCAGCGCGGTGCCGATGAAGCCGATGAACAGCCCGTCCATCACAAAAATCTGCATGATGCTCTGGCGGGTCGCCCCCATTGACTTTAAGATGGCGATTTCCTTGGTCTTTTTCATCACCATCATGAACAGCGTGGACGCGATCCCGAAGGCCGCCACCAAAATGATCAGGGTGAGGATCACGAACATGGCGATCTTTTCCAGCTTCAGCGCCGAAAAGAGGCTGTAGTTCATGGCGATCCAGTCCCGGGCGAAAAATTTCGACCCCAGCGCGGCCACAATTTTCTGGCTCATCTCCTGCGCGGCATAAATGTCCCGGACGCTCACCTCCAGACCGGTCACCTGCTGGCCGAAGCCCAGGAGTTCCTGTATGGCCGGCAGGCTGACATAGATCAGGGAGTTGTCGAACTCGAACATGCCGGAGTGGAAAATGGCCGCCACCCGGAACAGCCTGAGGCGGGGCAGCTGGCCCATGGGGGTGAGGGTGCCCCGGGGGATGAACAGGTTGAAAAAATCCCCCTCGCGCAGGTTGAGGCGGCGGGCCAGTTCGTTGCCGATGGCCGCGGGGGGCGGCTCCCCGGGCGCGGCCTTGGCCAGGTCGGCGAACTTGCCCTCCCGCACCTTCAGATTTTCCGGTCCCCCGGCCGCGAGCAATTTTTCGTCCAGTCCCCGGAGCATGCCCCCGGAGATGGTGCCGGGGGTGGAAAACATCACCGGCGTATAAAGATAGGGCTGCACCGTCTCCACCCCGGGCACGGCCTTGATGCGGGCCGCCACCTGATCGTATCCGCCGATGCGCCCTTCCTTGGACAGCACGATAATCTGGGGATTGACGCTCAGGATCTTCTTTTTCAGGTCCTCGTCAAACCCGGTCATCACCCCGATGACCACAATCAGGGCCATGACCCCCACCGCCACCCCGGCGATGGAAAATATGGACGACAGGGAAATGAAGCCCTTCTGCCGCCTTACCCCCCGGAACAGACGCAGGGCCACAAAGGTCTCAAAAAAGCCCATGATCACTTCTCCGGCCTGAGCAGGGGAAACAGGATGACATCGCGGATGGAGGGGGAGTCGGTCAGGAGCATCACCAGCCGGTCAATGCCGATGCCTTCGCCCGCGGCCGGGGGCATGCCGTGCTCCAGGGCCAGCAGATAATCCTCGTCCACCGCGTGGGGCATTTCTTCATCCCCCGCGGCGTGGGCCGCCATTTGGGCCTCGAAGCGCCGGCGCTGGTCGTCCGGGTCATTGAGCTCGCTGAAGGCGTTGGCCATTTCCCGCCCGGCGATGAACAGCTCAAAGCGGTCCACCACCTCGGGATTGTCGTCGTTTTTCCGGGACAAAGGCGAGGTTTCGGTGGGATAGCCCTTCACAAAGGTGGGCTGGATGAGCTTGGCCTCCACGTGCAGGTCGAACAGTTTGGTCAGGGCCCGGCCGTAGCCTTCGCCGGGCCTGAGCTGCACCCCTTCCTTCCGGGCCAGGGCCACAAGCGCCCCGCGGTCGGCCACCACCTCCCGGGGGATGCCCCCCACTTCGGTCAGCGAGTCTCTCAGGTCCAGGCGCCGCCAGGGACGGGCAAAATCGATCTCCTGGCCCTGGTAGGTGAACCGCATGGTCCCCAAAACTCCCTGGGCCAGGGAGCAGAACAGCTCTTCAGTGAGGTCCATCAGGTCTTCATAGGTGGCGTAGGCCTGGTAAAACTCCAGCATGGTGAATTCCGGGTTGTGGAGGCTGGAAAGGCCTTCGTTCCGGAAATTGCGGTTGATTTCGTACACCCGGTCAAAGCCCCCCACCAGGAGGCGCTTGAGATAAAGCTCCGGCGCAATGCGCAGATACAGCTCCATGTCCAGGGCCTGATGATGGGTGGTGAAGGGTTTGGCCGTGGCCCCGCCTGGGATGGGCTGCATCATGGGGGTCTCCACTTCCAGAAAGCCCCGCTCGTCCAGGAACTGGCGCATGATCCGGGTGATGGCCGCCCGGGTGCGGAAGACCTGCCAGACTGAAGGGTTCATCAACAGGTCGAGGTAGCGCTGGCGGTAGCGGGCCTCGACGTCGGTGAGGCCGTGGTATTTCTCCGGCAGGGGGCGCAGGGCCTTGGTGAGGAGCTGAAAGCGGTCGGCCCGCAAGGTGAGTTCCCCGGTTTTGGTGCGAAACAGCGTCCCTTCGAAGCCCACCAGGTCGCCCACGTCCAGTTTTTTGAACCAGCGGTAGGTCTCGTCCCCCACCTCCTGGCGCTGCACATAGGCCTGCAGGCGGCCGCTGCCGTCCTGAATGTGGCAGAACGCGGCTTTGCCGAACTGCCGCAGGAGCATCAGGCGTCCGGCCAGACGGAAGGTGGTGTTCAGATTTTCCAACTCCGCTTCCGTCCTGGTGCCGTGCTCCGCCAACACCTGGGCGATGGCCTGGCTGGGCGCGAACCGGTTAAAAAAGGGGTCGAGGCCCGCCTGCCGAAACTCTTTGACTTTTTCCCGGCGCTGGGTCAGGATGTGGTCAACCAGGGACATGAGCGTGGTATGCTTTTGAGCCTATCTTCACAAAGTTTTAAACTGATAGTATGTAAATCTATCTGTACGGTTAGTCAAGCTGAAAGTAAGAAGCATTAACCCGGCCGGGGCAAAGGCGGCGCCCGAGACTTGGGGCCGCGGTTTTGGCACTTTTATTGCATTAAAGTAATACAGTTATCCTGCAGATGAAGGAAGCTCTGGCAAAATGTAGCCGCAGGCTTCAGCCTGCGTTTGCACAGGCGGGACGCCTGTGCTACCTGACTTTTCATTCTGGTTCCCAAGCTCCTGCTTGGGAACCGACATTAGCTGCCAAGCTCTGCTTGGCTCCGAATCAGACGATTTAGGGAGGCGGGCGGGACGCCCGCCCTACGCCCCGGGACAGGTGGGATGGACTTTAAGGCCGTCCCGGCACAGGTGAGGACGCCTGTGCCAACAGGCCTTAAAAAGGCGGGATGCGCTTCGCTTTCCAGCCCTACATGGCTTATAGGGCGGCCCGTGGCCGCCAGCATCGGCGTGCACGGCACGCCCTAAACATCTATTGGTAGGGCGGCCGTCCCCGGCCGCCCGCGGTGAGGGCGGGCACTTAAAGCCCGCCCCAGCGAATCGCTCTTTATGGGGAGCGAACCGCAGACCCAGGAGCGACTGTATGGCCGTCGGGCCCGGAAGATTTTTTCCGGTATATATCTTCCCATGAATTTCTGGTAAAATTGTACGTGAAGTTCATGTTTGCGTGCGACACATTTTTCCTGGAACTAGACACCACGGCCGGGACCGACATCCTGGACCTGACCTCGCGGGTCCAGGAACTGGTCAAGGCCTCGGGCATCCATAAAGGTTTGGTGCACCTGTTCATCTCCGGCTCCACCGCCGCCTTGACCACCATCGAATACGAATCCGGGGTGGTGAACGATCTGAGGGCCGCCATCGAGCGCCTCTTTCCCCAGGACATCCCCTATGAACATGACCGCCGCTGGGGCGACGGCAACGGCTATGCCCACGTCCGGGCGGCCTTTTTCAAACCCTGCCTCACCCTGCCCCTGACCGACGGCGTCCTCGATCTCGGCACCTGGCAGCAGATCGTGCTGCTGGACTTCGACAACCGCCCCCGCCGCCGCCGCATCCGGGGCCAGCTCCTGGGTCAAAGACCATAGCCACTGTGAAACCCTCCCATACCTCTACCTCACGCACCACGTCCCAGCTCACCCTGGCGGACAACGCCCTGGCCCAGGCCCTGTTCGGGGAGCAGGGGCAAAATCTCCGCCTCATCGGCCGCCTGGTGGGGGTGAAGCTCGCCAACCGGGGCAACCAGGTCACCGTGGAGGGCCCCGAACCCCAGGTCAAATTGGCCCACCGGGCCCTGGAGCAGCTCTATCAGCTCCTGGAGAGCGGCTACACCCTGGCGCCCCAGGATGTCCAGCACGCCGTCAAAATCCTCCAGGGCCAGGAAGACATCGCCATCAAGGATATTTTCCTGGACACCGTCTACATCTCCGCCATGAAGCGGCGCATCACCCCCAAGAGCCTCACCCAGAAGCGCTACATCGAGGCCATCCGCCATCACGACATCGTTTTCGGGGTGGGGCCGGCGGGGACCGGCAAAACTTACCTGGCCATGGCCATGGCGGTGGCGGCCCTGATGAACCACGAGTTCATCCGCATCGTCCTGGCCCGGCCGGCGGTGGAGGCCGGGGAAAAGCTGGGCTTTCTGCCGGGGGACCTCTACGAAAAGGTCAACCCCTATCTCAGGCCGCTGTATGACGCGCTCCACGACATGATGGATTTTGACAAGGCCACCCGCCTGGTGCAGCGGGGGATTATCGAGGTGGCCCCCCTGGCCTTCATGCGGGGCCGCACCTTAAACGACTCTTTTGTCATTCTGGACGAAGCCCAGAACACCACCCCCGAGCAGATGCTGATGTTCCTGACCCGCCTGGGATTCGGCGCCAAAGCGGTGATCACCGGGGACACCACCCAGATCGATCTCCCCAACGGCGCCACCTCGGGGCTGGTGGAGGCCTGCCAACTGCTGTCGGGAGTCGAGGGCATCACGTTTATCCATTTCACCGAGCGGGATGTGGTGCGCCATCCCCTGGTGCAGGACATCATCCGGGCCTATGAGGCCCACCGTCAAAGGGCCGCCGCCCGCAAGGCTGAGGTGCGCCATGCCGGATAACGACCTGCCCCCCAAATTTTCCCGCCTGCAGGAGTGGGGGAAGGCCCTGTTGGCCAGATGGGGCCTGCCCCGCAGCCGCAAGGCGTCTCTGTCCGCCAAACAGGAAAAATGGGCCAAAATAACTCTGCTGGTCGTCCTGACCCTGGCCCTGGCCCTGCTCCTGGGCTCCCTGCCCCGCAGGCCCTTGGGCTCTTACAAAATCGGCGCCCTGGCCCAGGAAAACATCCGGGCCCTCGGGGACTTCCAGGTGGAAGACGTGGAGGTCACCCGCAAACGCCAGCGGGAGGTCCTGGCCACCCTGCCGCCGGTTTTTGACCTGGACGACCAGATAACCGACAAAATCCAGGCCCGCCTCAACCGCGGCCTGGAATTCATGCGGCAGGCCAGACAGGAAATTACCCAGGAGATCACCGCGGCCCAGGGAAATCAGGCCCCCCCGGCCAAGCCCGCGTTTTCAGCCCTGTATGCCAAATTAATCGAGCGCAAGCCGGAGTTCGACCAACAGTTGAGGGCAACCATTCCCAACGCCACCTTTCAACTCCTGGCCAAAGCCGAATTCTCCCCGGCCCTGGAAACCCTGATCGGCCAAGTGCTGGAGCAGATGTATCAACCGGGGGTCATGGCCAAACAGGCCTTTCCCGAACCCAGACCCAAAGAAATTCTGGTCAAGCGCCTGAGCAACCAGGAAGAGCAGATTGTCAAAGCCCCTTTCCCATTTTTCATGGTGGATAATCTGCGCAAACCCATGGTCACCTATTGCCGGGAAATCGCCGCCGACTTTTCCCCCGCCGACCGCCTCCTGGTGTGCGACGTGGTGCAGCACCTGGTGGTGCCCAACCTTTCCTTCAATCAGGCCGCCACCCGGGAGCTGCAGCGCCAAACCCTCGAAAAGCTCCGCCCCGCCTATTTCCCGGTAAAAAGGGGCGAGCTCATCCTCCGGGAAGGGGAGCGGGTCACCCCCCTGCATCTGGCCAAACTGACGGCCCAGGACGCGGAGTACACGCCGCACCGCAGCTTCCTGGTCTTCCTGGGAAACTTTTTCAGTCTGCTCCTCATCCTGGGGCTGGTTTATACCCTGGCCCGCATCTCCCTGAAAAGCTTTTCCACCCGCTTAAAGGACCTGGTCTTTCTGGCGGTCCTGATCCTGGTCTGCCTGCTGATGAACCAGGGCCTGGTGAGCCTGGCGGCCATTCTTGACCCCGTCAAACCGCTGTTGGGGAAAAATCTGGTGTATGCCCTGCCCATCGCCCTGGCCCCCATCGCCGCCGCCCTCTTTTTGGGACTGGAAACCGGGCTGGCCATGGCCTTTCTCATAGCCACCCTCACCGCCTATATGTTGGAGAAGCCCTTCCCCATGATCCTCTACCTGGTGAGCGGCAGCCTCACGGGGGTCTGGGGACTGCGGGCTTATCGCCGCCGCCATTGTCTGATCACCACCGGTCTGGCCATCTGCGGGGTCAACCTCCTCATGGTGACCGCGTTCAAGCTGCTGGAGTACCCCTTCACGCTCCAGGACCTCCTTCTGGGCCAGGCCTTTGCCCTGAGCGGCGGCCTGCTCACCGGGATTTTGGCCCTGGGCCTCACGCCCATTATTGAGTCGGCCTTCCGCTATTCCTCCAACATCCGCCTGCTGGAGCTCCTCAACCTGGACCAGCCCCTGTTGAAAGAGCTCATGCTGGTGGCCCCGGGCACCTACCACCACTCCCTGGTGGTGGGCCAGATGGTGGAGGCCACCGCGGAAGCCATCGGGGCCAATCCGCTCATGGCCAAAGCCGCGGCCTATTACCACGACATCGGCAAAATCAAAAAGCCGGCCTATTTTGTGGAAAATCAGTTCGGCGGCGAAAATAAACACGAAAAGCTGGCCCCCTCCATGAGCAGCCTCATCCTCACGGCCCACGTCAAGGATGGGGTGGAATTGGCCCGCCGGCAGCGCCTGGGCGACACCATCTGCGACATCATTCAGCAGCACCACGGCACCTGCCTCATCAGCTACTTTTACACCAAGGCCAGGAACCAGGCCGCGGACCCCAACAAGGTCAACATCGACGACTATCGCTATCCGGGGCCCCGGCCCCAGACCAAGGAGGCCGGCCTGGTGCTGGTGGCCGATCAGGTGGAGGCGGCCTCCAAGACCCTCACCGACCCCACCCCGGCCCGCATCCAGGGCATGGTCCAAAAAATCGTCAATAATATTTTCGCCGACGGGCAGCTGGACGAATGCGAGCTCACCTTAAAAGAGCTCAATCTCATCGCCAAGCACAGCATCAAGATCCTGAGCGGCATTTTCCATCATCGGGTGCACTATCCCACCCCCGCGGAAAAAACCCGGTCGAATGAAGATCTGGATAAGCAACCGCCAAAGAAAAACGGCGCTAAGTCCGGAAACGGTCCGAAAAAAAGCCAGGAAGATCTTAGACGCCTTGGGATGGGCTGAGGCCGGGCTGTCCCTCACCCTGGTGAGCGATCGGGCCATGGCCCTTCTCAACCGGCAGACCTTCGGCCGGCGCGGCCCCACCAACGTCATTGCCTTTCCCCTGGAGGATACGGGTGCCCCTGCCCCGGGGGAAGCCCCGCCTGCTCCTGCCCCACCCCCCCCAATAATTTCCCCGCCGCCGGTGCTCCTGGGAGAAGTGGTCATTTCGGTGGAAACCACCCGCCGCCAGGCCCTGGAAAATGGCTGGCCCTGGGAAGAACTCTTCGACTTTTATCTGATTCACGGTATATTACACCTTGTGGGCCATGACCACGACACCCCCGAGGCCGAGGCGGCCATGACCGCCCGGACCTGGGAGTTGCTGGATATGGTTCGTGGGGGAGGGGGCTAGGGGCCGCGGGCCCTTGCCGCCTCACCCGCACCCCCTCCCCCAATCCCTTAAGGGGGGTTAAATCAGGCCGATCCGGGGCGATGGAAAGCTCCGCCAAGTCTGCTCCCTTTCAGCGGG
>JBGSLA010000108.1:0-2079 GCA_041740935.1 Desulfobaccales bacterium | reverse complement strand
GGCTGGGGGAGCAGTGGCTCCCCCACCCTCCCCCCAGACCCCCCTCCCATCCCCCTTTAATGGGGCTGACAAGGCGTGGCTTCAGCCCCGACTTGCCAGCCCTTGAAAGAGCGTTACGGGGTTGGGGGAGGGGGTGTGGGGGAGGGGGCAGGGGCCCACCGGCCCCGGTAGCACGGGCTTCCAGCCCGTGGGAACCCCCCACCCCCACCACAAACTCAAAACACCAGGAGAAAGACATGCTGCAGGCCCTCACCCTGGCCGACGCCTTCAAAGGCTACTCCTATGATCTGGACAAGCTGCTGCCGCCGGCCGAGACCATCGCCCGGGTGCAGGGCCGCCTGGCCCAGGTAAAGCTGGACATCCTCCAGGAAACCCGGCGCATCGATTCCGGGCGTCTGGACATCCCGGTGTACATCAGCCTCCTGGGGCTGGACGCCCAGCGGCTGGTGCCCGCCAAAAAGCAGATGGGCAAAGGCGCCACCCCGGCCCAGGCCGAGGCCAGCGCCCTCATGGAATTGGTGGAGCGCTTCAGCTTTTTTTCCTATGTGGCCGAAGGGCCCCTGACCTTCGCCCGGCCCCGGGAGCATTCCGGCCTGGCCCTGGATTTCGCCTGTCTGGCCCGCTCCCTCTTTGACGACTCCCCCGAAGCGGCCCGGGCCGCGGCCCTCTACCCGGGCTGGCCGCTCTATTTGGCGCCGGCCACCAACCTGACCCGGGGTGAGGCCGTGCTCCTGCCCTTCCACTGGTTTTACCTGATCGAGGAATATAACGGCCCCGCGGCCGGCAACTGCCTGGAGGAGGCCATCCTCCAGGGGCTGTGCGAAGTGGTGGAGCGCCACGTGGGCTCAGTGATCAGCCACAATCGCCTCATCACCCCCCTGATCGACCCGGAGACCATCACCGACCCCGTGGCCGTAGAGCTTTTGGAAAAATTTCGGCGAAACGGCATTCAGGTGTATCTGCGCGATTTTTCGCTGAATACCGGCATCCCTTCGGTGGGCGGCCTGGCCTATGATCCGGCCACCTTTCCCGAGGACAGCGAAATCGTCTTCACCTGCGGCACCACCCCGGACCCCGACAAATCCGTGGTGCGGGTTCTGACCGAAATCGCCCAGCTGGCCGGGGATTTTCACCGCCGCACCAGCTACCGGCCCACCCTGCCGAAGTATGAAATCCTCGACGAGGCCGCCTATCTCATGGCCGAGGGGCCGGTGGCGCCCTTGTCTTCCCTGCCGAATCTCGGCCACGACAATCTGGCCGAAGAAGTGCGCCGCTGTCTGGCGGCCCTGCAGAGGCTTGACCTCGAGGTCCTGGTGGTGGACGTCACCCATCCGGAGCTGCAGATTCCGGCGGTGTATGTCCTCATCCCCGGCACCCATTTCCTGGAGCACACCCGCGACACCAATGTGGTCTTTCATCTGGCCCGCACCGCCAGCCTCTATGCCCCGCCCGAGGCGGCCCAGGCCGCGCTGGCGCGCCTTGAGGCCGCGTTCCCGGACCGCTTTGACGTGCATTTTTTCCAGGGGGTCACCCTGGAACACCTGGGCCGGCCGGAGGAGGCCCTGGAGCATTTCCAGAAGGCCCTGGACTTCGGTCCTCCGGAGCATGAGGTGGCCAGCGTCTTCGTGCATCTGGGCTCCTGCCACAAGGACCTGGAGCAGTACACCGAGGCCATGAACGCCCTCACCCTGGCCCGAAACCTCAACCCCGAACTCAAGGAGGCCCATCATCTCCTGGGTTTTTGTTTTTTTAAACAGGAAAACTATCAGGACGCGGTGTACTGCTTTGAGCGGGCCATCGAGCTTGACCCGGGCTCCGGCATCGACTACGCCAATCTGGGGATTAATCTCTCCCGCCTGGGGCACGCCAAAGAAGCAGCCTATGTGCTGCGCCAGGCCCTGGAGTTGGACCCCGCCCTGGACTTTGCCCGCCAGGCCCTGAAGAAATTGGAGGGCTAGTGGACAAGTGATTAGTGGTCATTATCTTTCTCATTACCAAGGCAGGTAAACAACAGCCTGTGGCTCACTCATAAGGAGTGAAAAGACCTTTTGGGGGGAGGGCTGGGGGAGCAGCGGCTCC
>JBGSLA010000107.1:0-4062 GCA_041740935.1 Desulfobaccales bacterium | reverse complement strand
ACTCCCCTCCCAACCCCCTTTTAAGGGATTGGGGGTGTGGGGGTGGGGGTAAGGGGCCACTGCCCCTTAGCCCCCTCCCCCACGGCACAACTTTTAAGCCATGATAAAACGCGAATTCTGGGCCCGGTTTCAGCGCAACCGGCTGGCCATGAGCGGTTTGCTCATGGTGGGCGGCCTGTTTTTGGTGTCCCTGTTGGCCCCCTGGCTGGCGCCCTACGACCCCAGTTTCATTGATCTGAAAGAGGTCTTGATGCCACCCAGCCCCGAGCACTGGCTGGGCACCGACCCTCTGGGCCGGGATGTCCTGTCCCGCATCATTTACGGCTCCCGGGTCTCCCTGAAGGTGGGCTTCGTGGCGGTGGGCCTGGCGACCCTTATCGGCCTCATGGTGGGGGCCCTGGCGGGGTATTACGGCGGCTGGATGGACCTGGTCCTCATGCGCTTTGTGGATCTGATGTTGTGCTTCCCCAGCTTTTTTTTGATTTTGGCGGTGATTGCGCTCCTCGAACCCAGCATCTGGAACATCATGGTGGTCATCGGGGTGACGGGCTGGATGGGGGTGGCGCGTCTGGTGCGGGCCGAATTTCTCTCGCTTAAAGAGCGGGATTTCGTCCTGGCGGCCCGGGCCCTGGGGGCCTCGGACGCCCGGCTGATCCTGCGCCACCTGCTGCCCAACGCCCTGGCCCCGGTGATGGTGTCCGCCACCCTGGGAGTGGCGGGGGCCATCCTCACCGAGAGCGCCCTGAGCTTCCTGGGGTTGGGGGTGCAGCCGCCCACCCCCAGTTGGGGCAACATCCTCACCGCAGGCAAGGATAACATCGAGATCGCCTGGTGGCTGTCGGTGTTTCCCGGACTGGCCATTCTCATTACGGTGATGAGCTACAATCTCCTGGGGGAGGGCATCCGGGAGGCCATCGACCCCCGTCTCAAGGAGTAGCCCGGTTCGGCCCCCGGCGCTGACCGAAGCCACCACGGAAAATCCCGGCGGAACACCGGGGGAAAAACATGGGCGCCACATCCAAAAACATTGACATGCGGGAATAATACCTGATAATACTAGTTCCAATACGGGGCGGCGAATCCCATTATGTCCTAATTTTTGAGCGATTGGAGAGGGAGGAATATGAAACGCACATCCGTAAAAATACTTTGCCTGGTAATTGCGCTGGTGCTGTGCGGCGCGGGCATGGCTTTGGCGGCCAAGGCCAAAGCCAAACCTGCTGCCGAAATGGATGTCAACGCCATGCTCTTAAAGAGCTATGAGTTGCTGGAACAGGGCAAATTCGACGATGCCCAGAAACTCCTCGACCAGATTTTGGCCAAGGATCCCGGCAACCCCCTGGCCCTGAACAATCTGGCCGCAGTGATGGTCAAAAAGAAAAAGTTCGATAAAGCCGACACGTACCTGAACCAGTCTCTGCCCCGGGCCAAGGGCTACATGGTGCAGATCAACCGGGTTTGCCAGGTGGGCGGCATTTGCTTGGCTTTCAAACCCGTGGTTGGCGGCACCGGCAACCAGGAACTGGCTCCGCTGGTCATGTTGAACATCGACATGGTTAAACAGTACATGACTGCTGAGCCCTTGCCCGGCAGGGGTCCGAGATAAACCTACCACCTGGTGCCGCCCCCGCACCGTTTTTAGGCCCCTTAAGGGGCCTTTTTTTATGTGCCGCGCCAACGCTGAAGGTGCATTATGGGGCTTTGGCTGGAAATTTCGGGGTGGATGCCATATAGTTGAACCCAGAACACATTCTTTGGTTGCAAAATCTGTTACCTCTATGAAAAAAGCCGATTTTCAGCTTTATGCCCGGCTCCTCGGTTACGTTCGGCTCTATTGGCCCCGGTTCCTGTTGGCCGCGGCGGCCATGCTGCTGGTCTCCGGGCTCACCGCCGCCCTGGCCTATCTGGTCAAGCCCTTTCTGGACGACGTCTTTTTCCAGAAAAACCTCCAGATGCTCTACCAGCTGCCGTTGTTATTGGTGGCCCTCTATGCCGCCAAAGGCGGCCTGTCCCTGCTCCACACCTATCAGATGCATTACATCGCCCTGGGCATCATCACCCTCATGCGGGACCAGCTTTTCCGGCATTTGCAGCGCCAGCCCCACGCCTATTTCGACTACGAAGCTACCGGCGCCCTGACCAGCCGGGTGGTGTATGACGTTCTGCTCCTCCAGGACTCGGTGGCCAAGGTGGTGACCAGCTCCCTCAAAGACAGCTTCACCCTGGTGGGCCTCACCGCGGTGATTTTTTATCAGGATTGGCGGCTGGCCCTCATGGCTATCCTGATTTTTCCGCCGGCCAGCTACCTGATCATGCGTTTCGGGCGGCGATTAAGACAATTGGCCAAAGAAAGCCAGCAATCCGTGGCCCGCCTGAACGTGCTCCTCCAGGAAAATCTTACCGGCCAGCGCATCGTCAAGGCCTTTGCCCGGGAGGAGTTCGAGGCCCAGCGCTTTGCCCAGGCCAACGAGCGCTTCCAGCAGGTGCAGATGAAGCTGCGCCTCACCCGGGGGCTGTCCCCGGCGGTCATGGAATTGCTGGGGGCCCTGGGCATGGCGGCCATCATCTCCTATGGCGGCTATCAGGTCATCCAGGGGGCCACCACCCCGGGCACCTTTTTTTCCTTTATGACCGCTTTGTTCCTGCTCTATGCTCCCATCCGGGGGCTGAGCACCGCCCAGAACTCCGTCCAGGAAGGGCTGGCTGCAGCCCAGCGGGTCTTTGCCATCCTCGATCTGGAACCCGGCATCGTGGACCGCCCGGGGGCCATAGTCCTGCCGCCTCTCCGGCGGGAAATCGCCTTCCGCCAGGTCAGCTTTTCCTATGGGGAGGAGCCGGTTCTCAGGGACATTGACTTCGCCGTAAAAAAGGGGGACATGGTGGCCCTGGTGGGACCCTCCGGGGCCGGCAAAACCACCCTGTTGAGCCTTTTGCCCCGCTTTTATGAAGTGACTTCCGGCGCCATTCTCATCGACGGGGTGGACATCCGGGAAGTGAGCCTGGCGTCGCTCCGGGCCCGGATCGGGGTGGTCACCCAACAGACCATCCTGTTCAATGAGACGGTGCGCTATAATGTGGCCTATGGCCGCCTGGAGGCCACGGAAGATGATATCCGCCAGGCCCTGAGGGCCGCCCATGCCTACGATTTCGTCATGGCCCTGCCCCAGGGGCTGGACACGGTCATCGGGGAACAGGGCGTCCGGCTTTCCGGGGGCGAGCGCCAGCGGCTGGCCATCGCCCGGGCCTTGCTCAAGGACCCTCCCGTTTTGCTGCTGGACGAAGCTACCTCCTCTTTGGACTCCGAGTCCGAGCGGGAGGTGCAGCAGGCCCTGGACCGCCTCATGGAGGGGCGCACCAGCCTGGTCATCGCCCACCGCCTGTCCACCGTGCGCCACGCCCACCGGCTGGTGGTGCTGGACGGCGGCCGGGTGGTGGAAACAGGCGCCCATGAAGAACTCCTGCGCGCCGACGGCTGCTACAAGCGCCTCTATGACCTGCAATTCGCCCGGGAGGAGAAAAGCTCGCCGGAGCAAGAGTTGCCGGAGAGCGAAAAAAAGGTTGCTTTATAATAAAAGTGTAGAGCAGGCGCCCGCACCTGCTGCTCAAAACCAGGGACAAGCCGGTGGGGCGGGGCGCGGCGCGCCCCCTCCAGGAATTTTCCCTTTCTGGCGTAGGGACAGCCGCCCCCGGCTGTCCTTAGAGGGCAGGCGAGGGCGCCTGCCCCTACACAAAGCAAATTTTTCAGGACAGCTCTGTAGGGTGCGTTTCACGCACCATTTTTCGGCGCGTAAGACGCGCCCTACGGGAAACTTTTCAGGACAGTACATCCTAAGCCCATGATCTTCCTTGCCAACGGGAAAAGCCTGGTGGCACCGGCGTCCCGCCGGTGCAGGCACAGATTGAAACCCTGTGCTAATAATTTGGTAGTGTCAACTTTCTTGTGTGAAATTTTTCAGGAATGGCAAAGCCAGGCGTCCTCTGCCAATGGGGTTGCCTTTCCACTTCAATTCCATTTTTAAAGAGATAAAAGCCAGGAGTTTATAACAAGAAGCCTCTCCGGCC
>JBGSLA010000106.1:0-37252 GCA_041740935.1 Desulfobaccales bacterium | reverse complement strand
TTGCTTACATCATGGAAAATGAATATGGCTTACATCTTCCAAGAGAAATGTTGCCTGAATTCGGAAAGGTAATTCAAGGCATATCGGACAGCACAAAGCGGGAGGTGCCTCCATCAGCTCTCTGGAATGCTTTTGAGACCGAATATCTGAAAATAACAGGGCCCTATGAGCTAAAAATATGCGCGTTCTTCTGAAATACCCAGTCATAACGGATATGCTGCAGCATCTCGTTGTATTTGCTCGTGAGCTCCTTTTGCAGAGTATTTAAAAGTTCTTCAGGCAACTCATTCTCACCGCCCGGGACACCTCCTGCCCGCTTAAGTAATTATTAAAATGTGATTATCTCAAATCCTTGCTCTTTGTATTTTGCCATGCTGGGATGACCTGACATGTCATCCAGAAGTCTTAACCCCTGGGCTTCTGCATCTTTTAAGGTGCCCATTTTATGAGAACAGGCACGGCAGACTCCATCAATGAGATTCTTTTCTTTTGCATTGTTATACAGTGCATGCATTGGATTCCCTTCGGTTGCTAAGTCCGGGATGAGCTTCGTTGCCGCACCCTCGATCACGATTCGCACATCATAGCCCTTTTGATTCATGTCCAATATATTAAGAAGAACATGGATAAAACACATCAATTCACCATTAAAAGCAAAAAGAACAACTTTTTTCATTTTTTAACCTCCGTCATTTTTGTAAAGTATGGTAAATATATATTCAAAATTATACAGGATGCAAAAGGGGTTATGCATAATGTTGTTTATGATTGCAGGCATGAGGACAAGATCCTGCAGAACAAAGGCATGCTTTCATTGACATGGTTTTCAAAAATAGATAGAGTACTCATAAGATTATTGAATTGGGAAGCTAATATTCATCAGCCATTTTTTTAAAAGTGAAATGAAGATAGGATCGGTTATATATAATTTCATCCTTGCACTCTGGGTAGGCGGAACTGTTATGTTCACGTTTTTAGTGACACCCGTTATTTTTCAATCATTTGGCAGGGATACCGCCGGAGAAATTGTTGGAAAGCTTTTCCCCTATTATTTCCCCTATAATCTTGTTCTCTCTGTTGTCGCTCTAGTCATTTTTCTATTATTCTTCGGGATACGGGGGAAGATTCAGAACAAAATAGCGATTATCCTCTTAACGATTGCTATTCTGTTTAATCTATTCGTGACCTTCAAGCTCCATCCCGACATCGTAAGTGTCAAGCAACAGATCAAAACCTTTGAGACCCAAACCGATGCATCCCCGGCAAGGGATCAGTTCAGAAAGATGCACGGAGTGAGCGCAATAATGAATATATTGCTATTGCTGGATGGTACTGCTTTATTGATTCTTAATACCACTTCAAAAAAGTAGAGTTATTATTGTCCCGGCTCACTAGAACGTGCCTTGACAAATAAGAATCAATACTATATAGTTAAAAATATGAATAGGCGGGCAGGGAAAAACGATATGCTGGATATCTTTTATCAGACAGCCAAAAAAAAAGGGCTTAAAATAACCCCTCAGCGTACTACTATTTATGAGGAACTGCTGAAAGCAAAGGACCATCCGTCTGCGGATACCATTTACAAGAGAATCTTAAAAAAGATACCGAATATATCATTTGACACGGTGAACAGGACGCTCTTGACATTCTCCCAAATTGGCATTACAAATATAGTTGAGGGCTATGGGCAGCCGAAGCGATATGATCCTGACATGGATACCCATCATCATTTCAGATGTATTCAGTGCAACAGCATAATAGACTTTCACAATAGGGAGTTTGACAATATAACTGTTCCTGATGAAATCAACAAACAGTTTACGGTGATAAGCAAAAAGGTAGTGCTGGAAGGTCTTTGCAGGAAGTGCAGAAAAGGCTGATATTTTTTTCTTCTTTACTAGTAGTTATTACTATATAGTAATTTTCATAATCTTGAGGAGGCGTAACAATATGTTCAGATAACTGTTCCCCGCTGGTGAATAATACAGAACGATACATCTACGCAATTTTAGTTCAACAATTCACAAAACGAAAGGAGGAAACTTTATGAAGAAAGACAGCAAAAGCCCGGTAATGGGATCCACAGCCGGTGGCGGCAGGTCGAACCCGCACTGGTGGCCGAAACAGTTGAACCTCAAGATTCTTCATCAGCACTCGCATATGAGCAATCCGATGGGCAAGGCGTTCAACTACGCCGAGGAATTTAAGAAACTTGACCTTCAGTCCGTAAAGAAGGACCTCTATGCGTTGATGACCGGCTCGCAGGACTGGTGGCCGGCCGATTACGGTCACTACGGGGGCCTCTTCATCCGGATGGCGTGGCACAGCGCAGGTACCTACCGCATGGGCGACGGCCGCGGGGGCGGGGGGGCCGGTAATCAGCGCCTTGCGCCTCTCAACAGCTGGCCGGACAACGTGAACCTCGACAAGGCGCGCCGGCTGCTCTGGCCGATCAAGCAGAAATACGGCAGCAAGATCTCCTGGGCCGACTTCATGATCCTCGCCGGCAACTGTGCGCTTGAGTCCATGGGATTCAAGACCTTCGGCTTCGGCGGCGGGCGGGAGGTCGTCTGGGTGCCAGATGACACCACCTACTGGGGGGCCGAGAGCGAGTGGCTGGCTACGAGCGACAAACCCAAGAGCCGTTACACCGGCGACCGGGATCTGGAAAACCCCCTGGCCGCGGTGCAGATGGGCCTGATTTACGTGAACCCCGAAGGGCCGGACGGCAACCCGGATCCGGTGGCCTCCGGCCGTGACGTGCGAACTACCTTCGGGCGCATGGGGATGAACGACGAAGAGACTGTGGCCCTGGTCGCCGGCGGGCACACCTTCGGCAAATGCCACGGCGCCGGGCCGGCGTCCCACGTGGGGCCTGAACCCGAAGCCGCGCCCATCGAGGCACAGGGACTCGGCTGGAAGAGCAGCTTCGGCAGCGGCAAAGGCGGCGATACCATCAGCAGCGGCATCGAGGGCGCCTGGAAGCCGAACCCCACCACCTGGGACATGGGCTATCTGAAGGTGCTGTTCAAATACGACTGGGAGCTGGTCAAGAGCCCGGCCGGCGCGCATCAGTGGCTGGCCAAGGACGTGGCCGCAGAGGACCTGGTGGTGGACGCCCACGACCCGACCAAGAAGCACCGGCCGATGATGACCACCGCGGACCTGTCCCTGCGCTTCGACCCGATCTACGAGCCCATCGCCCGGCGCTTCCAGCAGAACCCCAAGGAATTCGCGGACGCCTTCGCCCGGGCCTGGTTCAAGCTGGTCCACCGGGACATGGGCCCCCGCTCGCGCTATCTCGGTCCGGAGGTCCCGGCCGAGGAACTGATCTGGCAGGACCCGGTGCCCGCGGTGGATCATGAGCTGATCGAGGCGCCGGACATCGCCCTGCTCAAAAGCAAGATCCTGGCTTCGGGTCTGTCGATCCCGGAGTTGGTGTCCACCGCCTGGGCCTCAGCCTCCACCTTCCGCGGCTCCGACAAGCGCGGCGGGGCCAACGGGGCGCGCCTCCGCCTGGCGCCCCAAAAGGATTGGGCAGTCAACCAGCCGGACCGACTGGCGAAGGTCCTCAAAGCCCTGGAGGGCATCCAGCAGGAGTTCAACCGCGCCCAGACCGGCGGCAAGAAGGTGTCCCTGGCCGACCTGATCGTTCTGGGCGGTGGCGCCGCGGTGGAGCAAGCGGCGCAGAATGCCGGTCATGAGGTGACCGTGCCCTTCGCGCCGGGACGCACGGACGCGTCGCCGGAGCAAACCGACGCGGCCTCCTTCGCAGTCCTCGAACCCGCGGCCGACGGGTTCCGCAACTACCTCAAAACCAAATACGCCGTATCGGCCGAGGAACTGCTGGTTGACCGGGCGCAACTGCTGACCCTGACCGCTCCGGAGATGACGGTCCTCATCGGCGGCCTGCGCGTCCTGAATGCCAACTTCGGGCAGTCCCCCCACGGCGTCTTCACCCAGCGGCCGGAGACGCTCACCAATGACTTCTTCGTGAATCTGCTCGACATGAGCACGGAGTGGCAGGCAACCTCAGACGAAAATGTGTTCGAGGGCCATGATCGGGCCACGGGCGAACTCAAGTGGACCGGCACCCGGGTCGACCTCGTGTTCGGTTCGAACTCCCAGCTCCGGGCCGTGGCGGAAGTTTACGGTTGTGAGGACTCCCAGGAGAAATTCCGGCACGACTTTGTGGCGGCCTGGAACAAGGTAATGAACCTGGACCGCTTCGACCTCGCCTGATCGTGGCATAACCGTCTGCGAGGGCTTCTGATACCGAGTTGCGTTCAAACTGAGGTTATCTGTAGCCGCAGGCTTTACCGTGAAAATACCCAGGCTGTAGGGGCGGGTTTTAAACCCGCCCCTACGCGCCTGATTTCTCTTGAGGGGAGGCCACGGCAAGCCTGGCTTCCCCTGGGAGAAATTTTGTCCAGATTTTCTTTCGGAAAAGAAACCTTACTTTAAAAAATCAGCAAGGGAGGATGCCATGGAACCGAAAAAGACCCTGGTCTGCACCTGTGAGAACTGCGGCAACGAGGCGGAAATGACCATCAAATGCGAAGAGGTGGCTGTGGAGACAGCCCCGGCCGAGCCCGCCGCCAAACCGAAAACGGGCAAGCATACCTTTGTCTGCACCCAGTGCGGCAACGAAGCCGACATGATCGTGGATTTATAAAAATCGACCGGGGCGCGGGGAGAGGAGCCTTCCTTCCCTCCCCAGGCCCTTGATCTTCCCTGTTCCCGGGACCACAGACATCTTGCCTGTGCCGCACAGGCTGGAAGCCTGTGGTCCCGAACTGCGGCGGCCGGTAGCACGGGCATCCTGCCCGTGCCTGGACGGGCTGGAAGCCCGTCCTACCGGTTATAGAGACAGTGCGGGGATAAACAGCGATAAAACTTTTCCAAAAAGAATATCCTTACAAACCCATAACCCATAACGGCCAACGGTTCACAACCTTCACCACCCTCACACCGAAAGGAGGCAATGATGAGAAAATTGTGGCACTGGTCTCTGGGCATTCCCGTCCTCACCGCCCTGGCAATCGTCTTGTTCGCCGGCGTGACCGCCACCAAGGAAAAATCCGACAAAGCCGCGCCGCCGCCCTCCAGCTACTCGCCGGTGGTGATCAAAGAGAATTTCGCCACCACCATGGAGCGCATGAAGAAAGACAAACCCCAGGTGATGAGCCGCCAGCTGGAGCTGCTCAAAAAGCGCTACGACCTGGACAACAAGCCGGCCAAGGGTGTGGCCATGACCCGGGGCAAGGCCGTCCAGGATGGCGTCCGGGTGAAGCTCCCCAGCGGCCTGACCTGGGACAAGCTGGCCGGTATGACCCCGGAGGAGATCAAGGAAAAGGGCCTATGGCCGGCGGGCTTTCTGCCGCTGCCCCACCCCAACCATCCTGAAGGGGGCATGCTCTTCCCCAAGTTCCATATCGAGGAGATCAAAAAACAGGAAGCCCGGGACCTGACCCGCTTCGATTTAGACTATGATTTGCCCGACCACTTCCTGCCGGAATTTCCCCCGGCCATCTTTCTCACCACCCGGACCGACCTGGGGGACGTGAGCCAGGGCAAAGTGGTCACCATGATGAATTATTACGAGCTGTTCAACGGCATCCTGAATCCCAAGCAATTGGAGGGCCTGCGCCTGTTGGTGACGCCCTTCCCCCAGCAGCAGTTCAACCAGACCGAGGACCGGCGTTCCGAGCAGGCCAGCCGCGGGGTCACCTGCTTTGACTGCCACGTCAACGGCCACAGCAACGGCGCCACCCATCTGGTGGGGGACATCCGGCCCCAGGAATTCCGGCACCGCCTGGACACCCCGCCGCTCAGGGGCGTCAATATCCAGCGGCTCTTCGGGTCCCAGCGGGCCCTGAAGTCAGTGGAGGATTTCACCGAATTCGAGCAGCGGGCCGCGTACTTCGACGGCGACCCGGTCATCGGCACCAAAAAAGGCATCAATATCCTGGACCGGGGCCACCAGGTGCACGCCATGGCGGAATTTCAGGCCATCCTGGACTTCCCCCCGGCGCCCAAGCTGAACCTCTACGGCAAACTGGACCCGGCCAAGGCCACCCAGGAAGAACTGCGGGGCCAGGAGATCTTCTTCGGCAAGGCCCAATGCGCCGCCTGCCACGTGCCGCCCTATTACACGGACAACCTGATGCACAACCTGAAGGCCGAGCGCTTCTTCAAGCCTCAGATGGTCAACGGCCGCATGGCCAGCCAGGACGGTCCCATCAAGACCTTCCCGCTTCGGGGCATCAAGGAATCGCCGCCGTATATGCACGACGGCCGCCTCTTGACCCTGGAGGACACGGTGGAATTTTTCAACCTGATCCAGGGACTGAAACTGAACGACCAGGAGAAAAAGGATCTGGCGGCCTTTATGCGGGCCTTGTAGTACGGTTTCCAGTTTTCAGTTTTCGGTTTTACCGTGAAAATTCACCCGTAGGGGCGGGGTTACCCCGCCCCTACAAAAGATTTTCATTGCCGGGGGTGGCCGATTGCGGCCATGATGGTTTCGGTAAAAAAACCGAAATGTCAGTAAGCGTATCAGGGCGGCGCTGCCCGCCGCTATAATCCGGCGGATGCCAAGCCAGGCAGAACTGGGCGGAAAAGTCGGTTCCCCCGCGGGAGCTTGGGAGCCGGAAGCAATGCTCAAGGCGGGAGGCGCTGCGCTTTCCCGCCCTACGCGACTACGCCACTTTCCCGGGAGCACAGGCATCTTGCCTGTGCTCCCGGTTCACGGGCTGGGGGGAGGGGGTGTGGGCGGAACAGGGGCCCATGGCCCCCGGTAGCACGGGCTTCCAGCCCGTGTGAATCCCCCTTCGCCACCTCGAACTCTTGAGGTCAAAATCTCTCAGGGTGGATTTACCACACCGCTCTGGTCAATTCCAAAAAGGAGGAATATCCGTATGGCTAAAGAAGCAGGCAGTGGGTGCGTGGAGCCGGCCGCGGGTCCCTTGACCGGGCAGGCGCCGGCCGCGCCCCAGGCGGGGAACTCCCCGAACCAGCCGGTGGTCAGGGCCCGGGTGGGCCAGCCGGCCCCCGATTTTGAGGCCGCGGCCTATGTTAACGGCGGCTTCAAGAACATCAAGCTCTCGGACTACCGGGGCAAATGGGTGGTGGTGTGCTTCTACCCCGGTGATTTCACCTTTGTCTGACCCACCGAATTGACGGCAGTTGCCGTCAAGTACCCCGAACTCCAGAAAATGGGCGTGGAGATCCTCTCCATCAGCACCGACAGCCGCTTTTCCCACAAAATCTGGCAGGCCGAGGAATTAAGCAAAATGGTGCCCAACGGCGTCCCCTACCCCATGCTTTCCGACGCCGGGGGGGCCATCGGCAAGGTGTACGGCGTCTATGACGAGGCCTCGGGCGTGGATTTCCGGGGGCGCTTCCTCATCGACCCGGACGGCATCATCCAGGGCATGGAGCTGATGACCCCGCCGGTGGGGCGCCACGTGGGCGAGCTCATCCGGCAGATCAAGGCCTTTCAGCATGTCCGGGCCACGGGCGAAGTGGCCCCCGCCGGCTGGCAGCCCGGCAAGCCCACCCTCAAACCGGGACCGGATCTGGTGGGCATGGTCTGGCAGTGCTGGAAGCCGGAGATGGCGGAAGACTAGGAAAGCTCTGGTTCTGAACAGGCAAGAGGTTTGCCCCGGGGGGAGAGGCCGCCCCTTTCCCCCCGGGCCTTGGGGCCAGTTATCAGTGATCTGTGATCTGTCTTCTGTGATCTGTCTTCTGGTTCCCAAGCTCCGCTTGGGAACCCTCTTGCCCGCCAAGCTCTGCTTGGCTTCGAATCCGGCACCTGATACCAATATTCCATCAAACAAAAAGGGAATTTTTGTAGGGGCGCAATTCATTGCGCCCTTCAAGGGCTCGATGAATCGAGCCCCTACAATGAATCGAGCCCCTGCAATGGATTCCCTTTCATGGCGACGTGGTACGAGAGTGGCCGGCGGGACGCCCGCCCTGCAGGTCTTTTAGGCCGATTTCTTATTGAAATGAAACATATGAAACGGCCAACCTTGCGATATTTATATTTTTTTACCGAAAAAAGAAAACTGCCAACCGAAAACCGTATTATTCCTGCCGGCCCCTGCCGGACTCCGGCAGCGCCCCGGGGACTGGCGGCTCCGGCTCGGTGACGCCCGGGGACTCCACAAAGCGCAGGGGCAGCCGGATGGTGACGGTGGTGCCCCGCCCCACCTTGCTTTCCAGGGTGATGACCCCCCGGTGTTCGTCCACGATCTGCCGCACAAAGACCATGCCCAGGCCGGTGCCCCCGATTTTGGTGGTGTAAAAGGGCACAAAGACCTTGTCCACCACGTCCGGGGTCATGCCCCGGCCGGTGTCCTGAATCATCAGGACCGCGAAGTGCGTCTCCTGGCGGGTCTGCACCAGGATGGTGCCCCGGGGGTTGCTGGCCTCAATGGCGTTGCGCATGAGGTGGGCCAGGGCCACTTTCAGGAGGTGGGTGTTGAGGCGGCCCATCAGGGGCTCCGGATGGAGCTCCACAATCAGGAAAATATGCTTGGCCCGGACCTCGGGCTTGATGAGCGCCAGGGTGTCCTGGACGATGTCGTTTAAGTCCTCCTGCGCAAAAAATGACGACTTGCGCTGGGCCAGGGTCTCAAAGCGCTCCACCATGTCCTCGATGCGCTTGGCCTCCTGGGCGATGGCGGTGAGCCAGTCCCGGGTGGGATCGTCCTGATTGGTTTTCTTGAGGAGGCGGTGGCTGAAGCCGCCGATGATGTGCAGGGGATTCCTGATGCCGTGGGCGATCCCCAGGGCCATTTCGCTCATGGTGCGCTCCATCACCAGGGCTTCCATCTCCCGGTTGAGGGCCAGAATCTCGTGGCTGGTCTCCTCCATGTGGTGATGGTCTTCCTCCATGCGCTGGTACAGGCGCCGCATACTGCGGAAAAATAAGGTGATGGTGGCGATGGCCACATAGACAATGCTGTCCACGCCTCCCAGCAACCGGCGCAGCATATCCAGGGTGCGGCTGGCTCCCCTGAACCGGATCAGATCCTGGATAAAATGGGAGATGAGATGGGAAAACGCAAAAATCACAAAAGCCATGGACAGCCAGTTGAGAAACAGCCAGAGAGCGTTCTCCGGGTCCTTGGCCATGAGCTGCTGGGATTGACGCCAGGCCAGGATGGTAAAAACAATGACCGCCAGACCACCGAGATATTCGAGCAACCACAGGGGATAAAAGGGCAGGGCGATCATGGGAGTCTGGTCTCCGCCTCCCGGTTGAATCTCTTCAGGCTGCGGTAAAAGAAATAAAACGCGACCGCCGGCAGGAGAAAATGGGTGATCTGGGTGACATAGAAGGCCCAAATGTGCCAATCATCCATGAGCAGGCGGCGATCCAGCCCCTGCCCGAGGATCACCGGGTACAGCAGGGACCAGTCCAGGGCATGGCCCACCACCGCGTCCAGGTTCCACCAGACCAGGAGCAGGCAGGCCCAGAAGAGGGAGGTAAAACCCGGCCAGCCCCGCAGTTCATTGCCCCTGATCTCCAGAATCAGGAAGACCATGGCAATGGCAAAGGCCACGTGCGCCATCTGGTGCACATAGGAGCCCTGGGCCTCCCAGCGCATTTCAAAGGCCAGGACGAGGCGGGGGGCCATGAGCACCAAAACCACGAGTCCACAAAGTATCCCGGCCGATCGGCGCAGCATGGCACAGATTCTCCCTATCACTATTATTGGCCGAGAGAAGAAAATTGTCAATGAGTGGTTATGGGGGGATTGGCGCGGCAAGCAGCGCGGCTTTTTCTGACCTCAAACCTGGTAGCCGAACTGCCGCAGGGCCCGGGGGTCCCGGCGCCAGTTTTTCCAGACTTTGACCCACAGATCGAGGAACACCTTGGCCTGGAGAAGCCGTTCGGCCTCCTGGCGGGCCTCCTGGCCCACCTGTTTGAGGAGCCTCCCCCCTTTGCCGATGACGATGCCTTTCTGGGAGGTTTTTTCCACGTAAATCACCACCCGGATGCGCACCAACTCGGGGCGGCGGCTTTCGTCGAATTCCTCCACCGCCACCGCCACGGCATAGGGGATCTCTTCGCCGGTGTGATGGAAAAGGCGCTCCCGGATGATCTCCGTCACCAGGAAGCGCTCCGTCCGGTCGGTGAGCTGCTCTTCGGGGAAGAGCGGCGGGGTCTGGGGCAGACGCTGGACAATCTCCGCCACCAGACCGGGGAGGCCGTCGCCCGCCAGGGCGGAGACGGGCACCACCGGCGATTCGGGGAAGTGTTGGTGGTAGGCGGCCATGATGGGCAGGAGCCTGAGTTTGTCCAACAGGTCGATCTTGTTGAGCGCGATGATCAGGGGCTTGTCCAAAGCCTGCACCCGGGGCAGGAGCACCTGGTCCCGGAGGTCCGGGGCCCGGGGCTCCACCAGCCACACCACCACGTCGGCCTCGGCCAGACTGGAGAGGGCCGCTTCCACCAGGCTGAGGTTCAAGTGGTCTTTGGGCTCCAGGACGCCGGGGGTGTCGAGGAACAGGAGCTGGGCCCCGGCCAGATTCAGGATGCCCAGGAGGCGATGCCGGGTGGTCTGGGGTTTGGGGGAGGTAATGGCGAGCTTTTCCGCCACCAGGCGGTTGAGCAGGGTGGATTTGCCGGCATTGGGCCGCCCGATCAGGGCGATGTAGCCACAGCGAAAGTCATCGGTCATAATATCATTATATCATGAAAACAACGTAGGGCGGGCACTGCCCGCCGCTAAAACTCTGGACCCTGGACCCTGGACCCTGGACTTTAATTACAGTCCAGCCGGCGCCGACCCGGCCCATACATTCCCATCTTATGAAGCTGCCAACTTTATGATATAGTAAAAAATAATTTTTCCTGTCAAAGAGGCCCGTCATGTTCGGCTACAGTTGGGGACCCATCCTCATCATCCTGGTCATTGTGCTGCTGCTCTTCGGCCCCAAGCGCCTGCCGGAGCTGGGGGAGAGCATCGGCAAGGCCATCCGGAGCTTCAAAAAAGCCCACGACGACCCGGAGGCCCTGAACCGGCCGCCGGAGGGCGGGGCCGCGGGGACCGCCGCAGAAGGTCAGAAAAACCTCTGCCCCCAATGCCGGCAGGAATTGACCGGCGAGTCTGCTTTTTGTCCTCACTGCGGCCACAACCTCAAGTCCGCCTGAGGAGTTTTGCCGGTGGGCCTCGACCTTCCTGAAATCCTGGTCATCCTGGTTTTGGCCCTTATTCTTTTCGGGCCGGAGAAGCTCCCCGAATACGGCGCCAAGCTGGGCCGCCTGGTGGCCCGCCTGCGCCAGGCCGGCGCGGAGGTGACCCAGCCCCTGCACCAGGCCCTGAACCAGGAACTGACCCCACCCCCGCCCCCGCCCCGCTTCGGCGCCAATTTCTGCCCCCACTGCGGCCAGGCGCTTACGCCCGACTTCACTTTTTGCCCCCGCTGCGGCCGCCGTCTGGAAAAGGACGGGGCCTCTTCCCACACCCTGGCCTCTTAGCGGTCATTGCAAAATTCCATAACTTACCACGGTATCATTCTGAGCAAACCATCATGACCAAGGGTTGGCTTGTAGGGGCGGACCTATGTGTCCGCCCTCTCTCAGGGCGCACACGCGGGTGGGCCCCTACCAGGACATTTTCATATTAAGCAAGAATCTCATCTTTTCAGAAGGTTGAAACCCTGCCCGTCGCTCAGGGTGACAGAACCAGGGGGTTTGACATAGGTTCCGGCAAACCCGGAGGCGCCTGAGCCTCCTCCTTTTCTCTGTGGTCGGTGCAGCCCCCCACTATGATCCGGATGATAACCTCCCGCCCGCGCCGTCCTCTTGACTCTTTTTTGGAAATAATTACGTTTAGAAGTAAATACGATAAGCCCCAAAAGAGGCGTTTCATGCCCATTCGCAGGATAATTACGGCCATCGTCAGTCTGGCCCTGGTGGTCGGGTTGGCGGCCCTGAGCGGCCAGACCCGGGCCCAACCCGGCCCTGAGGCGCCGGTGGTTCAAGGAAAACCTATGATCGAAAAAATGGTCAAGACCGAGGATGAGTGGCGTCAGTCCCTCACCCCGGAAGCGTATCGGATTTTGCGGAAAAAAGGCACCGAGCCCGCCTATTCCAGCCCTTTGCATAATAACAAAGAAACAGGCGTGTATCATTGCGCCGCCTGCGGGCTGGAGCTTTTTGATTCATCAGCCAAATTCGACTCCGGCACCGGCTGGCCGAGTTTCTGGCAGCCCATAGCACCCCAGCACCTCATCACCCGGCCGGACAACAGCCTGTTCATGAAGCGCACCGAGGTGCTGTGCGCCCGCTGCGACGGTCATCTGGGGCATGTTTTCAACGACGGGCCCCAGCCCACCGGGCTGCGCTATTGCATGAACGGCGCGGCCCTGAAATTCAAGCCCCGGGGAGAAGAACAATGAAGGTAAATCAGGTCCCCTAAATACCGCAGGCGGGAGGCGCGGCGCCTCCCGCCCTGCTGCAGCCCTCCCCCAGACCCCCCTCCCAACCCCCTGTAGGGGCGGACCCATGTGTCCGCCCTTTACTCCGGGCGCACACGCGGGTGCGCCCCTACGAGGGTTGGGGAAGGGGGCAGGGGTCTGCAACCCCGGTAGCACGGGCTTCCAGCCCGTGGGAACCCCCTCTCCCACAAAAAACTTTTCATAACAGTCGCGCATGAGCCTGCGGCTCTCCCAAAACCAGGAAAAGTTCGGTGGGGCGGGCCTCCGTGCCCGCCGAAACCAAAGGCGGCCAGGGACGGCCGCCCCACCGCCTTATGGCCCCCGGAAGCACTTTTCCTAACTGTTCTTCATGGGCCGGCGGCCCACCCGCAAAGCAGGAAAAGACTTTTCTGGTGTAGGGACAGCCGCCCCCGGCTGTCCACACCGGGCAGGCGAGGGCGCCTGCCCCTACACAATACCAACTTTTCCAGGCAGAACTGTAGGGCGGGAAAGCGCAGCGCCTCCCGCCTTTGGGGAAACCCGGTGGCACAGGTTTTCAACCTGTGCGGTGACGGGCTGGAAGCCCGTCCTACCGATAACAGGGGCGGTTTCGTGATAAAAAGCCATGGAACTTTTCAAGCAGGCGCTCAGGGCCCGGCGGCCCACCCGTAAAGCATGAAAAGCCGCATGGTGAGCACCGCCCGCCGCTTTCATGGCGCCGGAAGCAGGGCCCAGCAGAGCTTGGCAGGCAAGTGGGTTCCCAAGCAGAGCTTGGGAACCAGAATAGAGCTGAACTTATGTGGAGCAGGCGCCCTTTGCCTGCTTTTCTCAAGAACCGCCGAGGCGGCGGTTCCACACAAGAACTTTTCAGGACAGAATAAACTTGGGACCCTGGACCCAGGACTTTGGACTTTTCTGGACCAATAAACCTTCAAGGCCGTTCAGAACCCGTTGCCGCCAGCCGCTGCCGCCGGATTTCGAAGAGCGCCACGGCCCCGGCCGCGCCGGCGTTGAGGGAACTTATGGCCTCGCCGGCCAGGGGGATGGACACCACCACATCGCACTGCCGGCGCACCCGGGGGCGGATGCCGGTGTCTTCGCCGCCGATGACCAGGGCCAGGGGCATGGTGAGGTCGGCCTCATAGAGGCTCTGGGGGGCCCCGGCCTCGGCCCCCACCACCCAGAGCCCCCCTTCTTTCAGGCGCAGGAGGGTGTCGGCCAGGTTGGTGACCCGGCAGACCGACAGGACCTCCAAAGCCCCGGCTGCGGCCTTGATGACCGCCGGCGTCACCCCCGCGGCCCGGTCTTTGGGAATGATGAGGCCCTGGGCCCCGGCCGCCAGGGCGCTGCGGCACAGGTTCCCCAGGTTCATGGGGTCGTTTAAGGAATCGGCCGCCACCAAGAGGGCCGGCTCCGAAACACCCTTAAGCCGGTCCAGCAAATCTTCCAGGTCCTCATAAGCAAACACCGCGCGCCGGGCCGCCACCCCCTGGTGATGGGCGCTGCGGCACAGACGATCCAGGGCCGACCGGGGCAGCTGCTTCAGGCGCACCCCGGCGGCCCGGGCCAGATCCCGCACTTCGGCGGCGAACCTCCCCCCCACGCCCTCGGCCAGCAGGACCTCCTCCAAAGGCGCGTCCTGGTGGCGCAGGGCGGCCAAAACCGCCTGACGGCCGTAAATTATGGTATTCATGACCTCGCTGCCTTCGGCCCCGCCCCGTTATACCAAGTTGCGATCAAGAAAGTAATATTCATAATTCTCTTATGGCAACTTGGCATTTCAAATGCAACGCCCTCCCTGGTAGTAGGCCTTTCGGCTATTTAAGAGTATAATGAAAAAGGAAAATAAGAAAGACACCGGGCCCATGAACGACATCCTTCAGCAATTCTTTGAACATTTGGAGCAGGACCCCGACCTGCCAGTCTCCTATCGAGAGGCCTGGGAGCAGGACCTGCGGGGTCTCTCCGCCTTTCTGCAGGCCCAGGGCCGCGGCAGCTGGCCGGAAGTGACCTCCGGCGATTGTCAGGCGTATTTTGAGCATCTCTCCGGGCAGGATTTTTCCCTGAGACATCTGGAACAGCAGCGGGCTGCGCTACAACGCTTTTTAGCCTTTCTGAAGGACAGCGGCATCCCCATGGACAGCTCGCTGGCCGCGCCGGATGGGCCCGAGCCGGACCCCGGCGCCTCCCAGGTGTTGAGCCAGACCGAGCTGCAGGCCCTGCTCTCGGGGCTTCGGGCTGCGGGCCCCGAGTATATGGACGAGCTCCTGGAGCAGTTTTACCACCACCTGGGGGCGGAGCGGGCCCTGGCTTCCCTGACCGTGGAGGCCTATGCCCACGATCTGCAGGACTTTCGGGAATTTTTGCGCATAAGGCGCCGGGAGGCCTGGGAGGAGGTGTCCCTGGAGGATTTTCAGCACTATCTGTCGTTTCTCCAAAGCCGGGGCCTGTCGGCCCGCAGCCGGGCCCGGCGCCTGTCGGCCCTGCGCCAGTTTTACCGCTTTTTGCAGCGGGAAGAGCGGCTGCCCGCCAACCCGGTGGAGCTTCTGGACTCCCCCCGCCTGCCCCTGAAGCTCCCCAAAGTGCTGAACGAACAGGAGGTCAAGGCCCTGCTGGACGCGGTGGACGATTCCACCCCTCAAGGCCAAAGGGACGCGGCCCTGTTGGAAGTGCTCTACGCCACCGGCTTGCGGGTGTCCGAGCTGGTGGGCCTGACCCTCAAACAGCTGGACCTGCGCCGGGGGGTGGTGCGGCCCCTGGGCAAGGGCCACAAAGAGCGCCTGGTGCCCATGGTCCCCCAGGCGGTGGAAAAACTCACCCGGTACTTAAACGAAGGCCGGCCCCTGCTCCTCAAGGGCAAAAACAGCCCCTTTGTGTTCGTCAACCGGCGGGGCGGCGGCCTCACCCGCCAGGGGTTTTGGAAAATTTTGCAGGGCCATGCCCGAATGGCCGGACTGGGGCGCCTGTCGCCCCACACCCTGCGCCACTCCTTCGCCACCCACCTGTTGGGCCGGGGGGCCAATCTCCGGGTGCTGCAACTGCTTTTGGGCCACGCCGACCTGGCCACCACCCAGATTTACACCCATCTGGACGCCGAGCGTCTGAAAGCCGCGCACAAAAAGGCCCATCCCCGCTCATGACCAAAAATCAGACCCCCGTTTCCCGGACCCTGGAGGTGATCACCACCCACCTCAACGCCGACTTCGACGCCCTGGCCTCCATGGTGGCCGCCAAAAAGCTCTATCCCGAAGCCATCCTGGTGTTCCCCGGCGCCCAGGAGGGGAACCTGCGGGATTTTTTCATCCGCTCCAGCTTTTATTTCCTCGATTTCGCCAAGGCCAAAAACGTCGCCCCGGAAGAAATCAAACGCCTCATCCTGGTGGACACCCGCCAACGCTCCCGCATCGGCAAGTTTGCCGAAGCCGCGGCCTCGGGCGAGGTGGACATCCACATCTACGACCATCACCCCGACTCGCCGGAGGACCTGCACGGCAGCCTCGAGGTGGTCCGGCCCCTGGGGTCCACCACCTCGATTTTGGCGAAAATTTTGCAGGAAAAACAATTGGATCCGTCTCCCCAGGAAGCCACCATCATGGCCCTGGGACTCTTCGAGGACACCGGCTCCCTGACCTTTTCCTCCACCACCCCGGAGGACTTCGAGACCGGGGCGTATCTGTTGCGCCACGGGGCCGACCTCAACGTGGTGGCCCAGATGGTCACCCGGGAGCTCACCGCGGAGCAGGTGGCCATCTTGAACGATCTCATCGCCCACGCCAGCCGCTTTCCGGTGGACGGCATCGAGGTGGTCCTGGCCCGGACCGTAACCTCCCAATACGTGGCCGATTTCGCGGTTTTGGCCCATAAATTCATGGACATGGAGAACCTGCAGGTGCTGTTCGCCCTGGGCCAGATGGAGGACCGGGTGTTCATCGTGGGGCGCAGCCGCCTCCCCGAAGTCAATGTGGGCGAGATTTTAGCCGAAATGGGGGGCGGCGGCCACGAGTACGCCGCGTCCGCGGCCATCAAGGACAAGCCCCTGTCCCAGGTGGAGGAAAGCCTGCGGCAGGTCATCCAGCGGCGGGTGCGGCCCCTGCGCCGGGCCCGGGACATCATGAGCTTCCCGGTGAAATGGGTGGCGCCGGAGGTCACCCTGGAGGGGGCCGAGCTGGTGCTCAACCGCTACAGCATCAACGCCCTGCCGGTGATCGAGGGGACCAAACTCATGGGGCTGATCTCCCGGCAGATTGTGGAAAAGGGGATTTTTCACGGGCTCAAGGATCACCCGGTGAAAGAGTACATGAGCACCCCGGTGGCCACGGTGGGACTCGAGGCCACCCTGCCGGAGATCCGGGACAACCTGGTGGTTCACAAACAGCGCCTGCTGCCGGTGATCCAGGAGGGCGAGGTGGTGGGCATCATCAGCCGCACCGATCTCTTGAACCTTCTCATCGACATGGGCGAAGAGACCGAGGAAAGCCAGTGGTCCCAGCCCCTGCGCAAGAAAAATATCCTCAGCATGATGCGGGAGCGCCTCCCCAAACCCATCCTGGCCATGCTGGCTCAGATGGGCCGGGTGGCCGAGGAGTTGGGTTTCCGCGCCTACGTGGTGGGGGGCTTTGTCCGGGACCTGTTCATCAAGCAGGAAAACCTGGACCTGGACCTGGTCATCGAAGGGGACGGCATTGTTTTTGCCAAAAAATTTGCGGCCCTCTCCGGGGCCCGGGCCCGGGTGTTTCAGAAATTCAAGACCGCGGTGATCATCTTCCCGGACGGCTTCAAGGTGGACGTGGCCACGGCCCGCACCGAATATTACGACGCGCCGGGGGCCCTGCCGGTGGTGGAGTACAGCTCCATCAAGATGGACCTCTACCGCCGGGACTTCACCATCAACACCCTGGCGGTGAAATTGAACCCCGACGAGTTCGGCACCCTGCTGGATTTTTTCGGGGCCCACCGGGACATGAAGGAACGGCGCATCAGCGTGCTGCACAACCTCAGTTTCGTGGAGGACCCCACCCGGGTCTTCCGGGCCATCCGCTTCGAGCAGCGCTTCGGCTTCCGCATCAGCAAGCTCACCATCAACCTCATCCAGAACGCGGTGAAAAACAACTTTTTCGACCGCCTTTCCGGGGCCCGGCTGTTCCACGAACTGCAGCTGATCCTCCAGGAAGAAAACCCCATCCCGGCCATCGCCCGGCTGGCGGAGCTCGATCTGCTCAAGGCCATTCACCCCCGGCTGTGGTTCGACGAGGGCACCCGGGCCATGCTGGAGCGCGTCCAGGCGGTGCTCTCCTGGATGAAGCTGTCGTACCTGGAGGAAACCTTCGACCGCTGGCTGGTGTATTTTCTGGGGCTGGTGGAGCCTTTGTCCTCGGAGGAATTGGGGGAATTGCTGCAGCGCTTCGGGCTCCCCCCCAAGCTGGCCGCGGCCATCCGGGGGGGCAAAGAGGCCGCCGACCAGGCCCTGATGAAACTGTTCCGCCTGGGGGAGCCCAGCCGCAGCCAGATTTACCACTTGCTGGCGCCCATCAGCACCGAGTATCTGCTCTACATCATGGCCAAATCGCGCCAGGAGGCCTCGAAGCGCTTCCTGTCCCTGTATTTCACCCACTTGAAGCACTTGAAGCCCGAACTGCGGGGCAAGGACCTCATCGGCCTGGGTTTTCAACCGGGGCCCCAAATCCGGGATATTTTAAACATGCTGCATGAGGCCAGGATTAACGAGGTGGTGCAGAGCAAACGGCAGGAGTTGGAGTTGGTCAGGCGGACTTACGGCGCCAAAGCGGCGTCCTGAGCGATTTGGAAGCAGCGGCAGGGGGGCGGAGGCGACCATCTCCGCCCCTTTGTTGTTGAAGTTTAATTTTTCCGAATGTTCTCCCGGATGTAGGCGGCGATGTCGCCGGTGTCGGTGCCGGGGGTGAAAATCTCGGCAATGCCGGCGCCCTTCAGGGCCGGAACGTCCTCTTCGGGGATGATGCCGCCCCCCAGGACCAGGATGTCGCTGACGCCTTTGCCCTTGAGGATGTCCATCACCCGGGGGAAAAGATAGCCGTGGGCCCCGGACAGGCAGCTCATGGCGATGACGTCCACGTCCTCCTGCACCGCGGCGCTGACGATCTGCTCAGGCGTCTGCCTGAGGCCGGTGTAGATGACTTCCATGCCTGCGTCCCTCAAGGCCGCGCAGATGACCTTGATGCCCCGATCATGGCCGTCCAGTCCCGGTTTGGCGGCCAATACCCGGATTTTTCTGTCTTGCTTCATGTGCGGTTCTCCCTGTCCATGGCTTGGTTCTGATTGCGGGGTCCAGCATCAGGGGCTGGGGTTATCGTCTTTTACTGTTAAGTTTCGCACAAAAAATCAACGAAACCTCTGTTGAAATTTGACAGAGAACTTCAAGTTGGTCTGACACCCATGAACCTGTAGCCGCAGGCTTCAGCCTGCGCCTAAAACCTTTTCCAATTCGGGAGCGTCCAGCGCAGCCTAAAGGCTGCGGCTACAGAAAAAACCTTTGGCGGTTCCGCCATCATGCCGAGCCCGAACTGAGAGTTTCCCAACCGTTCCCGGTAATCAGGGGTGGAAAACGTGACTTTATATGACGCGGTTATTCCTTGGCCGGTGGGGGCTGACTGCCCCTTCCCCCGTCCCCGAGATACTCTTCCCGGCTGATGACGCCGTCCCCGTCGGCATCCCATTTCTGAAATTCCCGGGCTCCGGTGTGGGGATTTTTCCAGAAGCCGACAAACTCCTCCCGGGTGATTCTGCCGTCCCGGTTTTTATCCAGCAGTTGGAAGGCTTCCTCCTGCCCCAGAGGTTCACGGGTTGCCTGGGCCGCAACCGGACATGGGGAACAGAGGACAGCCATCCCCAGAAGGCCCGCCATGAGCCGCGTCAGCCTCATAACCGATTGGAATACCCCTAACGCCCCGCCGCGGCCTTGGGCATGTGCCAGGCACATTGGATGACAACCGCCACGGGCCGCTCCAGAGCTGCAAGTGTTCCCTTGTTTTTAGCGTGAAAGTACCCCGGGGAAATGTAGAGCAGGCGCCCTCGCCTGTCTCTTAAAGAACAGCCGGGGGCGGCTGTTCCACATTTTTTTATCCTCGGGGGTGGCTAAAGTTGTCCATGATCGTTTAGCTTAAAGCTTAAAGCTTATGGCTTATGGCTTACAGCTTAAAGCCTACAGCCCACAGCTCATAGCTCAAAGCCCACAGCCCACAGCTCACAGCTCACAGCCCCTAAAACACCGTCATCTCGTATTCGCCCCAGACGCCCCGCAGGGTGTCGCAGATTTCCCCCAGGGTGGCCAGGGCCGTTACCGCGGTTAAAATAGGATACATCATATTGGCGGTGCCTGCCGCCGCGGTCTTGACGTCAGCCAGGGCCTTTTTCACCGCGGCCTCATCCCGCTTGCTTTTCAGTTCCTTGAGCCCGGCCAGCTGCTTGTTGCCCACCTCCGGGTCCACCTTGAGGAGGTCCTTGGGCTTTCCCTCTTCCTTGACCTGGAATTTGTTGAGGCCCACCACGATGCGCTCGCCCTTTTCGATTTCCCGCTGGTAGCGGTAGGCGCTGTCCTGGATCTCCTTCTGGATGAAGCCCTTTTCGATGGCCGCCACCGCGCCCCCCAAACGGTCGATCTGGTCAATGTAATCCCGGGCCTTGGCCTCGATCTGGTCGGTGAGATATTCCAGGTAATAGGCCCCGGCCAGGGGGTCCACGGTGTCGCACACCGCGCTTTCGTAGGCGATGACCTGCTGGGTCTTGAGGGCCACCTGCACCGCCAGCTCCGAGGGCAGGGCCAGGGCCTCGTCAAAGGAGTTGGTGTGCAAAGACTGGGTGCCGCCTAACACCGCGGCCATGGCCTCGAACGCGGTGCGCATGATGTTGTTCAGGGGCTGCTGCGCGGTAAGGCTGCAGCCCGCGGTCTGGGTGTGGAAGCGCAGACTCTGGGAGCGGGGGTCCTGGGCGTTGAAGCGCTCCTTCATGATCTTGGCCCACAGGCGCCGGGCCGCCCGGAATTTGGCGATTTCTTCCAGGAAATCCAGATGCGAGTTGAAAAAGAAGGACAGCCGGGGGCCGAACTCGTCCACCTTGAGCCCCGCGGCAATGGCCGCGTCCACGTAGGCGATGCCGTTGGCCAAGGTGAAGGCCACTTCCTGCGCCGCGGTGGAGCCGGCCTCCCTGATGTGATAGCCGCTGATGCTGATGGTGTTCCATTGGGGCACCTTTTCGGTGCAAAAGGCGAAAATGTCGGTAATCAGGCGCATGGATTTCCGGGGACCGAAAATGTAGGTGCCACGGGCGGGATACTCTTTGAGGATGTCGTTTTGCACCGTGCCCCGGAGTTTGTCGAAACTTACTCCCTGCTTTTCGGCCACGGCCAGATACATGGCCAGGATAACGGCGCAGGGGGAATTGATGGTCATGGAAGTGGAGACCTGGTCCAGAGGAATGCCCTGGAAGAGCCGCTCCATGTCCCACAGGGAGTCGATGGCCACCCCTACCTTGCCCACCTCCCCCTGGGCCAGTTCGTGGTCGGAGTCGTAGCCGATCTGGGTGGGGAGGTCAAAGGCCACCGACAGGCCGGTCTGCCCGGACTTCAGCAGAAAGTGATAGCGCTCGTTGGTTTCCTCCGCGGTGGCGAAGCCGGCGTACTGGCGCATGGTCCAGTAGCGGCCCCGGTAGGCCGTGGGCTGCACCGCCCGGGTGAAGGGATACTGCCCCGGCAGGCCCAGTTGTTTGAGATAGTCGAATTCCTGCATGTCCAGCGGGGTGTAGACCCGGTGGACGGGAATGCCGGAGGTGTTGACGAATTCGGCCCGGCGCTCCGACATCTTTTTGAGCACCTTGTCTACCTGGGCGTCATATTTGGCCTTGGCCTCTTGCAATTTTTTGGGATCATCCATGTGACACCTCGCGTGGTGAAATGAGGCAGGGGAAGGGCGACGTCCCCTTTGTTGCCTGGGAAAGTTTATTGTGGGGGAGGGGGGTTCCCACGGGCTGGAAGCCCGTGCTACCGGGGTCACAGACCCCTGCCCCCCTTCTCCCCCCACACCCCCTCCCCCAACCCCTTAAAGGGGGTTGGGAGGGGGGTCCGGGGGAAGGGTGGGGGAGCCACTGCTCCCCCAGCCCTCCCCCCGGAAAGATTCCTAAATCTCGCCGTTCTGCTCCATCTTGGCCATGTCTTCGAAGCGGATATCCAGGCCCAGCACCCCCTGGATCTCGTCATTGTCGTCCCTTATGGGCACGCTCACCGTGATGCACAGAGCCCCGGTGAACCGGGAGGTGTAAAAGTCGGAGACATACACCTTGCCGGTCTTCATGGGCTCGATGAACCAGTCCCGGTTGGAGAAATCCTCCTCCAGGCCCATGGTCTCGAATTTGGCCCGATGCACGATGTGGGTGATGTTGCGCGTAATCTTGCGGCCCTCGGTGTTGGTGACGTACATGAACTGCACAAAGGGGTTTTTCTCCAGGGCCCGCTGCAACACGGGCTCCATACGCTCCGGCTGCATGGAGCGGACGTCCTCCTGCTCGGCCAGGTCCAGGGCCAGGTGGGCCGCCAGTTCATGGGCCTTCTTCTTTAAGCGGTCGAACTCCGACACGAAGAATTCGGAGAGGTATTTCCGGGCCAGGTTTTCCATTTCATCATTGGAAATGGAGGTGACCCGTCCCTCTTCGTACATCTCCATGATGCGCTTGTGAATTTTCACTACCCCCGGATGACCCTTGTCCACCTGGCCTTCCCCCATGAGCCCCAGGCGGGAGTTGACCCAGTGGACAATGCCGGCCTTGCCCGACTTGTCGGTGATGGTGATGGTGGGGGGGCGCTTGAGGATCTTGGTGGTGTCGAAGGGATTGTAAATCTCCTCGAATTTTTGCATACCGTCAGCGTGAATCCCGGCGCTGGTGGCATTGAAGCTCGCCCCCACAAAGGGATAATTCGGGGGAATGCGGTAGTGCAGTTCCCGCTCGAAATACTGGGCGATGTCGGTGATCACCGTGGTGTCGATGCCGTCGCTGGTCCCCCGAAGCGAGATGTATTCCATGAGCAGCGCTTCAATGGGCGAGTTGCCGGTGCGCTCCCCGAAGCCCAGCAAAGTGCCGTTCACCGCGCCGCAGCCGTAGAGCCAGGCGGTGACCCCGTTGACAAAAACCTTGTGAAAATCGTTGTGCCCGTGCCATTCCATGAGGTGGCCGGGGACGCCGGCGTCCTCGATCATGGCCCGCACCAGCTTGGGGACGCTCCGGGGCAGGGCGGATCCGGGATAGGGGACGCCATAGCCCATGGTGTCGCACAACCGGATTTTGATGTCGATGCCGCTCTGCTCCCTCAGTTTCATGAGCTCGATGGCGAAGGGCACGCAGAAGCCGTAGATGTCCGCCCGGGTGATGTCCTCGAAGTGGCAGCGGGGCACAATGCCCAACTCCAGCGCGGCCTTGACGATGTTCAGGTAGCCCTCCAGGGCCTGGCCCCGGCTGCGATTTAATTTCATGAAGATATGATAGTCGGACACCGAGGTGAGGATGCCGGTTTCGCCCAGGCCCATGTCCTTCACCAGTTTCAGGTCCGCGGCATGCGCCCTGATCCAGCCGGTGATTTCCGGATAGAGATAGCCCCGCTCCCGGCAGCGCTCCACCGCCTCTTTGTCCTTGGCGCTGTACAGGAAAAACTCGGTTTGGCGGATGATCCCTTTGGGCCCGGAGAGCTTGTGGAGCATGTCAAAGATCTCCACCATCTGCCGCACCGAATAGGGGGGCCGGGCCTGCTGGCCATCCCGGAAGGTGGTGTCCGTGATGAGCATCTGCTCTGCGGGGTTGGGCATCACGAATTTATAGTCAAAGTCGATGCGAGCCACCTCGGTATAGGGAAAGATGTTGCGCATCAGGTTGGGTTCATCCACCTCCACCAACTGATGCCGCCAAAAATGGGTGTGCTCGTGATCCAATAAGCGCCGTTCAGGGTTCCAGCGTGCCATGGCTTGCCATCCGTTTCTTGGTATTGTTGAGCTTTGAGCTATGAGCTTTGGGCTTTGGGCTTTGGGCTGATTAGGTTAATAAGCAACTTTTTTCCAGAAATTATTTTTAAAAACCATTAATTTACCATCATGTCATTCTGAGCGCCGCGAAGAATCTCGTTTCTTTAAAAACCTGTGATCCTTCACTTCGTTCAGGATGACAACAGAAACAACCTTGTTATAACCTCGTTCCCAAGCTCCCGCTTGGGAACGGGCTTGTGGCCCAAGCTCTGCTTGGGCACCTTTTATGAGAATCCCCGATGCCGGGAATTTTCAAGCATAATTTGTAGGGCGGGCTCGGCCCGCCGTTTTTTTTATTTCTACTTCTCCACCCTCAACCCCAACTCCAGAAGCTGCTCGGCCTCCACCCGGGAGGGGGCCCGGGTCAGGGGACAGCCGGCCTTTTGGGTTTTGGGAAAAGCAATGACCTCCCGGATGGATTTGACCCCGCAGAGGATGGCCACCAGCCGGTCAAAGCCGAAGGCCACCCCCCCGTGGGGCGGCGCGCCGTAATCCAGGGCCTCCAGGAGAAAGCCGAATTTTTCCTCCGCCTCCTCGGTGCCGATGCCCAGGACCTGAAAAACCTGTTCCTGCACGTCCCGCCGGAAGTTGCGGATGCTGCCGCCGCCGATCTCCTGGCCGTTCAGCACCAAATCGTAGGCCCGGGCCCGCACCCGGCCGGGATCGCTCTTAAGTAAGGGAATATCATCTTCCCGGGGCGCGGTAAAGGGGTGGTGCATGGCGTTGTAGCGCCCTTCCTGCAGGTCGTACTCCAGCAGGGGAAAATCGGTGACCCACACCAGGTTAAACTTGTCTTCCGGGACCAGCCCCTCCCGTTGGGCCAGGTGCAGGCGGAGCTGCCCCAGCGCGGTGTTGGCCACCTCAGGGGCGTCCGCCACAAAAAAGAAGATGTCCCCTTCTCTGGCGCCCAGGTGGTCGGTGAGCGCGTTTTTCACGCCCTCGGGGAAATATTTGGCCAGGGGCGACTGCCAGCCGCTGCTCACCAGCTTCACCCAGGCCAGCCCCTTGGCCCCATAAATGCCGGCAAATCCCGTGAGGTCGTCCAGGTCCTTGCGGGTCAGCCGGGCCAGGCCCGGGGCGCACAGGGCCTTGACCATCCCCCCCTGGCCGAGCACTTCCTTAAAGGTGCGGAAATCGCTTTCCTTAACGATATGGCCGACCTCGCGCAACTCCAAACCGAAGCGGGTGTCCGGCCGGTCCAGGCCGAAGCGGCCCATGCAGTCCGCAAAAGTGAGGCGGGGAAAAGGCCGGTCCACCTTGACCCCCACGGTCTCGTCCAGCAGGGCGACGATGAGCCCTTCCACCACCTGATAAACGTCCTCTTCGGTGATGAAGGCCATCTCCATGTCGATCTGGGTGAATTCCGGCTGGCGGTCGGCCCGCAGGTCCTCATCCCGGAAGCAGCGGCAGATCTGGTAATAGCGGTCCAGGCCCGACATCATCAACAGCTGCTTGAAAAGCTGGGGGGACTGGGGCAGGGCGTAAAAATAGCCCGGCTGCACCCGGCTGGGGACCAGATAATCCCTCGCCCCCTCCGGCGTGCTTTTGGTGAGGATGGGGGTCTCCACCTCGATGAAGCCCTGTTCGTTCAGATAGCGGCGGGCCACCTGCGCGGCCCGGTGCCGGAACAGGATGGGCTTCATGATGCTGGGGCGCCGGAGGTCCAGATAGCGGTACTTGAGGCGCAGGGCGTCGGAAATGTCCACCCGGAAATCCTCGAGTTCAAAGGGCGGCGTTTTGGAGGAGTTGAGCAGGCGCAGTTCTTCGGCCACCACCTCGATTTCCCCGGTGCCCAATTGGGGGTTCACCATGTCGGGGGGCCTGAGGTTCACCAGACCCCGCACCGCCAGCACAAACTCATCCCGCAGCACCCCGGCCTTGGTATGGACGTCGAGGTTGATTTCCGGATTGAACACCACCTGGGTGAGGCCTTCCCGGTCCCGCAGGTCCACAAAGACCAGGCCTCCGTGGTCCCGGCGGCGCTGCACCCAACCCATCAGCACCACTTCCCGGCCCTCGTCCTTAGCCCGTAAAACCCCGCAGGAATGGGTGCGCCTAAGCCCCGCTAGTGAATCGAACACGTCAGCTTCCTTCCTTGAGCCCGGCCCGGGCCGCCAGGGTCGGGGCCAGTTCGGTCAGGGGCACGGCGTCCTGCTCGCCCGAAGCCATGTGGCGCAGCAGGGCCTGGCCCGCGGCCAGTTCCTGATCTCCTAATATTACCACAAAAGACGCACCCAGGCGGTCGGCCAGGGACATTTGCGATTTTAAGGAGCGGCCTTCAAAATCCATGGCCGCGGGCAGCCGTAGAGCCCTGATTTCCTGGAGGCAGACAAAGGCCCGCTGTCGGGCTGCGTCCCCCAGCGCGGCCACAAAAGTCAGGGGCCGTTTGCTGGGGCCGGCGTCCGGGGACAGGACCTCGAGGAGCCGGTCCTCGCCGATGGCAAAACCCAAACCTGGCAGGTCCGGCCCGCCCAACTCCCGGGCCAGGCCGTTGTAGCGGCCGCCCCCGGCCACCGCGTCCTGGGCCCCCAGCCCCGGGGCGGTGATCTCAAAGGTGGTGCGGGTGTAATAATCCAGGCCCCGCACCAGCCGGGGATTTTTTTCGTAAGCCAGGCCGGCCCCATCCAGCAGGCTCAAGACCCACCCATAATGCCGGGCGCAGGCCTCGCACAGGCTGTCCTCCATGACCGGGGCCCCGGCCAGGAGGGCCTGGCAATGCAGGGACTTGCAATCCAGCACCCGCAAGGGGTTCACTTCCCGGCGGCGCCGGCAGTCGTCGCACCAGCCCTCCTGCGCAGCCAGATAGAGCTGCAGCTGGGACTTGAAGTCCGGGGTGCACTCAGGGCAGCCCAGGGAATTGATCAGCAGACGCGCTTCCGGCAGCCCCACCCTGGCCAAAAGATCCAGGAGCATCAGGATGACCTCGGCGTCCAGTTCCGGGGCGTCGCTCCCCAGGGCCTCGCAGTTGATCTGGTGAAACTGGCGGTAGCGCCCTTTCTGGGGCCGCTCGTAGCGGAACATGGGCCCCAGGAGAAAAAACTTTTGCACCCCGGCCCGGCGCACCAGGCCGTTTTCCAGGCAGGCCCGGAGCACCTGGGCGGTGGCCTCCGGCCGCAGGGTCAAAGAATCCCCGCTGCGGTCGGTGAAGGTGTACATCTCCTTGGCCACGATGTCGGTGTCGGCCCCGATGCTGCGGGCGAACAGTTCGGTTCTTTCCAGCAGGGGCAGACGGATCTCCTGATACCCGTAGAGCTCAAAGACCTCCCGGGCCTGGCTTTCCACCCATTGCCACCGCGAGGTTTCGGGGGGCAGAATATCTTTCATACCGCGAATGGCGCGAATCATGGCCGTATATTTCCAAAATAATAATTCTAAATAAGATAGAGAACATTTGTCAATCAAATTGAGGGGGCCACGCCCCGGCAGGACGGCGTCCCCGAAAAGGAGCCCCAAGGCCGGAGGCGCGGCGCTATCCCGCCATACACCACGCTTATCCCCCCACCGCACCTTTAACCGGTAGAACGGGCTTCCAGCCCGTTCAGGCACGGGCAGGATGCCCGTGCTACCGGGCCGCTGGGCCCCTGCCCCCTCCCCCACCTCCCTCCCCCAACCCCATAAACCGGGAGCACAGGCAAGAGCCTCGTGGTCCCGGCTCCAGGCCGGCGGACAGGCGGGATTCTCCTGGAATACCTGTATCTTTGGCACATATCCTGGTATAAACGGGTGTAAGCCATCGACCCCCGCGGTTTTTTGCCGGAACCTCAAGAAAGAGGGCGCCCCTCATGGACAAGCAATCGTCTCGCCAGGCCGTCAATTTTGCCCAACGGATGTATTTCTTACTGAAAGACACCTACAGGGAATGGAGCAAAGACAATGCCTCCCAATTGGGCGCGGCCCTGGCCTTTTATACGATATTTTCGTTGGCGCCTATCCTTATCATTATTGTGGTGCTCGTCGGGTTTATCCTGGGAAAAGGGTCTGTACAAATATATCTTTTGGGGGAGCTGACGAAATTACTCGGTCATGAAAATGCGCAGTTTGTCATGAATACCATTCAAAGCAGCTATCAGGCCGGGTCAGGCTTGAGAGCCACACTCATAGCAATTTCATTAGTTATAGTCGGCTCAACAACAGCAGGCATCATGTTGAAAAATGCGCTCAACGCCATGTGGGGGGTTGAAAGCGGTTATTCAGGATTTCTCCACTTAATTCTGGATAGATTAAAGGCCCTGGTTATTGTACTCCTGGCCGGAGGGTTTATATTTTTATCAATGTTGGCAAGTTCGGTCATTGCGGCCATGAGCCTTTTTTTAAGCAATTATATAGATATCCCTTTTGTACTGATCGGCTGGCTCAACGATATCGTCTCCTTCGTTCTTCTCGCCCTGCTGTTTGCTCTGTTATACAAAATGTTGCCGGACGTCGAAATATCCTGGGGGGATGTGTGGATGGGCGGGGCCATAACTGCGGGTCTGTTTGTGTTGGGGAAATATCTTCTGGGCCTGTACCTGGCCAGAAGCACCATCAGTTCGGCCTATGGCGCGGCCGGCTCCCTGGTGGTGCTGCTCCTTTTTGTCTATTATTCGGCGCAGATCATCTTCCTGGGCGCGGAATTCACCCAGGTCTACGCCCGGACCTACGGCGCCGAAATTGTTCCCAAAAAACCCCGCAACAGCCAGGTGCTTAAAAATCCAGATTGAACAGGACGTCGCCGCCGGTGTTGCGCCCGCCCACCTGGGATTGCACGCTGAACCGGCGGTTGATGCGGTACTGAATGACCACCTGATAGGGGTCATCCCGATACAGGGGGTCGTTCCTATGCTGGTAGGTGATGGTCAGCCCTTTGGTGATGGGCGGGGCCATGCCCAGGAAGTCTTTGAGGATCATTTTGGTGGCCAAGCCCCCGAAGGCGCCCGCGGCCATGGCGGCCCCCTGCTCCTCCCGGCTGAGCGCCGCAATGGGTTTGCCGTAGAGCAGATAGGACATCCAATCGGTTTCAGTGATGCCGGGTTCGCCCCGGAGCACGATCTTGGGGTTGCTCACCGGACCCGAGACGTCGGCGAACAGGGTGACATCGCCGGTTTCATATTCAATGCGCGCGTCCAGGGTGGGCTCGGCGCCGGGTTGGGCGGGCAGCACGACAATCCCCTTGGTCACCTGAAATTCCCGGCCCACGATGAAGACCTTGCCCTGGAGCGCCCGGATGGCGCCGACATAGGTGAGGTCCTGGTCCGGGCGTTTTCTGACCTTCACATCCACCGCGGCCTCGATTTTGGCGGCCCGGTCATCCACCCAGACATTTTTGGGGGCCTGGACCTCCAGATCCACCCTGAGGTTTCTCCAGACCTCGGGCTCCGGGGTTGGCGGCGGTTTGGCGGCTTTGGGTTTCTCGGGGACCGGCTTTTCCTCCTTTTTCACCAGCACAATGTCTTTATTGGTGGCGGTGGTGCCCAGATTGAGAAAACTGAGGCGGAAGGTCGCCTGGGGAATGAGCAGGTTGCCCTGGACGGCCAGGTCCGGCCAGCGGCCGTTCAGGTTGACGGCGCCATTGACCAGGGCCTCGGAGCCGAGCTTGTCGATGGCCTTGAAATTATCCAGGCGGAGCTTGGCCCTGACCTCGTCGGGCAGGAGGCCCGCCAGGATGATATCGCCGGTCAGGGTGGCGGTCCCCTGGTTTTCCAGGGTGAGTTGGGGAATGGTGATCCGGTTGTTTTGGAAGCGGATTTCTCCGGGCTGCAATTGATAGGTGGCGCCGGCGCGGCGCAGTTGGACAGAGCCCGCCTCCCAACTGATCTGGCCGGAGACCTGCGGCTTCTGGACGGCGCCTTCGATTTTGGCCTCAAGTTTGAGGGAGCCCCGGGCTTTTTCCACTTCCCTGGTGAAGGAAGGCAAGAGCGACAGATCGACGTTTTCGCCCTTCAGCGACACCCGCATGCCCTCCTGGCCCAGGGCGTAGGTGAAGGGCATCAGGGTGAGGGCCAGGGGGAGATGGCCGGTCCAGGACAGGGTCGGCCCGCCGGTCCTGGTTTGCAGGCTGCCGTTGAGGTTCAGGCGGTTGTCCCGGTAGCCGAAGGAGGTCCGGAGCGACTGAAAATCCACCTCCAGATAGCGGCCCGGTCCGAGGCTGACCTCCCCCTGGATGATGGGCCGGCGGGCCTCGCCGCTCAGGGTGGCCCGACCGCTCAGGGCTCCCTTGAGGGGCACGCCCTGGGGCGCGAACCACTCCGCGGCCAGGTTTTGCACCTCCAGCCGGCCGGAGACCTGCCCCTGGGTCAAAGCGGCCGCCAGCGCCGCCCGCCCCTCATTTATCTTAAAAACCACAGGCTTTATCTCGAGGCCGGAGGCAAAATTGATGTCCACCGGTCCCAGATTGTGAATCTGGAAATTTTTCAGGCGGACCTGGGCCCGCTCCAGGGAAAGCCAGCGGTCACAGAGGTGGGCGCTCCCCCGCAGATCAATCTTGGCCGCGGCCGGGCCTGAGGCGTTCAGGTCAAAGGTCCACAACTGGTCATCGCCGTTAGCCCTCAGGTTGGCCTGGGCAAAGGCGCCCGCCGGGGTTTGGAGCCCGGTGGCCTGGAGAGTCACCCGCCCCTCGGAGGGGGGCCACCCCGAGCCCTGGGCATCCAGAGAGAAGTTCTGGACGCGGTATTGCTCAAAGGAAAGGCCTCGGCCTTTGGCCTGCAGGGCCACCTGGGGCTCGGCCAGGCTCCCCCGCAGGGCGCCTTCCCAGGAGAATTGCCCTCCCAGTTGCGCGGGAATGGGCCAGTTGCCGCCGGGGCTGGATTTTCCCCGATGGGAGAAGTTCAAGACGTCCCCCACCAGGGCGCCCTGGAGTTCGGCGCTCAGATTCCCCACCTGAACGGCGGCCCGGGGAATTTCCAGTTTGGTGTTATCCCAGGCCAGGCGCGCCTGGGTTTTCAGGGCATGGGGCCCCATGCGGCCCCCGGCCTCCAGGTCCCCCGAGACCTTCAGGCGCTCCAGGGCCTGCCAGCCGGGGGAGGTGAAGGCGCCGGTCAGCTTGCCGTTTATGACGGTTCCCTCCGGAGCGCCCAAATCCAGGGGGCCGGGGTTCAAGGAATCCACCTGCACGGCAAATTTGCCCTGCGCGCCCGTCAGCAGAGACCCTTGGGCCTTGAGGGTCAGGGCGCCCAGGCTGCTCTTGATCGAGGCCTGAAATTCCTGGGTATCCCGGTCTCCGGTGAGGGAGAGCTTGAGCCGCTCCACCCTGGCCTTGCCATACTGCCAGGGGCCGCTTTCGAGGTTGAGGGACATCTGCGCCGGAGGGAAGCCGAGCCCCGCGCCCCGCACCTGGAAGGTGAGGCCCAGGGGGCTTAAGGGGCTGATTTTTTTCGCCAGTTCCGCATCATAGAGAGCCATAAGGCCCGGGCTCAGATTTTTCAGGTCACCGCTGAGCTCATACTCCCAGGTGTCCCCGGTTTGACCCAACGTGCCCGCGGCGTCCAGGGTCGCGTCCCGAAACTGCCCGTCCAGGCTCAGGCGCACCTGGGAGAAGGTGCCCTGGATTTTTAGTTTGGCGGCCACATCCCCTTGAGCGGGCCACTGATCCCAAAACGTGCGAACCTGTTGGGCCGACAGGGCCAGTTGACCGTCGGCCTGGATCTGCCCGCCTTCACCCAGGTCTGCCTGGCCTGCCAGGGAAAAGAGGGTGTGGTCCCCGGTTTTCACCTCGAAGAGGGGCACCTCGAGCGTATTTTTCCCGTAAGTCAGCCGGCCGTCGGCCACCACCCGGCCGAAGGGGGCGGGCCCGGCCGCCAGCAGCCTGGTCACGCTGATGGTCTGTTCCGGGGTTAGGGGATTATTCAGAGTCAGACCCAGGTCCAGGTCCAGGTTGCTGATTTTCCGTGTTTCGCCCCCCTGGGTGATCTCTACCTGGCCGTCGATGATGAGGATTTGGGAAAATTTCACGGAACGGATGAACCCCGGCAGTCGCCCCGGTTCTTCGGGGCCGGGGGCGGGGGGGCCGGCGGACCGCAGCAGAGCCGCGATATTCCAGCGGCCGTCCTGGTCCTGTCGGAGGATGAGGCGGGGCTTGTGGAGGGCCACCCGGCCGAACACCGGTTTGAGCTCGAACAGGGACCACAGGGACAGGCGGATTTCCAGGCTCCGGGCTCGAAACAGCTCTTCTTCAGGCGTAGTCAGGGAGATATTTTTGAAAAAGAGCCCGTCAAAAATATTGCCGGTGATTTCAACCACCTGCAGCCGGGGTTGGAGGCGCTCCTGGATCGCGGCCAGGGCCTTCTCCCCGGCCCAGCGCCAGAAGAAATCCGAACGCAAGACCCCCAGAACGGCAAACAGGCCGACCAGGAGCAGGACCACCAAGGACACTGAAACGGCTCGCCTGAGGCGCATAAAGTTGCCTTTCCCCGATTTGAAACCTATATGCCCAAATTGGCCGCCCCCAGCAATGAAAATCTTTTCGTAGGGGCGGGTTTAAAACCCGCCCCTACAGCCGCCCCCGGTATAAACCAGGGCTGGCCTGCTTAAAAAGACGGCCCGATGGTAAAGTGCACCCGAAAGGTGTCCGCCGCCGGGTCGATGGGGTTCAGCGGCCAGGCAAAATACAGGCCCACCGGACCGATGGGGGTGAGGTAGTTCAGGCCGAAGCCCGCGGCATATTTCAACTGGCCGACGTCAATATCCCCGGCTTTGAAAAAAACATTGCCGAAGTCCACGAAGCCCACAGCCCGGAATTTTTTATACAGCGGCACCCTGGCTTGCAGGTTGCCCTCCAGCAGGGCGTCGCCGCCCAGGGGGTCCCCGGACGGCGTCCGGGGGCCCAGATAATCCAGGCGATAGCCCCGGACGCTGTTATAGCCCCCGCTGAAAAAGCGGCGTTGGATGGGAATCTGGGTGGTGGACTGGATGGGTTGGATGAGGCCGAATTTGAAGCGGCCGGAAAACACCACATCCTTGACGATGGTGCGGTAGCGGCGCAGTTCGATGATGTTCCGATAAAATTCCAGATTGGAGCCCAAAAAATCCAGGGCGCCTTCGCCGGCGAAATTCAATTTGCCCCCCCCGGTGGGATCGCTGGGGTTGACCGTGGTGTCCCGGCTTAACCCATAGATGATCATGGAAGACCGGTAAATCCGGCCCGGTTCGGTGTCCTGCAACAAAATCAGGGTGGCCACCGGGATGTCGAAGGGCCGGGCGTACTCAAAGGCGTGGCCGGCGTAGCCCCGGAATTTCCAGGGCAGCCGGCGCTCCAGCCGGGCCATGGTGTACAGCGACTGGTCGGTGAAACTGGGCAGTTCCCGGCGGACCCAGCCCCCCGAAGCCACGAAGTCCAGGCGGCTGGTAAAAATCTGCGGGCTGGTAAAGGTGCCGGTGGCCCGGGTCTCGATGCCGGAAATCTTGCCTTCCAGGTCCAGCAGGCGGCCGCCGCCGGCCACATTTCTGACCCGCAGACCCAGGCGGGCCCGGAACTGTTCCTCATCGCCATAGCCCAGGCCCACCTTGAGGGACCGTCTTTTCTTCTCCTGGACGTTCACCGTGACCGGAATAACGGTCTCATCCGGCGGCACCTCCTGGGGCGTGACCGTGGCGCTGCGGAACAGGTCGGTTTCGTAGAGATTTTTCTGGCTGTCATAGATCTTGGCCAGGGAAAACAGCTCCCCCTTTTGGAAGGCCAACTTGCGGAGGATAAGATAGGGCGGGGTCCTGGCCTCGCCTTCCACCTTCACCTCGCCGAAATAGCAGAGCGGCCCGGGGGTGAGGTCCAGGACGATCTGGGCGGTATTGGCCGCCTCATCCAGATACACCCTGCCCGCCAGTGTGGCCCGAAAAAATCCGTGGTTCTGGAAGTAACTGAGATACAGCCTTTTGAGGTCCTTATAGCTGTCGTCGTTATAGCGCTCACCCGGGTTCAGGGGCCTTTGCTCCCGAAGTCTCCGCCGTTCGATGGCCGGGATGGCTGTAAGCCCTTTGACCTCAATGTCGGTCACCTTGACCCAGGGCCCTTCGACAATGCGCAGGGTCACATCCACCTGGCCGTTTTTCTGGACTATTTCCGGGGTGATGCGGGTGTGGTAAAACCCCTCGGTGCGGTAAAAAACCTTGATCTGCTCAAGGTCCGCTTCCAGGGCCTCTTTTTTGAAAGCCGGCCGCTTCCGCCACGGCGCCAGGGAAGGCAGGGGCATGGTCAGTTGGCTTCTAATCTTGCGGGCCTTGATGACGTTCGCCCCCTCTATGGAGAGGGACCGCAAGGTCAGGGAGGGGGGCGGCTCGGACGGCGCAGCCGCGACCGGGGCGGTCCCGGACCACCCCAGGACCAGCCAGCCAAGGATTAAGCCCCAAACCCATCCGGGCAAACGTCTTGGTATGCTCACAGGTGGCAACGGAATCATCAGTTAAGGTTGGCGCGTCTGCCCGGGCTGAGGACCGGCGTTCCCCCCCCGGGCCTCAGGCCGGCCTCATGGTCCCGACCGGATCGTCGCCGGTGACGGGGGCTTAAGGCGGCCCTCGAAGACCCCGGCGCCGGCAGGGAACTTTTTTCGGTCCCGGGGCCAGGGTCGGCGACTATGGGAGCCGGGGGGGAAAATCCTCAACAATCTTTCCCCGGATGCCGTTCTAATCCATAACCGTAATGATAAAATAAATTCGGGGGAAAAACCAACCTTCTCCCAGGATGGCCGGGGGAAGATGCCTGGGGGAAAATCCCCCCGGGAAGGGGTGGGTTTCGAGCCCGCGGCTGCCGCCAAGGCGCCCGTTTCCGGGGCCGGCCGACCGCGCCCCTGATTGTCTCAGAAAATTTTTCGGCCCCCCCGACACCCGGAAAACCGGACTCCGCGGGCGGTAAATCCCTCCGGGACCAGAAAGGTTCGCTTGGCGAAGGACCCCGGAACAGGATATAATAGGCGGACATGATGTCACCTAGGCGCTCCGGGCGCCTGAGATTCGGGGCGCCTTCACACAATGACCTCAGACCAGGTTTGCCGATGACTGCCAAATTTTTCCTCCAGGCCTGCGCCCTGGTGCTGATGGCCTGCCTCTGGTTGCCGTCCTGGGCCTGGGCCCTCGATCAAAAAGATGGGCTGCGCGGTTTAACCGGGGTGCATGTTATAGTGGAAAACCTGCACCCGGATATGGAGCGACTCGGTTTAACCAGGAAGGTGGTCCAGGAAACGGTTGAACAGAGGCTGCGCCGCATGAAAATCAAGGTTTTGGGCAAACCCAAACCCCCCGCCCTGTCAACCCTGCATATCGTGGTGAAGACCTTCAACATCAAACCGAGAGGCATACTGGTGTATGGCATCAACCTCATGTTGATGGAATACGCCTACCTGAAAAGGGAAGTGGGCTCCGTGGGCGACCTGCGGGAAGTGAGGGCCATCAATTGGTTTCAGGGCTCGGTGGGCTATGTGGGCCCCCCCTCCTCAAAGGATATTCTCAAGAAAATGGAAGAATTGGTGGACATATTCATCTCTGACTACCTGGCCGTCAACCGAAGCTGAACACCACCCGGCCGCTCCGGGCGTCTGGCGGCGCCCTGGTCGGGCCACCGGCCGGGGCTCCGGATTTTGAGGATAAAAACCCTCACCGAGGGAAAAACATGGGGTTGCGGCAGGGCCCCCGATATTACCAGAAGGAGATCATCATGCTGAACCAGCTTTATCGTATCCTGGCGGTATTCGTCATCATCACCATGGGCCTGACTGCGGGCGCCCCTCAGACAGTTCTGGCGAAAGACGCCAAAGCTTATAATGATCAGGGCCTGGAGGCCTTAAAAAAGAATCAATATGACCAGGCCATCACCGAGTTCAACCAGGCCATTAAATTAAACTCCAAGTTTGACCTGGCTTATAACAATCGAGGCTTTGCCTATTATAGTAAAAAGATGTATGACAAGGCCATTGTTGACTTCAACAAGGCTATTGCGCTCAATCCAAAATATGCTGTTGCTTATAGCAATAGAGGAATGGCCTACTCAGCCATCAGAGACTTTAAAAAAGCTTTCGCTGACTACGACAAGGCCATCAATTTAGATCCCAAGAATTTTATCGCCTACAACTACCGCGGGTCGATATATTACCAGAAAAATGATTATAACAAGGCCCTTGCCGACTTCAACAAGGCCATAGAGTTAAATCCAAAGTATGCTATGGCATACAACAATCGAGGTTATATTTATTACATACAGAATGATCCTGACAAAGCCATTGCCGACTTCGACAAGACTATCAGCCTGAATCCAACTTTTGTCTTGGCTTATAATAATCGAGGGTTGGCATATTATGACAAACAGGAACTCGACAAAGCCCTCGCCGACTACAATAAAGCTATTCAGATTGATCCAAAATATGCTTTAGCCTATAGCAAAAGAGGGGTTATCTATTACGATAAAAAAGATTATAACAAAGCAATTGCCGATTTCGATAAGGCCATACAACTTGATAAGAGCATTTATCTTGCCTGGAACAATCGGGGCTTGGCTTATTTCCGTATGAACCAATACAAGAAAGCCATTGATGATTTTACCAAAGCCATTCAGTTGAATCCAGGATATGCCAATGCCTATAACAATCGGGGGTTGGCTTATTTCCACAGTAAGGACTACAAGCGGGCGCTGGCGGATTACAACAAGGCCCTGCAGTTGAATCCGAAGCTGGCGGTGGCTTACAACAACCGGGCTCACGCCTATTTCCAACAAAAGAACGTTAAAAAGGCGGAGGAAGATGTGCGCCGGGCCCAGGATCTGAAATTCGCGGTGGATAAGGAACTGGTGGATAATCTCCGGAAGGCGCCGGCGCCGCCTCCCAGGAAGAAACGCTAAAGAACGGCGGGGAGGCTCGGCAGGCCGGGGGGCTCCGGGCAAAAGGGCTGGTATAGAGTCTTCGGTTTTCTGTGGGCGGGAAGCCCCGGAGCCCCGGGCTTCAGCCTGCATAGCCGGCCCGGGGGCGGCCTCACCCCGCGCCTCCCAGGAGAGCCCCGGCCCGGGGGCAGGTTTGGGGGGGCCGGTGGGTTTTCCTGGGCGGACTTCCTCCCCGGCAGGGCCGGTTCCTGGCCTTATCTTTCCCGGATATCCTGCACCACCCAGGGGTTCTGCCCCAGGGGCCGTTCCAGATCCCAGTACTCCTGGAATACCGCCGGGTAGGCCATGCTTCCCAGGAGGAGCTTGCCGCTGCTTTTATCCAGCACATAATCCAGGACCCGGCCATGGAAATGCACGGTGAGGCACTCCCTGCCGTCATTGATCCCGGCCGCGGTAATGGTGATGCCTTCCACCGCCAGGTCCTCCAGATAGCTCCGCTCTTCCCTCAGAGAAATGATTTTCAGGCCCATCTGGAGATATTCCAGCAGACTTTCCCTCACCCGGCCGTCAAGGCTTCTGATCTCTTCCCGGTTCCAGGCCGCATATAACTCCTGGACCAGCAAACCGATTTCCTCGCCAAAGGCCTGGAGGTCAAAATCCTGGTCCCCCTCCTGAATAACGGCCAGGCCGGATTTGGCTTCCTCTCTGACGCTGAGGACGGGTTGGGCCTTGTGCTCCGGCCGCAAAAATCTCGGCAGGTCAACCGCCTCACCGGCCTGCCGGCCTCCCCGGACCCATTGGTAATATCGATACCCCAGGAAGCACAGGCCCGCCAGGGCCAGGACATCCAGGGGGCCCGGGGGCCACAAGCCTTCTTGCCAGACCTGGCCCAGGGGATAGCCGAACACATAATAACAGAGGAGAGAGCCCAGAAAGCCCCCGGCCAGCCAGTGGAGCAGCCGGGACTGACCGGCAGGCGCGGGGGCGGGGGCGGCCGGGGACC
>JBGSLA010000105.1:0-9690 GCA_041740935.1 Desulfobaccales bacterium | reverse complement strand
GCGAAAGCCGCCGCATGGGGCGGGACAAAGCTGCCTTGCGGCTGGCCGGCAAGCCCCTGGCCCGCCGGGTGGCCGAGATACTTACGCCGGTGGTGACCGATCTCTGGCTGGTCACCAATCACCCCGAAGCGCACCTGGCGTTGGGCCTGCCCCTGATCACCGATCTCATCCCCTTCCAGGGGCCGGTGGGGGGCCTGGCCACGGCCTTGTTTTACGCCCGCACCCCCTGGGTGCTGTTGACCTCGGCGGATGCGCCTTTGCTAAGCAGGGACCTGGCCCGGGCCCTGGCGGCGGCCGCCGGCAAAATTTCCCGCCCGGCCCTGGTCTGCCGGGGGGAACGGGGTCTGGAACCCTTCCCGGGGCTCTACGCCACACGGCTTTTGCCCCGGATTGAGGATTTTTTGAAAGAAAAAAGGTGCTTCAGGGCGCTCTTGGAGCGTCTGCGGCCCGAGGTCTGGGACCCCGGGGTGTGGAGCAGGTTTGATCCCGAGGGGGCCAGCTTCCGCAACCTCAACCAACCGGAGGACCTGGGCCGGCTGGAGGCTTGGGCGGCGCCGGGGCATACCGGCCTTACCTCGGAGTAAGGCGCAGTAAGGGGAAGCTAAAAACCGCAAAACCCCATTGACAGGGCGCTGCGACTCAGATACATTTCTCGTCCAGGGTCCCATCGTCTAGCGGCCTAGGATACTGCCCTCTCACGGCAGAGACACGGGTTCGATTCCCGTTGGGACTACCAAAAACTGAGTTAACTGCTTAATATCGTGGTATATATTTTTAAACCATAGCGAAACGTTTCGCTATTTTGACACGCCTCCAGCAGCGCCCGCCCATCCAACCGCGTCAGGTTCGGCACAAACCGGTTGTATTTCTCCAGGGTCACCACCGGGCTCTTGTGCCCCAGCATCCGGGCCACCCAATTGATGATCTCTCCCGCCGAAATCGCCAAGATGGCGAAAGTGTTATACGAAGCTGTCGTCAACGAGGTAAGAATCAGTGGCACCGGCGGCTCGCCTCGCACAAGCGCAGGCTTGGGCCTCGCGGCTCCAAAAAATTACCTGTTTGATCGCACCTTGATCTGAGACTCTTATCCGGGGCTCGCTATCGGATTATGCAGGTGTCCTCCTGTGCCGGGGCCGGAAAGCCCCCACCCTTGAGCCTATCTCCAGGTGTCTGACCTCTTGGGCACCCGGCACCGGCACCCCAGGACTTAAGCCTTCCACAAGCCATGCAGGTTGCAATATTCTCTGGCCGTAACCTTTTCCGCCTGGATCGCAAAGGTGGCCTCCGGAGCCTGCCCCGGTTGGAGGAACTCCCGGTAGGCTTTGCCGTCGGCAATGAGTTCAATCCACTCGATGTAGTGTTTCTCCTCCATGGGATGGGGCACACTCCCAACCTTTACTTTAAAACCCCCGGCGATTTTTTCGACCACCGGGACGTGTTTTTCCTTGGCCGCGTCCACGGTGTTCTCTACGAAATTTTTCATGGGTGCGCCGCAGCAGACTAATTCTCCCGGCCCGGCATGCAGCACTTCCACAATGTTCCCGCAAACCTCACACTTGTACACCTGCAATCTCTCGGTCATTTTCTTTCTCCTTTAAGCATGTTATTTTAATTTCTAAAGATATATGTGAACAATTACCTGATGCCAACCCCTTGTGCTACTTCAGGGTGTTGAATTTGCCGTGCCAGGAGCAGGTGCCACAGTAGGTTTCGGTCTCCCCCCTGACTTCGGGGGGCTGAGAAGTTTCTGCCTCTGTGGGCTTGAACTGTATTAAGCCACCCTGAAGTTCAAACTCATAGATTTCATATTGGTCTTCCGGGTCCTTGACGTAAAAACTTTGGGACCCGCAATAGGGGCACTTCGTTTCGGACATTTTCCTCCTCCTCGCCGCTGACTCACGCCGCGTTCCAAGGGATCTGCGGCGACGAAAAATTATGTGGCGCAGCGACTTTGTTCTTCGGCCACCGAACCAGGCCCCGCCAGAGGTCGGAACATTTTTTGGGATGACCCGCAGCATGGACACTTCCAGTCTTCGGGGATATCTTCAAAACGGGTCCCGGGGGGGATCTTGCCCTTCTTGTCCCCCCGGGCCGGGTCATATATATAACCGCAGTTGGTGAATTGACATTGCCACATCTCTTCAGGTTTTGACATCACAGCCTCCTGTTTACACCCCGTTCCGTGGTATCAGGGTCAATTGAGTAAGTTTTTATGGAAAAATAAGCGACATGTTATGAACCGAACAGCAATTTCCCGTCACGAGAAAAAGGAGTATTTTCCGAAAACGGTTAGTCACTCTCGAATTGGTCCTTGGAAGCCCCGCATATCGGGCATTTCCAGGAATCAGGAAGGTTTTCAAAAAAAGTCCCGGGGGCAATGCCATTTTCCGGATCTCCCTCGGCGGGGTCATAAACGTAACCACAAATGGAACAGGTATACTTTTTCATTCGTTCGCTCCTTTGATTGTTTTTAACCAGTATTATTATACGTGCCTTATGTTTTCCTATCTATAACTTTTCCAGTTATAAACTTTAGAAATTTCACATCTTATTAAAAGTAGGCGCATTGGGAGGTGATTTTCCCTTCAGATTTTCGTGGTAATACTGATAAGTTAACGGACGTCCTTCCTTTAGAACCTCTGAGCTGACCACTTCTCCGACAAAAATTGTATGACTGCCCAAGTCTATTTGATCGATGACATGAGCCTCCAGCACTGATAAAGCATGGTCAATTACCAATGGCGCACCGGTAAGGCCTATTTTAAATTGAACTTTGGCAAATTTGTCAATGTCTCTTCCCGACTTGAAACCAAAAGGGCCGATGAAGGTGAGGGGAGTGGATTCTTCAAGCACCGATACCGTGAAAATTCCGCTCGTGGTGATGAGTTCATGGGTAAAATTTTTCTTGTTGATAATGACGGCCACCCGGGCAGGCTCGGAGGTCACCTGGATGGCGGTGTTGATTATTTGCCCATTCAGCCTCTCGTTCACCCGAGAGGTGACTATATAGAGACCATAGCTCAAGTTCCGGAAGACCCTTGGGTCTAATTTCGCGGCCATGGGGGATAAACTCTCCCTGTCCTTTAAATTGATATCAATTACTGTATAATAATTTATCTCTGATAAGTCAAGGAGAATGGCAGCCCCTGGTGAATTTTTTCCCAAGTTTTCAGAACCGGCGGATGAAAAGCTGACGAAAGTATTTCAAGATCACGTGCCATAAAAACAACTTACTGTAATTACTTATAAATACTGATATGGCCTGCATAGGGAACGTTTTGGGCTTGGTGACCAGATCCTCCCCCTGCCTGGGATTCTTTTCCCCCCTGATCGCTTACCCAAACATCGCCAGATATCGTTTCCGGAATTTTAAGGACGGTTCCCAACCGGAGGCGGTCAGACGGTCAGCCATTATGGGGGGAAATATATGAATAGATCTTCCCCAACCCCAAGACCGGCAGGCTCTGCGCCCAGCGGCGCCGGCTGATCCAGGGGATTTGTAAACGGGCCGGAGTCCGCGGCATCGGCTTCCATGACCTTCGCCACCACGTGGCCACCCGGTTGATGGACGAGAAGAAAAAATCCCTGGGGACCATCTCCCGCTACCTTCGCCACAAATCCATCCGCACCACCGAGACTTATCTCCGCAAGCCGGATGAGAGCCTGAGAGACGCCGCCAAATGGCTGGAAATTACCTATTAATTCAATGACCTACTCAGTGAATCCGGTTTGGAAAAAGAAAAGGCCACCGAAGTGGCCGAAATCTGTGGTGGAGATGAGGGGACTTGAACCCCTGGCCTCCTGCATGCGAAGCAGGCGCTCTTCCAGCTGAGCTACATCCCCACTGGTTGTTAATTATGGCCGGGATTTCCCTGATGTCAAGGAAGAATCCTTGCGGCGCGCCGCCGCGGTCCCCCGGCCGGCCCCAGCCGCCCATGTGGCCGCGGGGTGCGGTTTCCGGTTTTCGGTGAGAATTATTCAGAACAACCAGGGAGTGAAAAGGGTTGGTGGTTTCAGCTCAAGCCGGCCTTGTCACCGGGCGGGAAAAATTGTGGGGCGGGCCCTGCCCGCCGCGCTAATCCGCCGGATGCGGAGCCAGGCAGGGCTTGGTGTCCAATGGGGTCCCCCCGCTAGAGCCTGAGAACCGGAATGAATGCCCCAGTCGGAAGGCGCGGCGCTTTCCTGCCCTGAGCTTAGCGTCTTATACCAATATTCCATCAAAAAAATTTCTTTGTGGGGGCGCAGTTCATGGCGCCCTTCAAGGGCTCGATGAATCGAGCCCCCACAATTGATTTACTTTGATGGCGACTTGGTCTCAGCGTGATTTCCACAACAAGTCGCCAGGGCTAAACTTTTCCCAACAACTTTTCAGGACAGTTCCTCATGGGCCGGCGGCCCACCCGCAAAGCATGAAAAGCCTTTATGGTGTGGGGACAGCCGCCCCCGGCTGTCCAAACCGGGCAGGCGAGGGCGCCTGCCCCTACACAAAAGAAACTTTTCAGGACAGTGAATGGTTCTTGAAGGGCCTCCGGTAAAGGGACCATCGGGGGCCGGGGATCCGGGGAAGAGGAGGCCGGCTCAGCCCTTGAGGCCCGCCTGCTCCTTCAGGCGCGCCGCTTTATCGGTTTTTTCCCAGGGGAGGTCCAGGTCCAGGCGGCCCACCTGGCCATAGGCCGCCAGCCGGCTGAAAAAGCCGCCTTTGTGAAGGGACGGCAGGTGCCGCACGTCGAAATCCTTCAAAATGCCGGCCAGGCGAAAGTCAAAATTGGCCTCAATCAGGGCCCCGAGCTCGTCATCGCTGAGTCTGCCGGTGCCGAAGGTCTCCACCTGGATGCTGGCCGGACCCGGAAGACCTATGGAGTAGCTCAGGACCACTTCGCACTCCTCCGCCAGGCCGGCGGCTACCACGTTTTTGGCGGCGTAGCGCGCCGCATAGACCCCGATGCGGTCGATGCGCAGGGCGTCCTTGCCGCTTAAGGCGCTGCCGCTATGCCGGCTGTACTCGCCGTAGGTGTCCACCGCGTTTTTTCTGCCGGTCAGCCCGGAGTGCACCGCGGGCCCGCCCACCATGAGGTTTTCCAGGGGATTAATGAAGATGCCGGTGCGTTTGTCGGGGGTGATATGTTCGTCGGCAAAGGCCGGGTCAATGATGCCCTTTTTGATGTCCTTGGCGATGGCGTTGATCATGATGGCCTTTTTCTGGGCGCCCGCGGCGCTCAAGACCAGGGTCAGGCTGTGGATGCGGTGCGGCCGGCGGTTGCGGTATTCGATGCCCACCATGGTTTTGGCGTCCGGGGACAGATAGGCCAGGTCGTCTTTGAGGCGGGCCGCCATAACCTGGCGCGCCAGTTTATGGGCCAGCCAGATGGGCAGCGGCATCAGGGCCTCGGTCTGCCGGCAGGCATAGCCGAACACCGTGGCCTGCTGCCTGACCTTGATGTTTTCTATCTGTTCATCCGAGAGCCGCTGTTCATTGAAAAACAGGTCGGCGTCAGGCGGATATTCCTGGAGGCTGTGCAGGATGCTGCAGGTCTTGGCGTCGAAATCCGACTTGACGTAGCCGGTCCGGCCGATAACCTTGCGGGCCACATGCGGTATGTCCACCCGGGCCTCGGAGGCGAAGCGGGCGGCGATGAACAGGATGGAGGTGGACACCGCGCATTCGGCCCGCACCCGGGCATAGGGGTCCTGCTCCAGAAAATGGTCCACGATGGCGTCGCTGATGCGGTCGCAGAGCTTGTCGGGATGGCCTTCGGTCACGGATTCGGAAATGAAGATGAAATCTTTTTTCATGGGGACATCCTGGGGGTTGGCTATGGGTTAAATGTTGACCGTGTCACGGGATCGTTGAGCCGCGCCCGCCAACCACCCGGTGGCGCAGGTTGGCAACTTGTGCCTGCACAGGTGAGGACACCTGTGCCACCGGGCTTTTCCCGGTTTGGAGAGAACCAGGGGCTCATGAGCGACCGTTCAATAAAATTCGCCTTATGGAAGGGGAGGTGCTCTCGCCTGTCATTAGAGCACAGCCGGGGGCGGCTGTCCCTACACCATATTCTGGTTCCCAGGCTCCCGTTTGGGAACCGGCTTGCCCGCCAAGTTCTGCTTGGCAATAGGCGGTCAGGTAGCATTCTTTTTGTCGTTCAGCATAGTTATTACGAGGTGCCCAAGCAGAGCTTGGGAACGAGGAAACTTGATTAACCATCAATGTGGAACCGCCGCCCTCGGCGGTTCGTGCGAAGGCCAAGGCGCCGGCGCCACATTAATCGTCTTCCTGCACTGAGTATTCCCCCGCCCCCGGGTGGTGCGGTTCCCCTCCCGGGACGGGATCAGACCCCGGGATCAGCATAATCCTGATTATGGTTGTCGGGCTCCGGCCGGGAGGTCGGCTTGGTGGCCTCATTGAGCACAAAGGGCAGCACCGCGCCGCCGCCGATGACCAGGCCGTCCAGCAAGGTCAGGGGGGCCAGTCCCAGGATGGATCGCAGGCCGGGGATGAGCATGGTGCCGAGCTGCAGGAGCAGGGACCCTCCCAGGGCCAGCGTCAGCCAGCGGTTGCCGGGGCGGCCGCCCGGGGAAAAAATGCTTTGATGGTCCGACCGGCAGCTCAGGGCATGGAGGAGCTGTCCCAGGGTGAGGGTCTGAAAAGCCAGGGTGCCGGCCTGAACCCCCAGGCCGTAGCGCCAGATGCCGAAGCCGTAGGCCCCCATGGCCCCGGCGGTCAGGGCCCCGGACTCGAAGGCCATGCGCCGGTAGTCCCCGGCGTCGAAGATGGGCGCCTGGGGGTCCCGGGGCGGACGCTCCAGGATGTCCGGCTCCGGGGGCTCCAGGGCCAGGGCCAGGCCCGGGAAAATGTCCGAGATCAGGTTGATCCACAGCAGCTGCATGGCATTGAGCGGCGAGCCCAGCCCGACGCTTAAGGCCGTGACCGTGAGCATGATTTCGCTCAGGTTGGTGGCCAGGAAAAAGTGCACCGATTTTCTGATATTGAGATAGATGGTGCGGCCGTCCCGGACTGCGACGATCATGGTGTCCAGGTTGTCTTTTTCCAGGACCACGTCGGCCACCTCCCGGGCCACATCCGTGCCGGTGCGGCCCATGGCGATGCCCACGTCCGCGGCCTTAAGCGCCGGGCCGTCGTTGATGCCGTCGCCGGTCATGGCCACCACCTTGCCGGTCTGCTGCAGGGCCTGGACAATCTGGAGCTTGTTGGCCGGGCTGACCCGGGAGAAGACGTTGGCCCGTTTGGCCAGGGCCTGGAGGGTCTCCGGCTCGATCTGGGCCAGGTTGGTGGCGTCCAGGATTTCCAGGGGCGCGCCCCGGCTCAGGTTCAGCTCCTCGCCGATGGCGTAGGCGGTGGTGCTCTGGTCGCCGGTGATCATCACGGTGTCGATGCCGGCCCGGTGAAGCTCCCGGATGGCCTGGGCCACGCCCTCCCGGATGGGGTCGGTCATGCCCATCATGCCCACCCAGGTCAGGCCGCCGTTTTCGTCCAGGGCCTCGCCGTTTTCCCCCTGGGCATAAGCGATCCCCAAAATGCGCAGGGCCCGGCCGGCCATGTCTTCATTTTTCATTTCAATGGCGGCCCGGTCCTCCTCGGTCAGGGGCGTCTCCCGGCCGTGCCTGAACTGCCGGCGGCACAGGGCCAGGATGTCCATGGGGCTGCCTTTCAGGGCGAGGAACCTGCCCCGGGAGTTGAGCTGATGCAGGGTGCCCATGTAGAGCCGGGTTTCGGAGCGATGATTGACCTTGATGAGGGGAAATTCCCGCCGGAGGGCCGCCACATCCAGGCCGGCGTCCATCGCCAGGCGCACCAGGGCGTTTTCCGTGGGCGTGCCCCGGAAGACATCCCGGCCGTTGTCCCGGTAGATTTCGGTCTCGTTGCACAGGACGGAGACCAGCAAGAGTTGGTGCAATTCCGGGGTGTCCGCCGGGACCACCGGACCCCGGGGGTCCAGGAAGCGTCCCTGGGAGACCTTGAAGTCCTGCATGGCCGCGAAAACTTCCACCACGGACATTTCGTTCTTGGTGATGGTGCCGGTCTTGTCCAGACAGACGGTCTTCACCGACCCGAGGGTCTCCACCGCGTGCAGGTTGCGGATGAGGACGTGGTGCTGCCGCATGTCCCTGATGCCCAGGGCCAGGGTGGTGGTGGCCACCATGGGCAGCCCCTCGGGCACCGCCGCGGCCGCCAGGGAAATGGAGGTGCGGAGCATCTCCAGAAATCCCATGCCCCACAGGGAGCCGGCCGCAAAGGCCAGGCCGCAGACGCCCAGGCAGATGACCACCAGCTGGTCGCCCAGGGCGCTGAGCTGGCGCTGGAGGGGGGTTTCCGGACTCTCCGCCTCGTCGATCATGGCCTGGATGCGTCCGATTTCGGTGTGGCTGCCGGTGGCCGTGACCACCGCCAGCCCTTCGCCCCCGGTGACCAGGGTCCCCCGAAAGACCATGTTCACCCGGTCGCCTAGAGGGACCTGGGGGGAGGTCAGTGCCCCGGTGGATTTGCTCACCGGCAGGCTTTCGCCGGTGAGGGCCGACTCATCTATGCTCAGATGAGTGGCCTCCACCAGGCGGGCATCCGCGGCCACATAGGTCCCCGGCCGCAGCACCACCAGGTCCCCCAGGGCCACGTCTTCCGCCGAAATTTCCACCAGCCGGCCGTCCCGCCGCACCTGGGCCGAAGGGCGCACCAGGGTCTTGAGGGATTCGATGGTCTTTTCCGCCTCGGTCTCGGTCTTGTAGCCGATGGCGGCGTTGCCCACCACCACGCCCATGATCAGGATGGCGTCCACCAGACCGCCGGTGACCACCGAGATGGCGGCCGCGGCCCCCAGCAGGTACACAGGCAGGGAATTGAACTGGCCCAGGAAAATTTCCCACCCGGAGCGGGCTTCCGCTTCCGGCAGGAGGTTGGGGCCGTAGGTCTGGAGATGCTCCCGGGCCGCGTCCCGGGTCAGCCCCAGGTCCCGGTGGGTGTGCAGGCGGGCCAGGGCTTCGTCCGCCCCCAGGAGGTGCCAGGGTTCTTCGGGTTGGGCCGCGGTGTAAGAAAACAGGTCCTTGAGGCCGGGGAGCGAAGCAAAGTAGCCCTGCCCCTGGCAGGCCCCGGCGGCCTCCGGGGGGGCGTCGGCTGGGGCCTCCCCCGAATTCTGGGAATGGTGGCGGTATTCGACGACGATATCTTCAATGATGGCGGCGATGCTGTGGGGCGTGTTGTCGGAGTTGAAGCACACCAGCAGATTGCCGGTCAGGGCGCTGGCCGAGACGTGGGTGACGTCCCGGTTCTGGGACAGGCGCACTTCCAGCAGTTTTTTTAAAGGCTCAGAGCGGTAGAGTCCCTCGACCCGGTAGCGGGCCCGGCCGTTGACCGCGGTGTGTATCGCTTCCACCATGCTGGGCTGCATCCTCCGTGAACCTGTGGCGGGTTTGCGGGAAGCTGATCAGCGCGGCTATGGTGTGGAACTTTCGCCTTTGCTCCGGTGGGCCGGCTTTTTCTCCGACGCTGCTTCTTCGGGGGCTCCGGCCTGGCCTTTGGGGAGAATGGCGCCCACCACTTCCTTTACACCATCCACTGCTCCAACCATAATGTCGGTAACCGCTTTGACCGCAGTGAGTCCCAGGGCGCCGACAGCTTCCACCGCGCCCCCCACCACGGCCTTGGCCGCGGCTCCGGCATTGCCGCCCACCTGGCCCACG
>JBGSLA010000104.1:0-16959 GCA_041740935.1 Desulfobaccales bacterium | reverse complement strand
GCCCTTACCCCCTCCCCCACGCCCCCTCCCCCAATCCCATAACCCGGGAGCACAGGCTTCCAGCCTGTGCAGTGTTGAACTCAGGCAAGATGCCTGTGCTCCCGGGACAAAGTTGAGGGGTGTGGCGGCGACCTTGTTAGGCTAAGTATCATGGGTAAGGGAGGCCGATATGCCAGAAATTAATCTTCCCCATGGCAATAATATTTTCGATTCTGATGATTTAAGAAATTATATCATAGGAACAGGCAGGAATTTTATTGTACAGGGACAGGTAAATTGCACAAGGGAAAACCATCCTAAGCCAAATAGTTTAGACTGCTGGCTGAGAGATAATTACGCTCAGAACCCTGATACAAAGCAAGCAGTAAACGAAGTAATACAATCTCTTGTTAATACGGGAGATTTCATTGAAGATCAGTTTAACTGTCCTGATAGTGGAAGAAGATGCAAGGGTATAAAGATAGTAATTTAATAAGTAATGCTTAATTAAGTGTGAGATAGACACGTTAAATTTTCCCCCTTTAATAAAGGGGGGAATAAAAGCGGATGAAGGATAATCCCTGAATTTCAACGGTTGACTACCAAGCACTGATTAATTTCTGATCACTGATCACCGATTACTGATCACTGGTCACTGATCACTGGTCACTGGTCACTGGTCACTGATAAAACGGAAACTTGGTGAATGGCGCGACGCCGTTTTATAATATGGGGGGGAATTATTCTTCTCCTCGCCCTCTCCTGGTCCCTCCCCGCCGCAGGCCTCCTGAACCCCTACGTCGTCCAGATACTGATGTATGTGGGGATCAACATGATCCTCACCCTGTCCCTCAATCTGGTGAACGGCTACATGGGGGAATTTTCCGTGGGCCATGCCGGGTTCATGGCCATCGGCGCCTACGTCTCCGCCATCTTGAGCGTCTGGTGCCTGCCCCGGGAACTGGGCCCCTGGCTTTTTCCGGCAATTTTGCTCGGGGGCGGCCTGGCCGCGGCCCTCACCGGCCTGGTGGTGGCCATCCCCTCCTTCCGCACCCGGGGGGACTACCTGGCCATCGTCACCCTGGCCTTCAACATGATCGTCAAAAGCATCCTGGAAAACCTGGAAGTGGTGGGCGGCCCCCGGGGTTTTAAGGACATTGCGCTGCTCACCAACCTCCCCTGGGTGGTGTTTTGGGTGCTCCTGACCTTGTGGCTCATGCGCAACCTGGTTTACTCCAATTTCGGCCGGGGCATTACGGCCATAAGGGAGGATGAGGTGGCGGCCAACCTCACCAGCGTGGACACCCGCCGCCTCAAGGTCTATGCTTTTTGCATCTCCGCGTTTTTCGCCGGGGTGGCGGGCGGCCTTTTCGCCCATGTGCTGCAATTCATCAACCCCCGGAGCTTTTCCATCCTGAAATCCACCGACATGCTGGTCATGGTCTATCTGGGGGGCATGGGCAGCCTCACCGGGTCCCTGCTCGGGGCCACCCTGTTCACCGTGGTGCTGGAATTCCTGCGGCCTCTGGGCCTGTGGCGCTGGGTGATCGGGCCTTTGCTGTTGGTTTTATTAATGATTTTCCAGCCCCGGGGCATCATGGGCTTCAAAGACCCCCGCTGGCTCAGGCCGGCGGAACCTGAAAGCAGTGACCAGTCACCGGTGACCAGTGAGCACCGCTGACTGCTGGCTGCTGACTGCTGACTGAACTATGACGCCGTTGTTAAACATCGTGGAGTTGTCCCATAATTTCGGCGGCTTATGCGCGGTGACGGATTTTTTCCTCACCGTCTCGGAAGGCGACCTGGTGGGCCTCATCGGTCCCAACGGCGCCGGCAAGACCACCATCTTCAATCTGATTACCGGGGTGTTCCGCGTCTTTCAGGGGCGCATTTATTTCAGGGGCGAGGACATCACCCAGTGGGCCAGCCACCGCATCACCGCCTTTGGCATTGCCCGCACCTTTCAAAACATTCGGTTATTTAAGGACTTAAGCGCCCTGGACAATGTCCGCCTGGGGGCCTTTGCCCGGCACGGCTATAGTCTGTGGGATGCCTTTTCCCGCCGGCAAGCCTTTCGGGGGGAGGAGGGACGCTGGCAGCGGCGGGCCTATGAGTTGCTGGAGCGCTTCAACCTCTGCCAATACGCCCACACCCCCGCCCGCCATCTGCCCTATGGGGAGCAGCGCCGCCTGGAGATGGCCCGGGCCCTGATCAGCGGCCCCCGCTTGCTCCTCCTGGACGAACCCGCGGCGGGCATGAACGAGGCCGAAGTGGAGGGCCTCATTGAGCTTATCCGGGAATTGCAGGAAGAATTCGCCCTCACCATCCTGCTCATCGAGCACCAGATGCGGGTGGTGTTGAACTTGTGCCGGCGGGTCACGGTGCTGGACTTCGGCCTCACCATCGCCGAGGGCACTCCCCGGGAAATCCAGGCCCACCCCCGGGTCCAGGAGGCTTATCTGGGGCACGAGGAACCCCTGGACCAGGAAAGCGAATTAGCCCATGAACCATAAGCCCCTCCTCACGGTGGCTGACCTCTGGGTCTCCTACGACCGCATCACTGCCGTGCGGGGGGTGTCCTTTGAGGTGGGTTTGGGGGAGATCGTCACCCTCATCGGGGCCAACGGCGCGGGCAAGTCCTCCATCCTGGGGGCCATTTCGGGTTTATTGCCCGTGAGCAAAGGCCGCCTCACCCTGGCGGGGCAAGATCTGGCGAATCTCCCGGCCCATCGGCGCACGGAACAGGGTCTGGCTCATGTCCCCGAGGGCCGCATGATCTTCGGCAACCTCACCGTAGAGGAAAATCTGCGCCTGGCCGCCTATGCCCGCCGGGACCGGAAAGTGCAGCCGGACCTGGACAATGTCTGGGGCCTCTTCCCCCGCCTGGCCGAGCGCCGGCGCCAGTGGGGCAACACCCTCTCCGGCGGCGAGCAGCAGATGCTGGCGGTGGGGCGGGCCCTGATGAGCCGGGCGCGCCTGTTGCTCCTGGATGAACCCTCCATGGGCCTGGCGCCCCTGTTGGTCCGGGAGATTTTTCAGGTCATCCGCCGCTTAAACGAGGCCGGGGTGACCATTCTCCTGGTGGAGCAAAACGCCCGCCTGGCCCTGGAGGTGGCCCACCGGGCCTACATCCTCGAGACCGGCCGGGTGGTCCTGTCCGGAAAATCCCACGAACTCCGGGACCATCCCCAGGTGCGGGCCGCCTACCTGGGGGGGTTATAAGACGGTTTTCGGTTTTCAGTTTTCGGTGAAAAAATAATGAGAGACTTGAGCCTCGCGTCCGGATTTTACCACCCACCATCCTGACCACAGACCACTGATTACTGGTCACTGGTCACTGGTCACTGATACCTGCCCCTCCTTTTTCCTGCCGGTGGTTGCCACTTGTAAAAATCAGATATACAATTTCTAAATGACCATTTTCACAAACATTGATGCCGCGGGTGGAAAAATTGTCGCCCCGCGGTTCTGAACCTTAAGGAGGTTGGACGTTCCATGGGAAAATGTGAACACGAGGGCGACCCCAAGGTCTGCGCTTCCTGCAGCGTCGCCCAGGAACAGGAAAAATCCGACGAAGAAAAGGCCCTGTGCCGCACCCTGGCCCAGATTCGCCACAAAATCCTGGTGATGAGCGGCAAGGGCGGCGTGGGCAAAAGCAGCGTGGCCGTGAGCCTGGCCCTGTCCCTGGCCCGGCTGGGCCACAAGGTGGGCCTGATGGACGTGGACATCCACGGGCCCAATGTGCTGCGCATGCTGGGCTTAAAAGACCCCTTCGACCTGGCCAGCGCCCAGTTCCAGATGCCGCCGGAGCTGTACCATAACTTTAAGGTCATCTCCATTGAAGCGGTGATGAAAGACCGGGAAATCGCGGTCATCTGGCGGGGGCCGCTCAAGCATCAGCTCATCCGGCAATTCCTCACCGAAGTGCAGTGGGGCTTCCTGGATTATCTGGTCATCGACGCGCCGCCGGGCACCGGGGACGAACCTTTGAGCGTGGCCCAGACCATTCCGGAGGCCAAGGCCCTGATTGTCACCACCCCCCAGGAAATTTCCCTGGCCGACGTGCGCAAGTCCATCAATTTCTGCCAGAAAATCAACCTGGAAATTTTTGGTCTGGTGGAGAACATGAGCGGCTACCAATGCCCCCACTGCGGCCAGGAGCTGCCATTATTCCGCAAAGGCGGGGGGGAAAAGACCGCCCAGAAATTCAACATCCCCTTTTTGGGGGCCCTGCCCTTCGATCCCCAGGTGGTGGAGGCCGCGGACCAAGGCCGGCTGGTGGACCTGAGCAAAGAGGAAAACGCCTTCTTTGCGGCCCTGAGGCCCCTGGTGAACTATCTGGCCAAGGTGCTGCCGCCCCTGCCGGCCCGGGAGCCCGGGGAGTTGAGAATCGCGGTGCCCCTGGAGCATGACCGGGTGGCCCCGGCGCCCACCAAGGCGGCGCAATTCGCCCTGTTCACCGTCAAAGATGGGGCCGTCACCAACAAGGAAATCATCCCCCAGCCCGACCTGGATCCGGTGAATTTCCCCATCTGGCTGGAAAATCTGGGGGTCAGCCACCTGGCCGGCGACCTCAACGCCGCGGCCACGGCCTTACTTAAGCGCAAGGGCATCGAGGTTATCACCCCCGCCGTCGACCAAACCCCGGAACAGGTGGTGGAGGCGTATGTAAAGTGAGATTTCGGGCGAAAGTGGGACGTAGGGGCGGGGTAACCCCGCCCCTACATGCCTTCCCAAACCCTCTCCCAACCCTTTAACGAACCGGGGCAGGCAGCACCCAAAAGTGCCGCCTGCCCTGGTTTTTTGACACCAAACGACCATCAAAAGGAAACAATTGTAGGGGCTCGATTTATCGAGCCCTTTTGGGCGCAATAAATTGCCCCCCTACGAAAAATACCAGTTTGAGCGCATTTGGGTATGAAACCTTGATGGTCGCAATGGCTACCCCCGGCAATGAAAATCTTTTATCGGGTCGGGGTAACCCCGCCCCTACGGGTGGCTTTTCATAATAAAATTTTCCCAGCTTAGAGAGCATGCCGTGCACGCCAAATGCCGGCGGCCACGGGCCGCCCTATAAGCAGTGTGGCACTAATCGCTCATGAGAGGTTGGATAGCTCTTAAATAAGGAAAAGGTGGGTAGGGAGGGCGTCCCCGCCCGCCATCTTGGTGCGCAGAGCGCACCCTGCACATTCTTTATGGGATTGGGGGTGAGGGTTTGGGGGAGGGGGTAAGGGCCCACGGCCCTTAGCCCCCTCCCCCAATAATCACCTCGCTAATCCACCCAATAATTGGGGGCTTCCTTCATGATGATGACGTCGTGGACGTGGGATTCCCGTAACCCTGCCGGGCTGATGCGCACGAATCTGGCCTTGCTCTGGAGTTCGGGGATGGTATTGGCGCCCACGTAGCCCATGCCGGAGCGCACCCCGCCCACCATTTGATAGACCAGGTCCGACAGTTTGCCCCGGGAGGGCACCCGGCCGACGATGCCTTCCGGCACCAGTTTGGATTCCTGGTCGATCTCCTCCTGGTAATAGCGGTCCCGGCTGCCGGCCTTCATGGCCTCCTCCGAGCCCATGCCCCGGTAAATCTTGTAGCTGCGGCCCTGGAAGATCACGGTCTCCCCCGGACTTTCCTCGGTGCCGGCAAAGAGGCTGCCGATCATGACGCTGTCGGCCCCCGCGGCCAGGGCCTTGGTGACGTCCCCCGAGTATTTGATGCCGCCGTCGGCGATGATGGGAATCTCGGCCTCCCGGGCGGCCCGGGAGCACTCGAAGATCGCGGTCAGTTGGGGCACCCCCACCCCGGCGATGATGCGGGTGGTGCAGATGGAGCCCGGCCCCACCCCCACCTTGACCGCGTCCACCCCGGCCTTGATCAGGTCCCGGGTGGCCTCCGCGGTGCCGGCGTTGCCGGCCACCAGCTCCACTTCGGGAAACTTCCGCTTGGTGGCCTCCACCGCCTTAAGCACCCGCTCAGAGTGGCCGTGCGCCGTGTCAATGACGATAACATCCGCGCCGGCCTTGACCAGGGCGTCCACCCGCTCTTCCCGGTCCGGCCCCACCCCCACCGCGGCCCCCACCCGCAGGCGGCCGAAGGCGTCCTTGCAGGCCAGGGGATATTTCTTAATCTTTTCAATATCTTTTATGGTGATGAGCCCCCGGAGGTTGTAGTCGTCATCCACCACCAGGAGTTTTTCGATGCGGAATTGATGCAGGAGGGCCTTGGATTCCTCCAGGGTGATGCCCACCGGCGCGGTCACCAGGTCCTCTTTGGTCATCACCTCGTTGACCTTCTGGTCCATCTTGGTTTCGAACCTGAGGTCCCGGTTGGTGACGATGCCCACCAGGCGGCGCCCCTCCACCACCGGGATGCCGGAGATACGGTAGCGCTCCATGAGGGCCAGGACCTTGGCGATGGGCTCCCGGGGTCCGATGGTCACCGGGTCGAGAATCATGCCGGACTCGGACTTCTTGACCTTCTCCACCTCCAGGGCCTGGGCCTCCACCACCATGTTGCGGTGCAAAATGCCGATGCCCCCCTGGCGGGCCAGGCTGATGGCGGTTTCGGCCTCGGTGACCGTGTCCATGGCCGCGGACAGGATGGGGATGCTCAGGGTGATGCCCCTGGTCAGGCGGGTGGACAGGTCCACCTCGCCGGGGAGCACCGCGGAGGCTCCCGGCAAGAGCAGCAGGTCGTCAAAGGTGTAGGCGTAAGGGATGGAATCGTGTGCCATGGGTGCTCCTTGGGTTCCGGGTGCCTTAGGTTGTCAGGGTCGTTTCGTCTTTATAAAAGGGCCACAGGGCCGTAAGGCTCTATGGCGGGAAAGCGCAGGGCATCCCGCCTTTGACTTGTATTCCGGCTCCCAAGCCCCTGCTTGGGAAACCACATGGACGCCAAGCTCTGCGTGGTTCCGCAGCCGCCAAATTATAGCGGCGGGTGGGACGCCCGCCCTACCAAACTGCAGAAATTTAACTCGGTTTGTTTGTTAAGAAATAATTTTGGGTCACCGGGCCACCTCCGCCAGCACCCCCTCCAACAGGCCCGCGTCCACGCACACCAGATGATCTTGCCCCGATATGGCCAGGACGGCCTGGACAATGAGCGCCCCGGCCACCATGACCTCGGCCTTGGCGGGTTCCAGGCCGGGGATCAAAGCCCGTTTCTTTTCCGGCAACAGGCTGAGCACCTCCGCCATCTCCTCCACTAAAGACCGGCTCAAGATATAATTATTCACCCGCTGGGGATCGTACTCGGCCATTTCCTGGGCCATGGCGGCCAGCGTGGTCACCGTGCCGGCGGTGCCCACCAGGGTGGGTGGGGTTTCCACAAATTTTCTGAACTGGCGCTGATAAAAATCTTGTACGGCTCGGCGCAACTCCCGTTTCAGGTCATCAACGATAACGGCCTGGGGCGGGTCTCCCAGAGGTTTCGCCCGGCTGACGGACAGGACCCCCAGGGGCAAGCCTGCAAAAATGGGCTCCTGCCCCGGCCGCACCAGGATAAACTCGAGGCTGCCGCCCCCCAGGTCAAACACCAGGAGAGGGCCGGCCTCCGTATATTTCGGGTCCAGGGCCGACAGCACCCCGGCCAGGGTCAGGCGGGCCTCTTCTTCCGGAGTGAGAAGGCGCACGGGCAGGTTCAGTACCCGGGCCGCGCTCTCCATAAATTCCTGGCCGTTCTGGGCCTGGCGCACCGCCTGGGTGGCCACGGCTTGTGCCGTCGCCACCCCCCGGGCCGCCATCTCCCGGGCGAAGCCCTCCAGGGCCTGAAGGGTGCGGTCCTGATCGGCCGGGCTGAGGGCCCCGGTGGCGTCCACCTCCCGCCCCAGGCCGGTGATCTCCCGCCGGTGCAGTAAAACCTGGAATTTCCCCGGTTCCGCCGCCTCCGCCACTGCCAGGCGCACCGTCAGGCTGCCGATGTCAACTGCGGCTAAACGTGTCATAATAATTCTTGGGGTAGGGCCAGTGAGCGCTGCTCCCGGGCCTTTTCCCCTCAGTCCTCACTCCACCATCGCGTAGATTTCCGGCAAGGTGCGCAGTTTTTCCCCGCAATCGAGGCCATAGCCCACCAAAAAGCCCTTGGCCACGGTGAAGCCCACGTAGTCCAAAGGCACCTCCACCTGCCGCCGTTCCCGCTTGTCGATGAGGCAGCAGATTTTGAGCGAGGCCGGTTGGTGGCTGGCCAGGTGCCCCAGCAGGAAGTCCAGGGTGAGGCCGGCGTCCACGATGTCCTCCACCACCAGCACATGACGATCCTTCAGCGGCGCTTCCACATCCTTGGTGATGTGCACTTCGCCTGAGGTTTGGGTACCGGCCCCGTAACTCCTGAGGCGGACGAAGTCCACTTCCACCGGGAATGCCAGGGCCCGCACCAGGTCCGCCAGAAAAATGAAGGCCCCTTTAAGGATGCCCACCAGCAGCAGGTCCTGGCCGGCATAGTCCCGGCTTATTTGGTCCGCCAGTTCCCCTACTCGGCGGGCAATCTTTTCCCGGGACAGCAGCAATTTCTTTTCGGTCGCCACGCTCCACCTCGGTTGGCTTCAAAATAAAAAATGGGGAGGGGGATGTCAAACCTTAATTCCCAAACCGCCGCGGCCGGCTTCTTGATTATCTCCAGAGAATCCCAGATTGGCGAGTGCTGTCCTTATCTTTCTTAAGACCTCTGTTTATCAGGTTTGCCCAGGGGGGCACCCTCCGGGTTCCACAGTCCCTGAATTTTTTTTTTCACAATGTGCAAAAAAATTCCAGGTTCCTTAAAGTTTTTTCATCTGCGGCCGATGAGGGGGATACGAGGAGGGTCGCGGGCATGCTCCAGTTCTCGTTGGGATTGATGATCGGCGTCTCCCTGGGAGTGTTCATCATGTGCCTGATGTTTATGGCGGGTCGGGGGCCCGAGCCCCCTGTGGATCATTAAACGGTGCGGACCGGCTGGTATGGTGTTGCGGGTTAAATAATAAAAAATAACCGGATGCGTTTCACGCCCCATTTTTTGGCGCGTCAAACGCACCCTGCGGGAAACGTTCCATAACCGAAAAAATATGGCGCCCGCACCCTCGCCGGCGCAAGAACCGCCGAAACCGGCGGGTCCACATGAAGATTTTCATAAGAGAAGGCATTCCGGTCAGCCTCTCTTTTTGATCAGCGGTTTGCCCTCCAGCCCATCCAGGAGCTCCATCAAACGCCGTTTGCGGGCGTGTGCCTCCCTTAAGCTCCCCAGGTATTGATCCCATTCTGACTGTTGTTTCTGTTTGGCCATGACCTCCCCGGCTTTCTTAAGAAATTTCACCGCTTCCTGATAGGCCACGGGCTTGACCTGGGCGATCAGCCGTTCCGCCTGGCTTTTCCAGATGGCCACCGCCCGCTCCGGCGCCTGGGTCTTGACCGCGGTGGCGATGGCGTCTTCATCGACCCAGAGCCGCCCCCAGGGACCTTTGGGACGCTGATCGTACCATTTGAGCACCTGATCCGGCTTTTTCTCATGAATGGCGAGGTCAATTAAATTGCTGATCAAGGGAAATTGCACCCGTTGATCGGCCTTGGGCCGGTCCAGGCCGGAGGCGGGCAGGGGCCAGTCCGGCTGCGTCCAGGGCAGCTCACCTTTTTCCAGGTAGCCCAATAAAGCGGCGCGTACCTTGTCCCAGGTCTCGGTTCGTTCGCAGGCCTGGCGGCATGCCGTATAGGCCTTAAGCGAAGGATCATAGACAAATTCTTCGACCTGAAGGGCCGCCACCACCGGCCAGTTCTCTTCACCGCGGCGAATCTCCCGCATCTTCTCCCGCAGGGCGGCGGTGAGGCCGGGCCATTTTTCCCCGAGATCCCGCAGGCCCGCGTTTATCCATTTTTCGGAGTCGTTAGTGCGCCCCGCGGCCATCAGCCGAATGACCAGGCGATCATAGCTTTTCGTCCTGGGGGCTTCAGCTATACATAGGGGGATGATCTCTTCCTCCCGCCCGGCCCGCTCCAGGGCATGGATGGCCCAATCGCTGAGACGGTCCCGTTCATAGTTAAGGCTGAAATCATCGCTGCCCCTGGCGCCCTTCAGCCCCGGCAAACGCGCCAGCAGGCGGTCTGCCAGGCGGTGCCAGGCGGTGGGCGGATGAGGCCGGTGAAGGTATTCTCCGAAGGCCTCGCAGAGGTCAAACGGATCCTCCAGCACGGCCTCCAGGGCCCAGTTCAGTCTGTCGGCAGGATCAAGGGATGAGCGGTCCAGAGCCTCGACCATCACCGGCATGCAATCGGCGATCTCCCTGGCGGTTTCGCCCTCGTCATGGCTTTCCTCCGCCTGGCGGATGCCGATGGTCAGCAGGTCCCGGCCCAGGGCCAGCACTTCGTCTGCGTGCCCGGCCCTGAGTAAAACCTGGAGCTTCTTGCGAACCCTGGAATAATCCGGCGTATAGCCCTCACGGTTCCAAGAGTTCCGCCAGCCGGGCTCGGCCCCGAGGACCCGGATTTCCTGGCGCAGGCGGGTCACCAGTGCTCCGGTGTTGCCCGAGATCACCTGGTTGCGGTCGGCCAGCTCCCTGGCCAGTTCCGGAAACTGCCCGGCGAGCTCCTGAATCAGGTTAAGGAGCTGGTCTTTGGTTTTATTTTTTAGAAAATTGTCAATGTTCTGTCGTAGATCCTTGGACATGGCATTTCCATCATCGTTCGTTTCAACATCTCGGTCGGCATATGCTAAAAGCTTCAGGCGATCATCATCCTGCTTGGTTTTGGGTATGCTTTGGTTATTTGCGTTCTGTTTCAGATACTTATATTTTCAAGCTTGTTCCCCCCAAAAGGCAATATTATTGTATAATGATCACTGATTATGTACAAAGGAGATGGAAATGCAAGATCTGACTCGCATTACCTTTAATCCCGAGGTTACGGCCGGGAAGCCCTGTATCCGTGGGATGCGGGTCACGGTTGGGACCATGGTGGGATCAGAATAACCTTTCATACCTCCATCCTTTCCAAAAAATCACCACTTAAAATAAAACCCCTTGAAGTATCAAGGGGTTATTTTAATCATGGCTCCCCTTCGTGGACTCATTCAGAACCGAGTTGCTCAACTATTCCGAGGAAATTTTTATACTTTTCAGTATGTTCCCCCAAGAATGCACTAATGCTGTATACTTGACATTGAGTACTTATCCAGGAGGCGGAAATGCATAATCTGACTCGCATAACCTTTCATCCCGAAGTCATGGGGGGCAAACCCTGCATACGGGGAATGCGGGTGACGGTGGGGACCATTGTGGGATTGGTCGCGTCCGGCAAAACGGTTGACGACGTGCTTGCCGAGTACCCCTACCTGGAGCGAGAAGATGTATTGGAGGCCTTGGCATACGCCGCCTGGCGCTCCGAAGAACGGGAAGTGCCATTGGCCTTCTCATGAAAATTTTGATCGACATGAATTTGCCGCCTCGTTGGGTGGATATATTTGCCAAGGCAGGCTATGAGGCGGTTCACTGGTCACAGGTGGGCGCTCCCAACGCCAGCGACCGGGAGATTATGGCCTGGGCTAGAGAAAATGGCTATGTCGTCTTTACCCATGATCTCGATTTTTCCGCCTTACTGGCGGCAACGAAAGGCGAAGGCCCGAGTGTCATTCAGGTTCGCACGCAAAATATCCTCCCAGAGGCTATAGGAACTTTGGTCATTGCTGCCCTGAAGAAATACCAACATGAACTCGAACTTGGTGCCGTCATAACGATCGAGCCGCAACGAGCCCGGGTGCGAATTCTCCCTTTTATATCTTAACTTGGCCTATACCCGAAAATGCAGACAAAAAACAAAACCCCCTGAATTATCAGTGGGTTATATTTTCGTGGCTCCCCTTCGTGGACTCATTTCGAACCGATTTGCTGATTCCCAGCGAGGGAATTTTCAAACTTTTGGACATCTTCTCACAAGAAGGCTCTATTAAGGTATAATGGCTGGGAGCAACTAAATCTCTGGGTGAAATTTTTCATGTATTTTGAGATAATTGGAGAAATCGAGGAAGTTGAAACGATTGCCGTCGGGGGCAGCATCCGTGATGTCATGCGCCTGCAAAGGCAATTCGGTCGCGGTCGATGGCGCAAACTGAAAGGCTTGGCGAAGGTGAGGCTTCCAGGCGGGCATATCCGGAAAGCGGAATTGCACTGGTACGAAGCCCACGGCATCGGCAAAAAGAAGATGAAAATTAAAAGGTTTTTGGACTAAGATTATGGCTAAAAATAAGGAAAATTATAGATTTGCCCTGTGCATTGAAAATAAGGACTGTGATGACTTGGAAAAACGTAAGATTTATCAAGTTCTCCCGGATGAGGAAGCCGAAAAGGAGGGTTTCATCAGGGTAATCGACGAGTCAGGGGAAGATTATCTGTATCCCCAGTCCTATTTCATCGTTGTCCAATTGCCCCGGGAAGCCCAAGAGGCTTTGCAATTATCAGAATAAATTTTCATACCTCCATCCTTTCCAAAAAATCACCACTTAAAACAAAACCCCTTGAATTATCAAGGGGTTATTTTAATCGTGGCTCCCCGTGTGCAACCCTCTTCATAACCATTCTCCATTAGGCTTCAGGTCCCTAAGCCCTTATGATATCACGAGTTATCAAAGAGCGGGCCGTTCCCGGCGGATCGGAAGCGGCGTTGATTTCGATTTCCCTAATCACATTGCTTGTCGCCCGGCTTCGAACCCATCGCTTACTGCCTCCACTTGAACATCCCATCCACCTGGAGCGCGGCATTCACCGAAATATGGCCCAAGGTCATTGGCCGAGAGTTGTTGCAGAACGATTCGACATACACCTTCAGTAGGCGGCTCTGACGTAGGATATCCAGTTCACTGGAAAGATGGTTCACCACTTCCTGGGTCACCAGGGTGATCAGCTTTGCCCTGGCGCGTGATGTCATCACATTGAACCGATTAAGGCTCATCAGGAATTCGTCCTCGTCCTGAATAGCATCCTGGTCACCCAGGGCAAAGGAGGCGATGATCACATCACGCTGCTGCCCTTGAAATCGCTCGACCGTGTCCACAGCGTCCCGGATAAGTTGATTCGATGCGCCTAATGGCCCGAAGACCTGCTGGAGCCTCGCGACGATCAATGCCTGTTGAGCCCGATGTGGGGTGACGATGCCAATCCCACTGTGCCAGAACTCATCCATCGTGTATGGGGTGTGCGAAGCGGCTATCACGGCACCGGATGCCGGGTCTCTTTCATTTAGGAGCTGGCTGCCGAGGCGGCCATACAGCAGCAAGGCCAGGGCTGCCACCGAATCAGCTTCAAAGGGATTCCATTGACTGCTTCTGCCCTCGGGATACACAAAACAACTGACCGGGGCATCCGGATCAAGCAACGACACCCATTCAGGCGTCCAAAATAGAGACTGCGGCCATCCAGCGGGCGTCGCCACAGTCGGGAATGGAGTGACTACATCGATGCGCATGTCTGGCGAGAAACTTGTCAGAGCCCTGTCGTAACCGGCCTCATGGGCGAGCTCAACGATTACGCGACTGGACCGGTAATTCTCTTCCAGAATGGCGGGTCGGACTTGATGGAGCTGTTCGAAAAAGCTGTAGACCGAGCCGACCATCGCTTCGAGACCGACTGGCGCTTTCGCTTGGTGGATTGGCGGCAACTGCTTCGGATCACCGGCGACAACCACGATGCCGTCTGCAGCCAGTGATGCGAAGGGCAGGATTGAGTGACCGACATCCACCTGCGATGCTTCATCGAGAATGATGCAATCGAAGAACTCCTGGCGGGCGGCGTCGTTTCCAGTCACCAGAAGATTGTGCGTCTGCTCTGGGGTTGCACCCACCACCGTGATGCCCGTGTTGTTCTGCAGACGCTGCCGTAGCTGCTGTACCGCAATAGAGGGATTCCATTTGGCCAGTTCCAGATCGAGACCGGCCGGGATGTTCGGGTCGAAAGGCCGGTAGCTGGAGCGAATGCGCACACATTGCAAATCAGGATGCTGGACCATCTGACTGATGTCTGCCACCGATTCCAATAGGACGTTGTCGAGAGCGTTGTAGGTGGGAGCGCAGACCAGAAGACGCAAAGGGATGTTGCGCTGCACCGCATCAACAACCGCGCCGACGACCACCGCTCGGAGTGTCCGGCTTTTCCCTGTTCCTGGGGGGCCCCAGACAGTTTGGAGACGGTGGCTAAGGGATGCCTCCCACGCCGCCCACTGGGACTGATTGAGGGATATTCCATTCTGCTCGAGGTGCTGCCTGATCCCCGGCAGGTTTCTGGCAACAGCCGTGTTTGCTAAAGCGTTGCCAGACCACAGCAGGTCTGCTGCAGGACTTCCAGGAGTCTGCCGGCCACTTCGCCTTGTGGTCAGGCCCACTGCTCGACGCACAAGGGGGTTGTTCCGAGCGTTGGGAGGATTACCGACGGCATGTAAGGTGTTTTTCAACTTCTTGGTGAAGGTGTCGACCCACACAGGATCAAGAACAACGTCTTGACTGAAATCCGCCAGTCCCTGCTGCTCCAGATCGTCAAGCATCGTTGGATAGCGATTGTTGGGAAGAACAGCGATCAGGCCAGTGTCGCGGTCGATAGCAACAATTCGGACCCCTGTTGCGGTCTCCATGTAAGTTCGCCATCCGGACCCATTGGGCGGTTCCAATGGAGTTCCCTGTGTTACCACTTGGAGCGACCTGTCAAGAAGGCCGGGCATGTTCTCGGGAGCCAGGGCAAAGCTGAAATCCCCCTCGCGCGCCTTCACTTCTTTTGACTCCGGCCTCATCTCGTAGATCCGCATCCTCGGACGTTGCGCGATCCCCAACTGGGCCAGCGCTACCGTCTCTGCAGCACCGGTAAGACGACGCGTCAGTCGTGCGCTGCGATACCTGGCCTCACGCTCCTCTGGTGGCATGGCCCTGACTTGGTGAACCTCCAGTTCGCCAAGGGCTGCGTTGAGTCGCGCGAATCCATACCACAACTGCCCGTCAAAACTGATTCCCGATTGTCGTTGAGGCGGTTCTATGCGGATTTGCGGCGCGATCTGCTGGAGGGTGGTCCGAAGATCCTCTTCGAGTCGCCTGGTAATCGCCTCGAGAGCGCCGAGTTGCTTTGTCACGGTTTCACGCAGGGTCACAAGTTGGTCCGACCACAATCTTGGCCGTGTCACCCGCGCCCAGATTTCATGGGCCCGTTCACTTGGAATCTGGTCGCTAAGCGTGTCTTCAAACAGCGGGTGTACTGAGAATGCCGCCACCTGCTGGGGCAAAGACGCCTGGTGGTAAACACGGGCCGTATGGAAGAGCGTGTAATAATGAGGAATCGGGGCCGCGAGCAAAGTCCGCACGACCTCGCGAATAATGGTGATCGGCGACCTCCGCGTTTCCATGGCAGCGTTGGGCAACAGCTCCTCTGGCGGAAACAGCCAGGCGAGATGTTGGATTGTTTGGTCGGCGAGGATTGCCTGCAAATGGCGGCCGATGATCCGCGTGAGATGCTTGTACTGGACTGAATCCCAGATATAGAACTGGACCGTCGTGTCCGCGTTGCGGTTTCGGGCATCCGTCAAGATTGCGTTGATGTTGTTCAGGAACGCCAAGAGTTCCCGGCGCTCAACGGGTAGGTCCTTCTGGTCGATCACGTGCGTGTGCGGTCCATAGGGATGGTTGGCTCTCTGGCCAACAAATCCGAATGGCTGTGGTTCGACCCAGAAGCCCTTCACGCCCAAGGAGAACGTGATGGCGCTACCAAGGTCGAAATCGACCGAAAGGTAAATGTGTAGGTCTGTATATTTGGGCATGACCCCGGAGGTGCCGCTCTGTGGCGGTATCGCCGATTGCTGGGCCTGGAGGGATGACGCTCTGCCCGATACAACATTGCGTGTCGCTCTGAGCGAGTAGTGCGCATTGAAAACGGTGGAGTTCGGCTGAAGCTGCGCCAGCGCCGGGACGTCGGTTATCCCTTGGTCACTCAGGGCGGCTGAGGCTCCACGAGAAATAAATGCTACTCTGCTGAGATGGTCGGTCTGAGCAGCGGTCGGCATGCAGTGAAGAGGATGAGCAGTCGGCTGACCATTGCGATCAATCCACGGGTAGCCAAGGTAATCGCATCCTTTGCATCTGTTGTCTACGTGCCAGGGATGTTGCTGCCAGGGACATGCGAAAGCCCGGGGAAGATCGGCCATGAAGAAGTGCTTGACCCTGCCGACGAACACCTCGAAGGGTACTGCCTCGAGGTCTTCCTGCATCGCATCCCACATCTGGACATATGTGGGAGTGCCTCCCTGATCCTCGATTTCCCGGCAGGTCCGCACCAGGCTTGAGGCGTCGTGCGAACCCGGCCAGATCGCGGCATCCGGAACGACCACGTAACGGTTGTCCAAGCCCTGATCAGTAAGCCATCCAGCCAAGGCCATGGAGTAATAAGTGACTTCCGCGAAATAGGAAGGAGATGGTTCAGCCGTGAGTTTGATGTCGATGACCCGGAGTTTGACCCGGTGGTCATCAGTGGCCAGCCACAGGACTGCGCCGGCCGGTGTGACATTCCGGTCGATGTTCGAAGTGGGTGGCAACACTTCAATGAGGTCGGGCCGGAGCCGGGAATAATTCAAGCCATAGTTCTGCCTGTATCCCGCGATCCCCAGTGCGCCCTCGAAAGCAGGTCCCACGTCAAACTGGGATTCAACAAGGAAAGAGCCCTGCGGAGCGGTGGTCAGGAAGTTGGCAAGTTCAATCTCCCGGAATCGTTCCTGGCCTGCCTGATTCGTGTAGCGGTCACCGATCACAACGGCGGTGCCGAAGGTATCCGAGAGGTCTGCGATCTTCTCCGCCTGCCATTCCTCACCGGCTTGGGCCAAGTACTCAAGGCCGGGACGTGGCGGTTGTACCGGCGGCATGCCAGCGGCCGTTCTTTCCTGCCGGAAAGCCTGGGCGTCAGGACTCAGATTCAGCCTGAGCAGACGAAGGCATTCGGTTCTAATGAATTGAGATAGGGCCTCTTTTCCAACCTGTGGCATCTGTCACCGTCCTCCA
>JBGSLA010000103.1:0-5277 GCA_041740935.1 Desulfobaccales bacterium | reverse complement strand
GCTCCTGAGACTCCGGCCCCCGCGGTCCAGGAAACCCCGGCGCCCGCGGCCCCGGCCCAGCCGAGCGCTCCGAAAAAGGGGCAAAAGGCCGCGCCCAAACAGTCGAAAAAGAAAAAGGGCGCGCCCCCTGAACCCGCCATGACCCAGGGCAAATACCTGGCCGGCGAGGACCCTGATTTTGCCAAACGCCAGGGCTGGCCGGTGAAAATGCCCGACCCCCTGCCCGGCGCCATCCTGCCCCACAAACGCATCGTGGCCTATTACGGCAACCCCCTGTCCAAGCGCATGGGGGCCCTGGGGGAATACCCCAAGGACGACATGCTGCGGCGGCTCAAGCAGGAGGTGGCCAAATGGGAAAAGGCCGACCCGTCCCTGCCGGTGCAGCCCGCCCTGCACCTGGTCACGGTGGTGGCCCAGGGGGAGGCCGGCAAGGCCGGCAAATACCGGATGATCATGCCCGACAAGATCGTCAACCAGGTGTATGACTGGGCCAAAGAGATCAAGGGTATCCTGTTCATCGACATCCAGACCGGGCAATCCGACATCCGCACCATCCTGCCCCGCCTTGAGTGGATCCTGAAAAACCCGGATGTGCACCTGGGAATCGACCCGGAATTCAACATGATCAAAAGCGGCAAAAAGCCCGGCACCAAGATCGGCACCTACGACGCGGCGGACATCAACTATGCCGCGGGCTATCTCCGGGACCTGGTGAAAAAATACAATCTGCCGCCCAAGGTGTTCATCGTGCACCGTTTCACCCGCAACATGGTCACCAACGCCAAGCATATCCAGCCCCACCCCGAGGTGCAGATCGTCATGAACATGGACGGCTGGGGCGCGCCCTGGCTGAAGCGGGATTCCTACCGGGATTACATCGTCTCCGAGCCCGTGCAGTTCACCGGGTTCAAGCTCTTTTACCACAACGACACCAAAAAAGGCGACCCCCTGATGACACCCCAGGACCTGCTGAAGCTCAACCCCAAGCCCATCTACATCCAGTACCAGTAAGAGCCCGATCGGGGGACGCCCGGGGAGCAGAACCGGGCGTCCCGCCGGGGAGTTAGGGGGGGCGGCCTGTGGTCCCGCCCCGCCCGGCCCTCCTTCCGGAGGAGGACAAAATCTGCCGGCAGCCCATCCCATCGCTCCGCCCCCATCTCTGTTTTCCACCCTTCTAAAGAAGCTTTTCAGACAAGAAAAATTCTTCTGCGGCAATTTAACAATTGACAAATATCCTTTGATTTTATATAGTGAAATCCTACACAATTTATTCACTTGTATTTCAAATAACCGGCCGAAATCCCACATAAAATCGGCTGCCTCGTTTTCCCTTCAACCCTAGCTTGTTCTGATCACCACATTTCCCCGACAAAAATCCGGAGGAAAAAATATGCGGACCATTATCTTGTTTCTTTTGCTCGCCATCACCTTGAACGCCCCGGTGTGGGCCCAATCCTGGCCGAAGCAGCCGCCCAACATCGGCAGACTGTATCTCAAACAGGAATACTGGGGCTATATCAAGGAAGCCGCTGAAAAATACCACATTTCCCCCTATCTGATCCAGGCGGTGTGTGCCATTGAATCGAGATTTGACCAGGACGCCCGATCGGGACGCTGCGTGGGTTTGATGCAGTTGCACAAGGACACCGCCAAAAAGTATGGGGTTGACCCCTACAACCCCCGGGAAAATATCATGGGCGGAGCCGCGGTCCTGGCCAAATTTCTGGAACGCTATGACGGGGACATCCGCAAGGTGTTGAAAAAGTACAATGCTTCCTGGAACTCCGCCTACGAACGGGAAGTCCTCCGGGCCTATGCGCAGGCTCTGACTGCAGGAGCCTCCGCCTCCAGAAGAAAATTCAAGAATTAGCCCCGCAGTCTTCCTCGCATAATCCTGTTTGGCGCAATCCCTGGGCCGCACTCGAGGATAGAGGCGCGTCCTGCGCCTACGGCCCAGGCCCCCATTTTCCCAACCGGCCCGATCCTTCCGGGTTCTGGCGGTCCTTGAGGGCTTCCTCTCCCAGGCGGAATATTTTTGACTTTCAGAAAAAATCCCCTATAATTTGAGAAAATTTTCCCAAAGGAGGTGATTCCAGGTGCACCGACCCGTGCTCATTGTCCGCAGAAAGTCGTGACGCCCAGGTGATCCGGGAGCCTTGGCAAGGCTCTCCAACCAACCCGGCTGGCCGAGACCGCAGGGGCGCGCCTGGGATCAGACTCTGACCGGATAATCTCACCCCAATATCCTTAAGACCCCAGCCTCGCCGGTGCGGCAGAAATCTGCCGCCGCCCTGCTCCACACCAGCCGTTCATTCGGGTTGATCCGCCTGGGACCAGGCACAGGACAGGCGCGTCGCGTCCTGTCGGCCTGATTCGGGAATAAGCCCTGCAGAAGACCAAGTGTTTTCAACCTTTGAAGGACAACGGCCAAGGAGGATAGGGTGATATGTCTGCCGTAAAGGAATTTTTTGCCTCCCGCACCGGGATCATCGGTGTGGGGGTGTTCATCGGCATCTGCGCGGCGCTCCTGCAAAAATGGGGCAACCCCGGCAACATGGGCATTTGCGTGGCCTGTTTCGACCGGGACATCGCCGGGGCCATCGGGCTGCACCGGGCCGCGGTGGTGCAGTACCTGCGGCCGGAGATTTTGGGCTTTGTGCTGGGGGCCCTGATTTCCGCTTACGTGTTCAAAGAATACCGGGCCCGGGCGGGCTCGGCCCCCATCGTGCGCTTTGTTTTGGGGATGATCGCCATGATCGGCGCCCTGGTCTTTCTGGGCTGCCCCTGGCGGGCTCTCCTGCGGTTGGCCGGGGGGGACGGCAACGCCATCTTCGGCCTTCTGGGCCTGATTACGGGGATCGGCATCGGGGCCCTGTTTTTCAAAGCCGGCTACAACCTGGGGCGCACCCAAAAGGCCTACCCCTCGGTGGGCTGGCTCCTGCCCCTGATTATGCTTGGCCTGCTGGCTCTAAGAATCATCTTCCCGCCCCTGGCCGGCCAGGAGCAAAGCGGCATTCTGTTTTACAGCCTCAAAGGGCCGGGGGCCATGTACGCCCCCCTGGCCGTGTCCCTGGCAGTGGGGCTGGCCGTGGGAGTGGTGGCCCAACGCAGCCGCTTTTGCACCATGGGGGCCTTCCGGGACCTGTTTTTATTCCGTCAGCTGCACCTGCTGTCCGGGCTGATCGCCCTTTTGCTGGCGGCCTTCCTCACCAACCTGATCCTCGGCCAGTTCAAGCCCGGCTTTGAGGGCCAGCCGGTGGCCCACACCATGCAGCTGTGGAACTTTTTAGGCATGGTGGTGGCGGGCCTGGCCTTCGCTCTGGCGGGGGGCTGCCCGGGACGCCAGTTGTTCATGACCGGGGAGGGGGACGGCGACGCCGCGGTGTTTGTCCTGGGCATGATTGTCGGTGCGGGCGTGTCCCACAATTTCGGGCTGGCCAGCTCCCCTCAGGGCATCGGCCCCCACGGCGTGGCCGCGGTGGTCATCAGCCTCATGGTCCTGGTGTTCATCGGCTTTACCATGCGGCAAAAGGCCTGAGAACATGTCTTTGCCCAAAAAAACCAGGGGCTGGTTGCCGGCAAAACCTGGTCGGCCAGCCCCTTTGAACCCACTTAACTCAATCGGAGGCACGCCATGACGGAACAGGTTGACGCTCGGGGACTGTCCTGCCCCCAGCCCGTTTTGCTGACCATGGATAAATTGAGAACCCTTAATCAGGGAGAACTGATGGTCCTGGTGGACACCGACACCTCCCGGGAAAATGTCAGCCGGGCCGCGGCTGGCCTCGGCTGGCAGGTGAAAGAGGTGCAGGCCGGGGGCGAGGAATTCCGGATTATCCTGCACAAGGGTTGACCGGGGTTTGATTGAAAAATCGCCGCCAGGGAAAATGCGGTGGGGCGGGCCCTGCCCGCCGCTATGACCTTGGACCTTGGACCCCGGACTTTGGACTTTTCAGGACTGATACCGGCAAATAGAAAACCATATGACAGGGAGGAAACCTGGCCTTGTGGCCCTTCGGCAAACGCGCCAAACCTCAAGCCGCCCCCGGCCCCACGGGCGACCGGGGCATCCTGGTGTTTTCCCATACCAGCGAGGTGATCCGGGCGGAAAAAGTCCTCAAGGAGGCGGGCTGGGCCATCCGGGTCATGGGCCCGCCCCCGGAGATTCAAAGCGGCTGCGACCTGGTCATCGAGTTTCCCATTATCGATGAATTGAACGTGCTTAAAACCCTGGACCAGGCTCGCTTAAGCCCCCTGGAGGTGGTGCCGGTGAGCGGGCCTTTGCTGAAGCCGGTGGATCTCTTTCAGGTGAAGGACTTCGGGGGCTATCTCATGGTGCGGGCCGCCAACATGAAGCTCACCATTGACAAGGAAACCCGAATCATCGTCAACATCTCCGGCGGCGGCTGCCCGGATGTACCCTATCTGGCCCGGGAACTGGTGGGCCGCCCTCTGGAGACGGCCCCCCGGCCCTGGGACCTGGGCCACACCCTGTGCGGCTATGCCCTGGAGCTGGCCTTTCAGGAGATGGAGCGTCAATGCTCCTCATAGTGGGCACCGTTCCCGAAGCGGATTTTCCCCTCGTGGAGGGCGAGGTTAGGCTGACGGCATCCCATATCCGGGTGGCGGGGCGGGAGATTCCCGTGAACCGGGGCACTGCCGCCCTTCTGGCCGCGGCCTCTGCCACCCTGGCACATTTGGATCATCCCGCGCCTGTCGCCTGTCTGGCCGGGGACACCGGCACTGGCTCGGGCAGCCGCCGGGTGTATGAACATCTGGTGCAGACCCTGCCGCATCGTAATTTCGGGGTCATCTGCTTTCATTATTTGCAGCCCGAAGTGGACTGGCACAACCGGGTGCTGTTCGCCGTCCAGGCCATGCCCCACCGGCCGCAGCTCATCGCCGACGCGGGCTTCATGTATGTGGCCAAAATGAGCGGCCAGGCCGGGGAATACGACCTGTTCACCCCGGACGTGGGCGAGCTCGCCTTCCTGGCCGATGAAACCGCGCCCCATCCCTTTTACACCCGGGGGTTTATCCTGCACCAGGACAACCGGACCCCGGACCTCATCGCCCGGGCCTATGCCCACCACAACGCCGCCCGCTGTCTGCTGGTCAAGGGCGAGACTGACTATCTGGCCGATTCCGGGGGGATTGTGGCCGCGCTGGCCGAACCCCGCGTCGAGACCCTGGAGCCCATCGGCGGCACCGGCGACACCCTGACCGGCATGGCGGCGGCCCTGGCGGCCGCGGGCCATGATCTGGCAGGCGCGGCCT
>JBGSLA010000102.1:0-27549 GCA_041740935.1 Desulfobaccales bacterium | reverse complement strand
AAGGCCCGGGCGGCCCGCCTGGACCGGGACACCGCGCCCACCAGCGGCCGGGCCCTGGCGGTGCTGGAGGACTTTGGCGCGGGCAACCTGGACATCCTGGTGGGCACCCAGATGATCACCAAGGGGCACCATTTCCCCGGCGTCACCCTGGTGGGGGTCATTGCCGCGGACCAGGGCCTGTTTTTCCCGGAATATCACGCCGGGGAGCGCACCTTTCAGCTTTTGGCCCAGGTGGCGGGGCGGGCCGGACGGGGCGGCGCGCCGGGGACGGTCCTCATCCAGACCTATCAGCCGGAGCATTATGTGTTTCAAACGGTGCTGGGGCAGGATTATCAGGCTTTTTTTGACCAGGAGGTGGAATCCCGGCGGCAGCTGGGCTATCCGCCCTTTACCCGGCTGGCCCTGGTGCGCTTAAGCGGTGTGCCGGAGGCCGCGGTGGCCGAACAGGCCAAAAAGGTGGCGGAGTTATTGCGGCGAATGGTGCGGCGGGACCCGGAGTTGGCCGCCCGGCTGCGCCTCCTGGGACCGGCGCCGGCGGGCCTGACCAAGCTCAAGGGGCGCTTCCGCTGGCAGATTCTGCTCAAAAGCTACGGCCGCCCGCCTTTGCTGGCGGCCCTGCGGCACCTGCGCCAGACCTGGTCCCCACCCCCCCGGGCCCGAATCGACCTCACCCTGGACATCGACCCGGGAACCATGTTTTGAGTCCCCAAGAAACCACGCCGATGAAGGTTTTCTGTCCTGAAAGGTTTGTTTCGTGTAGGGGCAGGCGCGCTCGCCTGCCTTAATGGACAGCCGGGGGCGGCTGTCCCTGCACCAGTAAGGGCTTTTCATTCCTTGCGGGTGGGCCGCTGGACCATGAGGAGCTGCCTTGGAAACTTATACCAAGCTCTTATTGAGATGCAACAAACTAAACCTCTAATAGTCTAATTTTTCTAATTATTTTTACCGAAAACCGAAAACGGTATTAAAGATGGTGGCGGGGGCCAGGGGTCGCAGGCACCCCAGGGTCTCCGGGTCCCCCAGACCGGCGCCCCAGTCGCCGTCACGATGCACCGCCGCGCTCTCCCCAAGGTGGCGGCATTCCACCTCAAACCCACGAATTACTTCAACCAGAACAGGCGATTATGTCTCTGACAGCCACCCCTGTCCGTAAAAAGAGAGTTCATTTCTGAAATAACCCCGCCTTATCAATCCGTATCAAAATATTTTAACTTCTTGTAAGGATTAATGATTTAGAGCAGAAACCACCTCTGACCATAAATTTTCAGAAGGCAGGGCTATTCTTCAGGCTGGTGAGCCTGCCCTGCAGCGCGCTTCCGCTTGGCTCGTTCGGAGTAAACCGTGGTGAATACAATCCCTGAGACTATGATCCCTATCTCTACGCCCCGGTAAGACCACTCACCGAGATGGGGATAAAAGAGCTTGGCCGCATTTATCAGGGTATTGGCGAGGAAAATGAGTCCCCAGGCAGTTGTGACAATGTAGCAACTGCGGATGAAACCTGGCTGGTCCCACAGTTCGATGGGAACGTGCTCCCGGGCGTAATCCTCCGTGAAGGGCCGCCCGATGAGCATCGAAAAATATGCTGCCACAAAAAGACTCCCACTGGCAAGGATCCCCAAGTGATGGATGACCCAAATATTCATGAGCCAGACCACTGCGACCATGGCGAACGAGAAGAATGCCACCCCGGCCCAAAGGATAACGCCCCGATGGAGTCTGGTGATTCCCATTACCGCGATCATGGCTGCAGCCACACATATCCCTAGGCGGAGCCGCAGCGGGGAATGTCCCCCTGCAATAATCCAGAAAACAATCCAGGGGGAAAAGACAAAAAGCAATTTGACGGCACCCATGACCTTATATCCTCTCGCTTTGGGGTGGATCAAACCTATACCGAGATTAATCGGCAGCCTTGGCCACCGCCGCGAAAAAATGGTTTGGGAATCTTCCCTCCCCGGTCAAGTAATCGCTGACAGCAAAATACCTTGTCAATATGTATGATTTGATGAAGGTTTCAATAATAACTGACTATTTATTACTCTTTAAGATAAATGCCAGATCTTTGATGCCAATGTAGATGTTCACCAGGCCGACGAGATACAAGAAATAAACGATGGCTTTTTGCTCTGTCATTGACATCGTCGAACCTAAATAAATGCACAAGCCGCCCAGGAAAAAACTGATGAGACACTTCAGATACTTGTTCATGATTTACCTCTGTCGCTTTCCATGATTACACCTGACGGTCCGCCGGGGCCGGCAGGATTATGACATCCAGGCGGCATAGAGCAAAGCCAGGGTCAGAGAGAGGCCCAGGAGGAAATGGGTCTTGATGGTGAGGGCCTGGATGGGGACAAATTCCTCGTCGGTGGGGGGCGTGCGCCAGGCCAGGCCCACCGCCCTGGTCGCCAGGGGCAGGGCCACCAGCCCGGCGAACAGATGGCCTGGAAAATCAAAGATTTCCATGAGAACCGGCAGGCTGACAAACGGCGCCAGCATGAGCCCGGCATAGACCAGGCGGGACTTTTTGAGGCCCAGGCGGGCCACCAGGTGCTCCTTGGCCGCGGCGCTGTCCGCTTCCAGGTCGGGAAATTCATTGATCCACAGGATGGCGGTGATCAGAAAGGCCAGGGGCAGGCCCACGCAGAAACCCTCGGCCGCCACCCGGCCGGTCATGGCGTAGTAGGCCCCGAGGCTAAGCATTGGCCCGAAGGCCAGGAAGATGGTGAGCTCGCCCAGCCCCTTGCTCATCAGTTGCACCGGCGAGGCGGAGTAAAGGTAGGCCGCGGCCAGCCCGAACAGCCCCAAAAGCGCCACCCAGGGCCGGCCATAATAGATCAGGACCAGGCCGCACAGCACCCCCAGACCCAGGCAGCCGTAAGCCAGGTTCCTGACCAAGTCGGCGCTCAATTCGCCGTTCTGGATGACCCGGCTGCCGCCGCTGAAGGGCGTGAAATAGCGGTTTATGGGGTCGCTGCCGAAGGAGTCGTAGTAGTCGTTGATGAGGTTGCCGCCGGTGTGCAGCCCGGCCACTCCCAATATGGTGAGAAAAAAATAGCCAAACCCTTCCCAGACGCCGCGCCAATCCGCCAGGGCCGCCACCAGGACCACCGGCATGAGCGACCCGGTGAGAAAGGGCAGCCTGGCCCCCCGGATAAACACCCCGATGCGCATGTTTCCCCCCCTTGTTGCCGGAATTATAGGAACTCCCCCGGAACCTGTCAACGAGGGAAACGTTGGAGGTGGGGAAGGGGGGCGCCCACGGGCTGGAAGCCCGTGCTACCGGGGTTGTGGGCGTTTGCCCCCAAACCCTATGTCCCGGCAGCACAGGCGGGACGCCTGTGCCACCGGGCCTTACTGTTTTTAAGAGAGCCAGAGACTCATAAGTGACAGTTTGGAAAAGTTCATGAAGGGCCCATATGCCGGTGGGGCGGCCGTCCCTGGCCGCCTCTTGTTCCGGCGGGCGCGGAGGCCCGCGCTACCGAATTTTTCCTTATATTGGGAGAGCCCCAGGCTCATGAGTGACTGTTAGAAAGAGAATGTGTTGGAGGAGGCAAGATGTGCGCCCCCCTGGCCCCCGTTCCCCCGGCCGCGAGAGAAATTCATTGCAGCTTTGAAATAAACAGGTAAATTTATACGGTTATGGAAGGGAGGCAAGGGGCCGAGTCCCGCCCATCTCTTCCCCAGCCTGGAAGGAGGCACACATGGCAAGAGCAAAAATCACCGTGGTGGGGGGCGGCAACGTCGGCGCCACCTGCGCCCATTGGGCGGCGGCCAAGGAACTGGCGGATGTGGTGCTGGTGGACATCGTGGAGGGCATGCCCCAGGGCAAGGCCCTGGACCTCATGCAGGCCCGGCCCATTTTCGGCTTTAATGTGGAGGTGGTGGGCACCAACGACTATGCCGCCACCCAAGGCTCGGAGGTGGTGATCATCACCGCCGGCATCCCCCGCAAACCCGGCATGAGCCGGGAGGACCTGATCAACACCAACAAAAACATCGTCACCGAAGTGACCAAACAGGTGGTGGCCCAAAGCCCCGATGCCTTTCTGATTGTCGTCGCCAATCCTCTGGATGCCATGTGCTACGTGGCCTACAAGGTAAGCGGCTTCCCGAGAAATCGGGTCATGGGCATGGCGGGCATCCTGGACACCGCCCGCTATCGCTGCTTCATCGCCATGGAACTGGGGGTGGCGGTGGACGAAATCCAGGCCATGGTCCTGGGCGGCCATGGCGACGAAATGGTGCCGGTGGTGAGCGCCACCAATATTTCCGGGGTGCCCCTGACTGATCTCGTGCCCCAGGATAAGATCAACGCCCTGGTGGAACGCACCAAAAAAGGCGGCGGCGAGATCGTGGCCCTGCTCAAAACCGGCTCGGCCTATTATGCCCCGGCCGCGGCCGCGGTGCAGATGGCCGAGGCCATCCTCAAGGACCACAAGCGCCTGGTGCCGGTGTCCGCCTATCTGCAGGGGGAATACGGCTTAAACGACCTGTTTTTCGGGGTGCCGGTGGTCCTGGGCGCCGGGGGCATCGAGCGCATCATCACCGTGAAGCTCAGCCCCGAGGAAGAGGGCATGTTGAAAAATTCCGCGGCTGCGGTGGCCAAGACCCGGGATGACCTGAAGATGTAACCCCTGTAGGCTCTTGCAAAAGTGGTTTATTGGTCATCCTGAACGAAGTGAATGATCTCAACCTCTTGAAAATACGAGATTCTTCGCTTTGCTCAGAATGACCGGCTTTCATGGGAGTGAATTCTACAAGAGTCTCCCAAGCATAGCGGAAAAACCCTGGACCGGGGGGTCGGCGGGAGCGCCGGCCCTCTTCGCACCTTATGGCCGCAAATCCCCCGACCTCCCAGCTTGCTTCTGATTTTTTTTAATAATTATTCCTCCCAGCTCTCAAGTTAGCCCGTCAACCGTCGATAACCAAAGAGAAAGAAGACTAGCCGGGAAGGCGTCGGTGCGGAAGCCTGTGTCGGCGCCGCCTCAGGGAAGGTGGGCAATGGAGGGAGGCAAGCGTATTGAATTGAGCCTGACCCAGGAACCGGGGGAATTCCGCCTCAGCCTGGACGGCATGGCCATAACCATTCAGATGCATCCTGGCAACCGGCAGCAGGCCGCGGTGGAAAGGTCGGCAAGCTTGCCGGCAGCGGTTCCGGCTGCGGCCCCGGCCCCGGAAACCGCGCCGGGCCTTTCCCAGGCGGAAGCCCAGGACATCGAGCAGCTCCTCTCCGAGGTGAACCGCTACCAACAGGTCTCCCAGGAGATTTACGAGGGCCTGGGCAAGCTGGCCAAAGACATTAATCTGTCCATTCAGGACCTGTCCCTGGCGGAGCTTATCCAAACCACCATGGGCTCTCCCGGGGAGCATCTGGATCAGGCCCGCAACCAGGTGACCGATGTTTTGCTGATGACCGAACAGGCCACCCTGAACATCATGGATTTGGTGGAGGAAATTCGGGAAGACTGCCAGACCGTCCAGACCAGTCTTCTAAGCCTGACCGAATTTTCCCAGGCGCCGGAAGCAGAGTTCTCCCCGGAGGATGCCTCCGGGGGGGAAGAGGAGCAGCGGCTCTGGGACCAGGTCCTCTCCCAGGCCGAGGCCTTCGACCGGCTGCTGCATCCCGGGGAAGCCGGAGGGGGCCCTGCGGCGGAGCAGGTGCCCTTCTTTTCCCTGGCCGAAGTCCTCCAGATCATCCTGGAGTTCTGCACCAACGAAAAGGTGAAGCAGCACCTCAAAGCAGTGCAAAGCAAACAAGACGCCATCTTTCAGGGTCCCGAAGCCGAGCAGGCCCTGAGCCTTCTGGCCGCCGGCGCCCCCCAGGCAGACGGTTTTTACCAGCTGCCCCTCGAGCCGGTGTTGGAACTCCTCAAATCCCATTGTGACGATGAGCGGGTAAAGGAGCTGTTCACCAAAATGGCGTCTTCGGCGGATAAACTCTTTCCGGTCACCGCCCTGCCCCTGGAAGCCAAAGAGTTGGAAGAGGCCTTTCCCGAAGATCCTCCTGAATTCCAGGGAAATCCCGAACTGGAGTCCGGTTGGGAAGAACTGCGCCGAACCCTTGATCTCCTCTCCGAACGGCGTCAGGCGGCGCCCGGCGCCGGGGCCTGGACCTCGGGCTATCAGGAAGCACCTGACGTCCAGAAAGTGCTGGACACCGTAAACCGCATCACCAAAAACCTTTCCCGGATCATTGAAGCCTTATCTTTTCAAGACCTCTCCGGCCAGCGCCTGCTCAAGATCCTCAAAATAATCCGCCAGCTTCAGGTCCAGGTGCTGACCCTGCTGGTGGCCGCCGGGGACAAACTGCCGACCAAGCTGGACGATCAGGCGATTCCCCCTCCCCAAAGCGATCAGGCCAGGGAAGAATTGGACCGCCTGCTGACCTCGGTGGTCCCAAGCGAAAACCAAAGCGAGGCCGTTATTCCGGAAGGGCAACCCCTGGACCAGAACGCCGTTAATGACATCCTGACCAGCATGGGTTTTTGATCCTCAGCCGGAAATTCTGTAAGGCACGGGTGTTGCATAAGGATTGAGGCGTGCACCCCGCGTCTCTTAATTCTCTGCTGAGGTCCACCAGACAGGTCAGAAGCCAGGCGGTTTCTGGTTCCCAGGGGGCTCAGCCCACGGCCGCCAAAACCACCCAGCCCTCCCAGGCGTTTGGTCGGACCCTGTCCGAGTCCATGCTTTCCCGGCAACCCCGGTCCCAAGCCCTTCCCGGCAGGCGGCAAGAAATTCCCCGTTTCCAGCCGGTGCGGGCCACAGGGGATGCCCATCTTTCCCGGTTGCTGCTCCGCAACTCCCTGATCCAGGGCCAGGGCAGGGGTGCAGCCTCACCCGGCGTCCAGACCCGCTCCCCTTCCGGCCGCAGCCAGGTGGAACGGCATTTCGGCGCCGGCGCCGGCAGGGGACGGTCTTCAGGAGATTCCTCAGCTTATGACAGCCTCATTAAAGAAGCCGCCCAGCGCCATCAGGTGCCTGAGAATCTGATTAAGGCGGTGATTAAGGCGGAAAGCAATTTCAACCCCCAGGCCACCTCTCCCAAGGGGGCCATGGGCCTCATGCAGCTCATGCCCGGCACCGCCCGGGACCTGGGAGTGCGCCAGGCCTACAACCCTAAAGAAAACATCGAGGGCGGCACCCGCTATCTGAAAGATCTTCTGGACCGCTACGGGGGCAGCGTCCCCATGGCCCTGGCAGCTTACAACTACGGCCCCGGCAACATCGACAAAGGCCGCTCCCTGCCGCAGGAAACCCGCAATTATTTGAAGACCGTGGGGCAACTTTATCCCCAGCGGCGGCTGTCCAAAGCGTCGACCGGCAAAATCGCCCCTGCCGGCCTCCGCTCCCGCCCCCCTTCATCCCAGAAGGAAACCCAGAAAGCCCCCGAGGAAACCGTGAACATCTGAGGGACTCCCGACGCCTTCAAACCCTCCCGGATATTGGCCATCAGGGTTGTTGTCGGCAGCCGCTCCCTCAAAAGACATCGCCATAGCTCACCTGAAGGGAACTCAACCCCCCGCCGCCAGGATGGCCTCTTTGAGGTCGAGGTTGCCGTCATACAGGGCCCGGCCGGTGATGACCCCGATGACCCCCAGGGGTTCCAGGGGCAGGAGGGCCTTGATATCCTCCAGGGAGCTCACCCCGCCTGAAGCGATGACCGGGAGGTCGGTGGCCCGGGCCAGGCTCCGGGTGGCCTCCACGTTGACCCCCCTTTTTACCCCGTCCCGGCTGATATCCGTGTAGATGATGGCCGCGGGCTCAAGATGGGCCAACTCTCGGGCCACTTCGGCGGCGGTCCGTTGGGTGGTTTCGGTCCAGCCCTCCACGGCCAACAGGCCCTCTTTGGCGTCCAGACCCAGGGCGATGCGGCCCGGATAGGCCTGGCAGGCCTGGGTCACCACCTCCGGGTCTTTGAGGATCGCGGTCCCCAGGATGAGGCGGTCAATACCCAGGTCGATATAAGCGGCCAGGGTGTCGAGGCTGCGCAGGCCGCCGCCGAGCTGGATGGGGATGGTGACGGCCCGGCGCAGTTTACGGATGACCTCAAAATTCTGGGGCCGGGCGCCGAAGGCCCCGTCCAGGTCCACCACGTGGAGCCAGGCGGCGCCTGCCGCCTGCCACCTCTGCCCCATGGCCGCGGGGTCGTCGCCGTATACCGTCTCCCGGTCGGCCCGCCCCTGAAACAGACGCACGCAGCGGCCGCCCCGAATATCAATGGCAGGGAAAATAATCATGGGGTAATATTAACGAAGAAGCCCCCGGCTGACAAGCTTGGGGGCAGACTTCCTCCGGGCCCCGGTCTTGTTCCCCTGAGGATTTCGGCCGGATCACCAAAATGCCGGCCGGAGGCGAAGCATGAGTGAACTGGCAAAAGTGCTCATCATTGTCGGGATTCTCCTGGCGGTGATCGGGGGCCTGCTGCTTGTGGCCCCCAAGCTTCCCTGGCTGGGGAAGCTGCCGGGGGATTTTACCTACCGGGGCGAGCGCTTCACCTGTTATTTCCCGCTGGCCACCAGCATCCTGCTCAGCGTGGTGTTGAGCCTTATCCTCTATCTCTTCCGAAAGTAAGCGCTTTTCATCACAACCCTGGAAAAATCCTGGTATAATTACCACAGGGGAGTATACTAATTAAGATGTGGCGAATTATGCCGACGAAGTAACAGTCGAAGAAACTCCTCACCGGCTCACTTTAAACCGCCAAGGAGACCCGGATGCCGGAATTACGCAAAGACCCCATCATCGGCCGATGGGTAATCATCGCCACGGAACGGGGCAAACGACCCCATGATTTTGTTATCGAGGAAGAAGTGGTCAAAGGGGGGTTTTGCCCTTTTTGTCCCGGCAACGAACACACCACCCCCCCTGAAATCTTTGCCTACCGGGACCCGGGCACCGCACCCAACACCTCGGGCTGGAGCCTCAGGGTGGTGCACAACAAATTTCCCGCCCTGATCCTTCAGGGAGACCTGGAGCGCCAGGGCGAGGGCATGTTCGACAAGATGGCCGGCATCGGCACCCACGAAGTCATCATCGAAAATCCCGACCATCTGACCACCCTCACCACCATCTCTCTGGATGGTTTCATGGGCGTGCTCACCGCCTATCGGGACCGCATCAAGACCCTGGCGGAAGACCCCCGCTTCAAGTATGTCCTCATTTTTAAGAACATGGGGCGGGCCGCCGGGGCCTCTTTGGAGCACAGCCACAGCCAGCTCATCGGCCTGCCCATCGTGCCCGAGTTGGTGATGGAGGAGCTCAACGGCAGCAAATTTTACTTTAACTGGAAGGAACGCTGCGTTTTTTGCGACATGATCCGCCAGGAGCTGCAGCAAAAGGTGCGGGTGGTCCTGGAGAACCGGGATTTTGTGGCCATCTGCCCCTTTGCCCCCCGCTCCCCCTTTGAGGTCTGGATTCTCCCCAAAATGCACTATTCCTCGTATATCCATCTGCCCGAAGAATCCTATCGCCTGCTGGCGGAAATCTTTTCAGAAACCCTGCAGCGCCTGGAAAAATCCCTGGGCAAAGCCCCGTATAATTTTATTCTCCACATCGCCCCCATTAGGGAGGCGGAACTGCCCTATTATCATTGGCATTTCGAGATCATGCCCAAGCTCACCCTGATGGCCGGCTTCGAGTGGGGCTCCGGGTTTTTCATCAATCCCACGCCTCCGGAGACTGCCGCCCAATATTTGCGCGACGTGGAGTTATAAGAGAGCAGAGAGGCCGAACATGCGCATCCTGATTGCCACCCCGGAAGCCAATCCCTTCGCCCGCACCGGCGGTCTGGCGGAAGTGGTGTCCTCCCTGGCCTGCGCCCTGACGCGGCTGGGTCACCGGGTGACCGCGGTCATGCCCTTGTACCGCCAAGTCCGGGAGGCGGGGCGCACCATCTTCTCCACCGGCCAAACCCTGTCCATTCCCCTGTCCTTCAAGAATCTCCAGGCGGACATCTTTCAGACCGAACTGCACCCCGACTTCCAGTTTTTCTTTATCGGCCAGGATTCCCTGTTTAACCGGGAAGGCCTGTACGGCACGGCCTACGGGGATTTCGAGGATAACGCCGAACGGTTCATCTTCTTTTCCCGGGCCGTGGTGGAAATGATCGAGACCCTCAACCTGGACCTGGACGTGTGCCACTGCCAGGAGTGGCAAACCGGCCTGGTGCCCGTGTATCTGCGCACCCTGTTCCGGGACCACCCCCGCTTATTCCACCTGCCGGTGGTCTATTCGGTGCACAACGTGGGCTATCAGGGCATTTTTTCTTCCTATGATTTTCCCCTCACCGGGCTGGGCTGGGAACTCCTCTCTCCCAAGGCCCTGGAATTTTACGGGAATATCAATCTGATGAAAGGCGGGCTGGTTTTTGCCGACCTCATCAACACCGTGAGCAACTGCTATCGGGAAGAGATTCTTTCCCCGGAGTATGGCTTCGGCCTCGAAGGGGTCTTCCAGGAAAGGGCCGGCGATCTCTTCGGGGTGGTGGAGGGAGTGGACTATCAGCGCTGGGATCCCTCCCGTGATCCTTTTCTGGCCACCCCCTTCGGCCCGGACAATCTGGAGGGCAAAAAGGCCTGCAAGCAGGCCCTGCTGGCCCACTTCGGCATGGAGCAATCCCTGACCCGTCCCTTGATCGGCATGACCACCCGCCTCTATGAACGCAAGGGGATTGACCTGGTCAAGGGGGCCATGGATGGGCTCATGGCCCTGGATGTGGGCTTTGTGCTCCAGGGCACCGGCGAGGAGCGTTATCAGTACCTTTTCCAGGAGCTCAGCCTGCGGTATCCCGGCCGGATCGGTCTCTCCATCGGCTTCACTGATGAGCTGGCCCACCAGATAATCGCCGGCGCGGATCTTTATCTCATGCCCTCCCGGTATGAGCCCTGCGGTCTGGACCAGCTTTATTGCCTGCGCTACGGCACCGTGCCGGTGGTCCGGGCCACCGGGGGCCTGGACGAAACCATCACCCGGTATGACCCCGCCACCGGGGCCGGCAGGGGGTTCAAGTTCAGCGATTACACCCATGAGGCCCTCCTGAAAGCCGTCCAGGAGGCCCTGACTCTCTATCAGGACCAGACGGCCTGGCAAGCCCTCATGCGCCGGAATATGGCCGTGGATTTTTCCTGGGACCGGGTCGCCTCCCACTATGTGGCTCTCTATGAGCGGGCCCAAGAGAAGCGCCGGCAGGCTGTGGGAGGCTGAGGACAGATGTCTTCGGATCGGTTAGCCTTCCTGTCTCAAATGGTGGAGGTCCTGACCTCCACGGTGAGCTTTGGAGAGCGCCTGGGCAACATGGTGCATCTCCTGGCTCGTTTTTTAAAGGTGGAACAAGCGCTTTACTTCGGCCTGGACAAGACCAAGGAAACCTTAAGCCTTCAGATCAGCAGTAAAGGTCCCCTGCCTCCTCAACTCCGGTTGGAATTTCAGTCCGGGCAGGGAGTGGTGGGCGCGGCCGCCAAAACCCGCAAGCCCCAACTGGTTCATCGGGATCAGGAGGGCGTCCTGGCCGACAACGCCGCCCTGGACAAGATTCAGCCCAAGTTTAAGACCCTGGCGGCCTTCCCGGTGGCGGACGACAACTTCTTGTACGGGGTGCTGCTGCTCATCGACAGCAGTGAACGCTCTTTCACCCCCATGGAGCGCCAGGTGGTGCATCTTGCCGGCCTCATGCTGGCCGGCACCCTGCGTCAGGGAATGCTTCAGGAGGAGGCCAAAAAGCGCATCGCCGAGCTCTCAGTCCTTTTCGAGGTCGGCAAGGCCCTCTCCGCCACCGTGGAATTGGACGACCTGTTAGGAAGGGTGGTCTCCACCACCGCCAAGGTCATCAACGCCCGGGGTGCCGCCCTCCAGATCATCGACCGCCAAACCGGCGAGACCCGGGTCTCCTCCCATTATGGGCAGGTGCCCGTCGCCAAGATCGTCCCCACCATCCCGGAGACGCCGACCACCGCCGGGCCGGGAGCGGAAATGCCCTTTATTCAGGGTCAAACCAGTGACGCCCAGGGCAAGATCCATTATCACCTGGCCGTGCCCCTGACCTTTAAAGGACAACTCCAGGGCACCCTGTGCGTCTTCGACAAAAATGTCCCCGGGGGCAACCACCAGCCCTTCGACCCGGAGAACCGGCAACTGCTGTTCACCATGGCCGGCCTCATCGTCAACGCCCTGGAGAACGCCCTCACCTATCAACAGGTGGAAACCCTGGCGGAGCGCAATGAACGCATGGTGCGGAACCTCACCGCCCTCCAGCAGGTCTCCCAGGCCATGCTCACCACGGTCCAGGAGGAACGGCTCCTGGATATCATCCTCCAGGGACTCATCCAGCCCAGCGGCCTGGGCTTTGACCGGGTCCTGCTTCTTCAGGTGGACGAAGCCTCCCAAACCCTTCAGGGACGCAAAGGGGCCCAGCGCCTCCCCGAGGCGCCGGACCTGCCCCTGGCCGAAGTCCTGTTCCAGCCTCTGGCTACCGAAATATCCGTGTCCGACTGGCAGATTCCCATCAGTCCGGGACTGGGGGCCATGGCTCAAGCCGTGCTGCGCATGCGACCGGTGCACCAGCTTCCCTCACAGCTTCAAACCATCAATGGCCCTGACTGGCAACAGAATTTCGATGCCCAGGAATATTTCGTGGTCCCCCTGGTGGTTAAAGACCGGGCCACCGGGGTCATTGTTGTGGACAATCAAGCCTCGGGGCGGCCTTTGGAATCGGAACCGCTGCATGTCCTGCAAATGCTGGCCACCCAGGCGGCCCTGACCCTGGAGAATGCCCACCTGTATTCCACCATCGAGGCCAACAACCGGGAACTCATGCTCATCCGGGAGCGCATGCTGGAATCCGACCGGTTGGCCGCCCTCTCCAGCCTGGCCTCCGGTATGGCCCACGAAATCAGAAATCCCCTGGTGTCCATCGGGGGCTTCGCCCGCCGCATCTCCAAATTGGTGGAAAAAGACTCACCCCTCAGGGGCTATGTGGAAGTCATTCAGGAGGAAGTCTCCCGGCTGGAAAAACTTCTCCGGGAAATCCTGGATTTCACCGGCGAAAATCTGAGCTACTTCGGCGACCACAGTCTGGATCAGCTCATCGAGGACACCCTGCCCCTGGTGCAACGGGACCTGGAGGCCGGCAACATCACCGTGCTCAAGGATCTGCAGCCGGTTCCCCGCATCCACTGCGACGACCGCCAGATCAAACAGGTTTTTTATAACCTCTTCCAAAATGCCCGTCAGGCCATGTTCGAGCAGGGCGGCACCCTCACCATTCGCACCTACACCCAGGATAGGGATGACGGCTATTACGGCGCCGCCGAAGTCAGCGACACCGGCGGCGGCATCCCCCTGGATGTGCTGCATAACATTTTTAACCCCTTTTTCTCCACCAAAGACTATGGCACGGGCCTGGGCCTGTCCATCGCCCAGCGGATCATAGCCCGCCATTACGGACATATCGAAGTGAAAAACGAACTGGGCAAAGGTGTCACCTTTGTGGTCACCCTGCCCATTGCCAAATATTGTCTGGTGAAAGATGCCGGTCAGGGCGCCGCCCTGGCCAGCGCCTTGAATCCACCCTCCGGAGGACGGCGATGAAAAAGATTCTGGTGGCGGACGATGAAATGGCCATTCGCCTCCTGTACAGCGAAGAATTGAAAGAAGAGGGGTATGAAGTATATACGGCCGCCAACGGTCGGGAAGCTCTGGAGATCGTTGAAAAAATGCCCCTGGACCTGGTGATCCTCGACATCAAGATGCCGGAAATGGACGGTATTGAGGCCTTGCGGCAAATTAAGGAGAGAAAACCTGAACTGCCGGTTCTGCTGAGCACCGCCTATGGTGAGTACAAGCAGGACTTCGCCACCTGGGCCTCAGATGATTACCTGGTCAAGTCCTCTGACCTGGAGGACTTGAAGAGCGCCGTCAAACGGCACCTCAAGGACTGAGCCGCCGAGGAGATTATGACGAAATTTAAGGCCATTGTGCTTCTGGTTTGTGGCGCCGCGTTGGCGATTTTCATTGCCCAAAATTGGCAATATTCCAACCCGCCCCTGCATTTCCTGGGGTTTCAGTTTTTGCCCTTCCCCCTGTCGGCCATTATCCTGGGATTTTTCCTGGTGGGCTTTCTGACCGGCTGGCTGGCCTGCGTCCTGAGAGCCAAAAAGCAACGGCAAGAAGAGCCACCGGAGCCACCCCAGGAAAATTAACGGTTTTCCCCTCCCATCTCGGACCCGCCGGCAAAGGCCTGTTTTCGGGCATCCAGGGCCGCTTTGACGCCTTTGGGGTCGGCCAGGCGCTCCCAGCACTGCCTCGCCACCCCCTGGGTGTCATGAATAATGATATCCCCGGTGTTCAGGAATGTCTGCGTCAGACCCCGCTGGATTTTCATTTCCCCCACTTCCGGCCAGGATAGCTCCTCAGTGACCGCCGGCCACCAGGCCACCTGTTTGAGGCCCCCGGGCGCGGCCCGGTATTCCTGGCCGAATTTCTTGAGTCCCACCAAGGCCAGAACCGCCAGCCCCAAAAGCAACCCCGCCCAGGGAGGCAGGCCCACCGCGGGATTGATCAGGGGGCCGAAGACCGCCACCGCAATGGCCACGTAATAGACCAAAAAGGCCCGGCCCGACGGCCGCCATACAGTTTCTTGTGAAAAATTAGTGTGTTCCGCTGAAGTCATAACTCACCTTCCCTGGCAAATCTCTTCAAGATAATTCCTTGTGGGCCGGATGATCGATGCTCATCCAACCTCAAATCACCGATCATCCTAATTTGTGTTCAAAGTGCTTTTTTTCAGTCGCGGGCTTCAGCCTGTGCCTGTACATCGATTTTTTATTATTTTACAGAAGTCCGAAAACCGCCTTACCGGGCCTGACCGTCTGGGCGGCCAGAGACGGCCGCCCTACCCAAAGATGGCCGCCCAAGGCTTTATCCCCAGCAGTTTCTTATGACCCCCTGCTCTCCCCAAAAGCAAGCAAAGCCTGGTGGCACATCCCGGCCCAAAGGCCGGAACCAAACGTAAAAAACTGAAGTGATTTCTTAATAAGATTAACATGTTGCAAGAAAAATCTTTGTCAGAAAACCACAAGCTCGAGATTAGTAGCACAGGCGTCCCGCCTGTGCGTGGCCCCGGCAAGACGCTGGTGCCACAGAGAACTTTTCAAAGCAAATGATAATCACTACCTATCAATATCTGATGCTGAAATCCGCAAACTCTCCCCGGTGAGGCTGCCAGTCGATGTGAACCTCATCCACCGCGGCGTACGATGGCCCTGTCCGGCACCAGGCCAGCACAGCCTCGATCTGTTCCCGGTCCCCTTCGAACACCGCGGCCACCCGGCCGTCCGGGAGATTCCGCACCCAGCCGGTGAGGCCCCGGGCCAGGGCCTGATCCCGGGTCCGGGCCCGGTAAAAGACCCCTTGCACCCGGCCGCTGATGAGCACCTGGGCTCGGGCCAACTCCGCCATACATCATTCCTCATCAAGGAACATCGCAGCACCGGGCCGTCTTATGCGGACCGCCCCTCTTGCCTCAAACTTTATTCAGCAATTCCTCAAACGCGTCTTCGTCCAGGATGGTCACTCCCAGGTCCCGGGCTTTGGCGTACTTGCTCCCCGGGTCGGCCCCCGCCACCACATAATCGGTCTTGGCGGAAACCGAGGAACTCACCTTGCCCCCCCGGGCCGTCACCTGGGCCTTGGCCTCCTCTCGGGAGAGGCGGCTCAGCCCGCCGGTAAAGACAAAGGTCTTGCCGGCCAGGGGCGACACCGCGGGTTTTGCCGGCGGCTTTATGGAAATGACCATCAAAAGGTTGTCGAGAAGCTCCTGATTTCTGGCGCTATCAAAAAAGTCTCTGATGCCTTTGGCCACTTGGGGGCCGATGCCCTCGATGGTCAGAAGCTCATCCTCACCCGCAGTTCGTAAGGCTTCAAAGGCATGAAAATGCTGGGCCAGCAGCTGGGCCGTGGCCTCTCCCACATAGCGGATCCCCAGGGCATAGATAAACCGAGCCAAGGATGGTTTTTTGCTTTTCTCTATGGAGTCAATCAGATTGCCGGCGGATTTTTCAGCAAAGCGCTCCAGGAGCGTCAGATCGGCCTCGGTGAGGCGGTACAGGTCGGCAATCCCCTCCACCAGCCCCTGATCCATAAGCTGATCGATGATTTTCTCTCCCAGGCCGTCGATGTCCATGGCGCTTTTGCCGGCAAAGTGGAGGATGGCCCGGCGCAGGGACCCCCGGCAGTCGGGATTGGGGCAGCGGGTCACCGCCTCTCCCGGCGGCCGCACCAGGGGCGTTCCGCATACCGGACAGGCGCGGGGCATCTGGAAGGGTTGGGCCCCGGCGGGGCGATCCTCCACAATGACCTTGACCACCTCGGGAATAACGTCCCCGGCCCGCTGGATGAGGACCGTGTCGCCCACCCGCACGTCCTTGCGGGCCACTTCGTCTTCGTTGTGCAGAGTGGCCCGGCTCACCGTGACCCCGCCCACCTGCACCGGCTCCATGACCGCCATGGGGGTGACGGCGCCGGTGCGCCCCACGTTCACCATGATATCTTTTACCCTGGTGGTAGCCTGGGTGGCCGCGAATTTATAGGCCAAAGCCCAGCGGGGGCTGCGGGCCTTGGCGCCCAGGCGCTCCTGGAGGGCCAGATCATTCACCTTGATGACCACCCCATCAATTTCGTAGGGGAGGCCGTGGCGTTGATGCTCCAGATCGCGGTGATACCGGATGGCTTCCTCGATGCCCCGCCGCCGGTCAATCAGGGGGTTGATCCGCAAACCCCAGGTTTTAAGGGCCTGCAGGACATCCCAATGGGTCGCAAAAGATCGGCCCTCCACCAGGCCGATGCCGTAACAGAATATTTTTAAGGGGCGGGCCGCGGTGATGGCCGGGTCAAGCTGGCGCAGGGAGCCGGCCGCGGCATTCCTGGGATTGGCAAAGGCCGGCTCTCCCCTGGCCAGCCGCTCATCATTGAGTTTTTTGAAGTCCCCCAGATCCATGTAAACCTCCCCCCGCACCTCCAGGAGGTCAGGAGCCGGGAGGTCACGAGACAGAAGAGCCAGAGGAATGGTATGGATCGTCTTCAGGTTCTGGGTGACGTTTTCTCCCCGGTAGCCGTCCCCCCGGGTGGAGCCCACCAGCAAGCGCCCCTGTTCGTAAACCAACTCCACCGCCACGCCATCCATCTTGGGTTCCACCACATAATCAAAGGTCTCCTCCATGATGCGCAAAAAGCGTTTCAGGCGGTCCTCAAATTCCCGGGCCTCGCCGTCGCTGAAGGCATTCTCCAGGGACAGCATGGGGACCCGGTGGGGCGCGGTGTCGAATTTATCCAGGGGCGCGGCCCCCACCCGCTGGGTGGGCGAGTCTGGGGTGACCAGCCCCGGGTAGGCGGCCTCCAGCTTTGAAAGCTCCTGGAGGAGCCGGTCGAACTCCTGATCGGAAATCACCGGATCGTCCAGGACATAGTAGCGGTAGTTATGATAGTGGAGCTGGTCCCGAAGTTCCTGTGCCCGGGCCTGAACCTCCGGGGGGGCGTCCCTCTGGGCCATGGCGGTCAACCAGTCAGATAAAGATGAAAGAACCTTGGCGGCTTTTCTCGGCGCAGTTTATGGTTCCCAGCCCTTTGGGCATCCCGGTCTTTTGGGGACGGCAAATTTTTCCCCATGAATATTAAAAAGACCTCGCTTGCCTGCCAGGGGTGGGGAGGGCCCTGCCCCTAAACCCCCACGCTCCTCTCATGATATGGCCTTTAGGGCAGCACCGTCAAGGTAGAATCTCCCCGCGGCACCATTCCTTCAAAGGAGGCGCCGGGTTAAGGATGTTCCTGATTTTTTCCAGGTCCACTCCGGTGTTTATAAACCTCAGGGGCGGCCCTGGAAGCCGCCCCTGGCCAAAGGAGGAAAGGAGAAAGGAATGGGGCTGACTGGGTAATGCTCTCTGGCTTTTTTCCGCCACTTGTGATTGCGGTCAGTTTCCGCTGTCTTGCCCGATAATTGATATGACCGTTAAATTCAGGTTATTTCTCCCTCATCTTCCGGAAGGAATCTAAGGTTAAAGAATTCCTCCATGGTCCGTTTACCTGACCCTTTTGCCAAGAGGGCCTTAAAGCACCAGGCCCCGAGGTGTGTCATGATTGACGCTTTCCCCTGTCGGAATTTCGCCTTCAGATTCGCTCCAGGGTTTTTATCTTTGCGATTCTTGTTTCCATGACCAGCTCTCCCAGGTTATATCGGTGTTCTCCGGTCAGGTAACGGCCCTTATGACGGCCTGCAGGTGCGAGACGATCTCCAGAATTTTTTCCAAGCGATCGTTGATCAGTTTGATGTCCTCATAAAGGGGCGAGTCTCCTTGCTGTTCCAGAAGCATGAGGTCCACAATGCCGGTAACCGCCGCCAGGGGCTGGGCCAAATCGTGCAGAGAACGACGGATATCGAGTAACGCTTTTTGGGGCTCCATGAGCTGCTCCAGCCAAGGGAAAAGATATGAAAGTCTCGGTTTTGAAGCTCTTGCCCAGGGAAAGAAGCAAAAAGCAGGCCAACTTGCTTCGGGGAGATCTTTTAAGGATTTTTTACCTCAAGACAAGGAGCGCCGATTGCCCGCCCGGTCTGGCTAACAGCTTTATCTCAATTAATAAAACCAAATAAAAGGAGATTGTCTCGGCAGGCAGGTGAGGAGGGCAAAACCCGGGCTGCAGTCTGCTCAGTCCCGGGGAATGGCCAACATGCGCTCCACCGCCAGCAGGGCCCGCTGGCGCATATCCTCAGGAATGGTGATGTGATAGCATTTTTCTTGGAGCGCGGCGATCAGATCATCGAGGGTGATGCGCTTCATGTCGGGGCAGATGAGGTGGGGGGAGGGCGAATAGAAAAATTTACCGGGATTTTCCTTCTTAAGGGTGTGGAGAAGGCCCATTTCCGTGCCGATGATGAACTCCTGGACCTCAGAGCGCCGGACGAATTGCAGCATACCGGTGGTGCTGCGAATGGCGTCGGCCAAATCCAGGACCTCGGGCCGGCACTCGGGATGAGCGATAAACAGGGCCTGGGGATGGGCGGCTCTGGCCTCCTGAACTTCCTTGGCCGTCAGGGCGTCATGAATGTTGCAGCAACCCGCCCAGGTAAACACTTCCTTGGCGGTATGCCGGGCGGTGTAGAGAGCCAGGTTTTTATCAGGCACCATAAGCACTTGGGAGCCGGACAGGGAGTTGACCACCTTGACGGCGTTGGCCGAGGTGCAGCAGATGTCGCTTTCCGCCTTGACTGCGGCGCTGGAGTTGACGTAGGTGACCACCGGCACGCCCGGCAGCTCGGCCTTGCGGGCCCTGAGGCTCTCCGGGGTGATGGTGTCCGCCATATAGCAGCCCACGTCCAACCGGGGCAGGAGCACCAGTTTATCCGGACATAAAATGGCCGCCGTCTCCGCCATGAACTGCACCCCGGCGAAAACGATAATTTTGGCAGGCGTCTTGGCGGCTGCAATGGATAACCCCAGAGAATCACCGGTAAAATCGGCGATGTCCTGTATTTCTGCCGGCTGGTAGTTATGGGCCAAAAGAATGGCTTCCCGTCGGGCCAGCCACTGGCGAACTTCTTGTTGTTGAGAAGTATAGGTTTTCATCCTCAAAGTCTATACTTTGCCGCCCTGGGGGAATACTTCCACCCACCGTTCAACGGACCCCGGGGGCCTCCCGGACGACTTGCACTCCCGGTGGCGGGGTGAAGGTAAAAAAGGAGGGGGGCAACTTGACGCCCATGGCGGTGCGAGAAAAGGCAAAGCGGGTTTCTTCTCCCAGGGCGTTGCTGAATTCCAGGTTCTCCACCAGATAGGTCTGGGGATTGATGGTCAGGATGAGGCGCTTGAGTTCCGCCTGGGGCTGGCGGGGCTCCAGCCTGATGACATAGTTAAGGCCAGCTTCGGGGGACTGCTGCCAGAAGAGACGAAAATCCTGGGGCACCTCCCCGATACCGGAAAAGAAACGCAGCACCAAATCGGAGCGCAGCACCTGGTTCAGCGGATAGACCATGGCCAGGGCGTCTTCGGGGATATAGATCCACACCTGGCGTCCGTCCGAGATGACCTCTTTTTTCTGGTCCGGCGGGCTGTCATACTGCCAGCGCATACGGCTGGGTTTTTGAAAAAACATCACCCCCGAGGCCTTTTCTCCCTGGGACGCCCCTGCCGGGCGGGTTTCCTGGCGGAACCAGGTCTTGAAACTGCCGGCCTGTTCATACTTTTCCTGGACCTGGACCATAATCTCGGCGGGGTCTGGAGCCGTTTCCCCGGGCAGGGTCGTTGCCGCCCAGACCATCAAGGCCAACCCCAGAATAATGGCCCGCATGGCGAACTTCGGGTTTCTTGACCTCATGGTGTTAATGTATCAGAATTTCTGGGGTTAGCTACCCCTGATGACGATTTTCCCCGGCTTGAAACAGGCGGCCGGGGAAGACAGTTGCCCGGCAAAACTGGCATTGAATATGCAATTGAATTGGGGAAAGGGCAAGGTGTCGGCCACTCACCGATCTCCCAACATCTGCCAAAGCATGGGGTCCTGTTCTTCTGGGCTGGGAGAGACCGTCGCCTTGTTCTTGGACATTGCTCCGGTGGAACAGGCTGACATTTGCAAAAGGAGTAGGCCCAACAGGGCTAATATCAGGAGTTTTTTCATTTCGGGTTTCTCCTTGGATTTTGAGGATTCTGGAATCCATTGATTAATTAGAGCTTTTTGGGCCCTCTTCGAATCAAGCTTGAGGAAGAGGGGGAGCAGAGGTCTCAGATTTCAATCCGTTACCTTAAGGAAATTGCCTATGGTCAAAGCCCCTGCCTACTAAACCCTACAAGAGTGCAAATCCGGCGGAAACATATTCACACCTCGGTGTCCGACGGTAAAGGGCTCGGGAATTTGTGGTTCCGGATGATGGCTGAGGACGGCGGCGGGCCATTACCACAGAAATCCCGGAAGCGCTGGGATAGCCTATCTGGTCTTGTTCTGAGAAGGGCTCTGGACCACCGGTCCCTACGGTGATGGATGACTTTCTTTAGGATTTGCAATGGGTTGATGACCAAGTGAGGCTCAGCCGGGTCGCGGCTGACTTGAGCAATGGCTGAAGCGCTTCGAAGAGGCTCATCCGGGCTCTGGCGACTGATTCCTGGGAGAGGGCTTGAGGTGCGTAACTGAAGTTTGGCAGTGGATAGGATACCGGGGCCCCAGGAGGGGAGCAGGAGGGCGCCCCGCACAGGAAGGTTCCTCCTGCTTTAAGCAAAAAGAATCAGCCGGCGGGCTGGGTTGGCGCCATCAGCCGCCAATACCCCGCTGATCCTGCCACATGCGCCAGAAATAAGGGTCTTGTTCCTGTTCCTGATACAATGAGGAAGGGTAGGAATCGGGCCGTCCCCCGCCGGTAGCGCAGGCGGACAGGAAAAGCAGGCTGGCCAGCGCTAAACCAGCGATGATTTTTATGACCATGGATACCTTCATGCCTGCAACTCCTTAACCATAACCTACCTATGGCTAACATAAGTCTGCCGGTATCAGACAGCAAGGAGGGTTGTCGGTTTTTCTTGAGTTGTGTATGTCAAGGTCTGCAAATTGGTTTATCGCAAGTTGGATTCAAACAGGTAATTTATTCTGTAGCCGCAGGCTTCAGCCTGCGCCTATTCTGGTCGGAGAGCCATTGTCGCCGTTTGATTGCCACTTGGTATCAGTCCCTGAAGGGGCGGAACCGTCAGCGGGTCTGTTCCCGTGGGGGCTGGGAAGCAGAACTATCCCTTCAGTTTTTTGGCGATGGCGGCCACGCGGTTTCCGAGAGTCCGGGCGATGGCCAGGTCCTCAGGGGTGGGCAGTAGTTCATTTTTGGAGCCGGCCACGGTGGAGGCGGCGTAAGGGGAGCCGCCCCGCGCTTCGGTGTGCAGCATGCCCGGGGTGGAATAGGGCACTCCCACGATGAGCATGCCCAGGTGCAGCAAAGGGGCCATCATGGTAAACGGGGTGGTTTCCTGGCCGCCGTGGGTGGTGGCGGTGGAGACCAGCACCCCGGCGGGTTTCCCCTCCAGGGCCCCTTCGAGCCACAGAGGCGCGGCCGCGTCAAACAACCGCTTCATCTGGGCGCACATGTTGCCGAAACGGGTGGGGGTGCCGAAGAGCAGGCCGTCCGCGGACCTGAGGTCTTCCAGGGTGCACACCGGCACATCTTTGTGCTGTTCCCAGACCTCCAGGGCGTGGCTGCTTTTGGGGATGACCTGCCGTTCGATATCATCGAATTCCTGAACCCGCCGCAGGACCGCTTCAACCCCCGGCACCATGGCCACCCCCTCGGCCGCGGCCAGGGCCAGTTTCCTGACATGACCGTAAAGTGAATAGTAAACCACCAGAATGTTCATGGATTCTCCTTTGGGGTTGTGATGCCTTGCTTCGCCCAGCAAGACAAGGTATCTTTTTTAAAACCTCCATGGCCACAATGGCCAACCCCGCCAATGGAAATCTTTTTGCAGGGGCGGGGTGATCCCGCCCCGGGTGGTTTTTTCCGGTAAACGTTATTTATGGAGCGGCTTGTGGCCGCCGCCATTGGCGGGCACTTAAGGCCCGCCCCACCGAATTTCTACTGGTTTTGATAGAGCCAGAGGCTCGTGAGCGACTGTTACGAAAAGTTTGTGTGACTGGGCACCGGCCACCATCAATATCCCCTCCGAGAACCATCGGGATGCACCGGTGAGGACACCGGTGCCACCGGGTCTTCTCGTGGTTCTGAGAAAGCTTAGGCCATCACAACCAATATAAAACCGGAAAAGCCTTTGTCCATGTGAGTTCTCAAAAATCCTGGCCCTGAGATTCCTAAAAGAAAAATTCCCCAAAACCTCGAGAAAACCTCATGGTGATATAATCTGGAGAATTAAATAAGATTAATGCGGATGGAACCTCTCAGGATGCAGCCACAACAGAAAACCGCGGCGGTGAAGCGCCATTTTGACCGGGTGGCGTCGCGCTATGACCTGATGAACACGGTGCTGAGCTTCGGCCTGCACCACCTGTGGAAGCGACGGGCCGTCAGCCTTTTGAGCCTTTTGCCCGGGGAGCGGCTGGCGGACCTCTGCGGCGGCACCGGCGATCTGGCCCTGCTGGCGGCCCGGCAGGTGGGGCCCCAGGGCGCGGTGGTGCTCTACGACCTGAACCGGGCCATGATGCGGGCCGGTCTCCCCAAGATAGCAAGGGCGGGACTGTCAGAGCGCATTTGGCTGGTGGAGGGCGACGTGGAACGCCTGGCCCTGGCCCATGACAGCCTGGATGCGATTATAGTGGGCTTCGGGGTCAGAAATCTGGCCCGGCTGGAGGTGGGTTTGGGGGAAATGCACCGGGTTCTTAGGCCCGGGGGGCGCCTGGTCATCCTGGAATTTTCCCGGCCCCTCCATCCCCTCATGCGTTGGCTTTACGACCTCTACTCCTTCGGGGTCATGCCGTATTTGGGCCAAGTTATCGCCGGCTCCCGGGAGGCCTATGATTATCTCGTCACCTCCATCCGCCAATTTCCCCTGCCGGAAGAACTTGCCGGAATTCTCCGGGGCGTCGGCTTCGCCCAGGTTGACTATTTCCCCCTGACCGACGGCATCGCCATTATCCACCGCGCGGTAAAGCCTTGAAGGGTTTTCTGGGGGGAGGGTGGGGGAGCAGTGGCTCCCCCACCCACCCCCCACACACCCCACCCAACCCCCATTAACGGGGGCAGGCAAGGCGGTTGCCAAGGGGGTATTGGGAGCCCGGATACCTGCCAAAGGCGGGAAGCGCGGCGCTTTCCCGCCCTACAGCCCTTCTTCTAATTCAACATGTGGCGGAGCAGGCGCCTTCGCCTGCAAAATTCAGCCTGGGGCGGCTTTTCTCCAGATTTTCACAGAAGTCTCATTGGGTATTAATCCAGGCGCTCCCGCAGCCGGCGGACGTTGCCGGCGAGGTCCCCCCCGTCGAAGATGCCGGAGCCCGACACGAAAACGTCCACCCCGGCGGCCACCAACTCGTCAACGGTGTCCAGCTGCACGCCGCCGTCCACCTGGAGCAGGACCTCCAGCCCCTGGGCGTCGATCATTTCCCTGAGCCGGTTGATCTTGGGGAGGGTGGCCCGGATGAACTTCTGGCCGCTGTACCCCGGGTTGACGGTCATGAGCAGCACCATGTCCACGGACCCCAAAATTACCTCCAGGGTGGACAGGGAGGTGGCGGGATTCAGGACCACGGTGGCCTTGGCCCCGAGCTCCCTGATCTGCTGAACCAGGCGCTCCAAATGCCAGGCCGCTTCCACCTGCACCCCCAGCCAGTCGGCCCCGGCGTCGATATATTCCTTGATGTACAGATGGGGGTTGGAGATCATCAGGTGGACGTCCAGGGGCAGCTTGGTGATTTTGCGGACCGCCTTGAGGACCGGCAGGCCGATGGTGAGGTTGGGGACAAAATGGCCGTCCATGACGTCCACGTGAATCCAGTCCACCCCCGCGGCTTCCGCTTCCTGAATCTGGTCGGCCAGGCGGCCGAAATCCGCAGACAGGATGGACGCGGCGATTTTTTTCGGGTTTTTGGTCATATTACTGATTCCCTTTACCTACCAAGTTACCGTCAAATATTACGTTTTGAAAATTTATCTCTACAATTCCCAAAACGCCAAAAAATGTAGCAGCAAGGCTCGAGCCGGCTTTCTTTTCCTGGTGGAATTCAAGGCGCAAGCTAAACTTCCATGGCCTCAATGGCCACCCCCGGCAATGAAAATCATTTTGTAGGGGCAGGGTTTAAGCCCGCCCCTGCAGCCGGGGGATTTTCACGGCAAAGCTTGCGGCTACAAAAAACATCCTTGGCCCCGAAGCAATTTGCACAGTTTTAATACCCTAGGTTTGACTTTAAATTCGTCCAAGGACGCACCGGCGAGGACGCCTGTGCCACCTGGCTATGGTGCTAAGAAAGCCCGCCGGCGGCCTCCTTATCCGCCAACCAGAGGATTCGCCCCGAGGCCGGCCGGATGAGCTGGGCCGGGTAGCGCCGCGGCTGCCGGGGGCCCGCCACCACGTTTTTCAAGGCTTCGGCCTTGTCTTTCCCCGCCACCAGGAAAACCACCAGGGCCGCCCGGTTGATGGCCCAGGCGGTGAGGGTCACCCGGCTCACGCCCTGGCCCGACGCGGGCACGCCCGCCACCCAGCGCCTTTCCTCCCCCAAAACCGGGGAGCCGGGGAACAGGGAGGCGGTGTGCCCGTCCGCGCCCAGCCCGAGAAAGATGAGATCGAAGCGAGGGGCTGCCTGCCCGAAAAAGGCTTTCAGTTCGGTCTCATAGTGCCGGGCCCCCATTTCCACCGCCGGGAACGCCGGGATGGGATGAACATTTTCCGGGGGCAGGGGCACATGCTCCAGAAAAGCCCGGCGGGCCAGGCGATAATTGCTCTGGGGGTCCTCCGGGGGCACACCCCGCTCATCACCCCAAAAGATGTGCACCTGCTGCCAGTTCACCCGGTCCCGGAAGGGCTCGGCGGCCAGTAATTCATAGGTCCGCCAGGGGGTGGCGCCGCCGGACAGGGCCGCGGCAAAGCGACCCTGTCGGGCCGTACTGGCTTTGGCCTCTTCCACGAAAATGGCGGCCGCCGCCCGGCTCAGGGCCTCCAGGTCGGGAAAGCTGCGGATTTGACCGCCGGCGTCCATGGGGCCTCAATCACTCAGCCAATCAGTGTGAAAGGCGCCGGCGCGATCCACCCGTTCATAGGTGTGGCTGCCGAAATAATCCCGCTGGGCCTGGATCAGGTTGGCGGGCAGGCGCCGGCTGCGATAGGCGTCCAGATAGGCCAGGGAGGCCATGAGCCCCGGGACCGGCAGGCCCCAGTCCACCGCCGCCTTCACCACTTCCCGCCAGTCGCCCTGCCGGGTGGCCACTTTGGCACCGAGATGGGGATCCACCAGGATATTTTCGAGTTCCGGCCGGATATTGTAGGCCGCCAGGATGTCCTCCAGGAGGGCCGCCCGGATGATGCAGCCTCCCCGCCAGAGCCGGGCCACCACCCCCAGGTCCAGGTGGTAGCCATACACCTCGGAGCCCCGGCGGAGCAGGGCCAGGCCCTGGGCAAAGGCGGTCACCATGGAGGCGAACAGGGCGTTTTCCAGTTTGCCGATAAAGCCTTGCAGGTCCCCCGGCCCGGGGAAAAAGGGGCCCGGGCCGGGCAGCACCCGGGCCGCGGCCTCCCGCTCCTCTTTGAGGGCCGAGAGATGGCGCAGGGCCACCGCCACGTCGATGGTGGGGATGGGCGTCCCCAAATCCAGGGCCGCCTTGGAGGTCCAGACGCCGGTGCCCTTGTGCCCGGCTACATCCTGGATCAGGGCCGCCAGGGGCTCCCCGGTGTGCTCATCCCGGCGCCTCAGGATGCGGGCGGTGATCTCCACCAGATAAGATTTTCCCACACCCCGGTTGTAGCCGGCAAAAACCGCGGCCATTTCGTCGAAATGGAGCCCCAGGCCCCGGTGAAGCAGGTCATAGCTTTCGGCCAGGAGCTGCTCCAGGGCATACTCGATGCCGTTGTGCACCATTTTGACGAAATGCCCGGCGCCGCCGGGGCCGAGATAGGCCACGCAGGGCTCGTCCCCCACCCGGGCCGCGGCCGCGGCCAGCATGGGCGCCACCTGCTCATAGCCCTCCTTCGCCCCCCCCGGCATGAGGCTGGGGCCGTACCGGGCCCCAAGCTCCCCTCCTGAGACCCCTAAGCCCAGGAAAAAAAGCCCCTTCTCGGCCAGGGCCGCAGCCCGGCGGTCCGTGTCGGCAAAATGGGAGTTGCCGCCGTCAAGGATAAGATCCCCCGGCGCCAGCAGGGGGGCCGCCTCGTCGATGACTGCGTCCACCGGCGGCCCGGCGGAGACCATGACCAGGAGGGCCCGGGGCGGCCGGAGAAGCTCGACGAGGTCCGCCAGGGTGAAAGCCGTTTGGAGGTCCCGGCCGACCCCTTCCCCGGCGGCGAATTCCCTGGTTTTCTGCGGAGTTCGGTTGTACACCGCCACCTTGTAGCCCTGGTCGGTGAAATTGAGGGCCAGGTTGCGGCCCATCACCCCCAGGCCCACCAAACCCAGGTCACACGCGGCGCGGCTCATGATTTCCCCTTTGCCTCAAGGTTTATGCATTACTGCCCGGGGCGGGAGGCGCTCAGTTTTCCCGCCTGCTGATATGAAAAGTTTTGGGCTCACAGCGCTCATTCAGCCGGTGGCACAGATTGTCAACCTGTGCCTGCACAGACGGGACGCCTGTGCTACCAGGCTTTTCCTGGTTTTTAAAGAACCCGGGAGTTATGAGCGGCGGTTTCTTCTGGTTCCCATTATCCCGCTTGGGAATCCCCGGTGAACGCCAAGCTCTGTCCTGAAAAGTGTTTGTGTGGGGGAGGGGGCTGCCCACGGGCTGGAAGCCCGTGCTACCGGGGCCGGTGGGCATCTGCCCCCTCCCCCACTTTCCCTCCCCCAACCCCTTAACGCTCTTTCCTGGACAGGCAAGTCGGGGTGGCAGCCCCGCCTTGCCTGCCCCGTTAAAGGGGGTTGGGAGGGGGGGCTGGGGGG
>JBGSLA010000101.1:0-25548 GCA_041740935.1 Desulfobaccales bacterium | reverse complement strand
CGGACCCCGGGCGGCCCCGGGGGCTGGCGCCCCTGCCCAGCCGGCCGCCCCAGGAGCACCTGATGAACCTCTTAAGGGAGGAAGGCGGCAATATCTCCGCCCTGGCCCGGCGGCTGCAGATCTGCACCCGCACGGTGTACCGCTGGCTGCGGGCTTACGGCCTGGAATTGCAAGATTTTCGGTCCGAGATCGACCAGGAGGCCGGGGTGGCATAAGGTCGGGGCCTGGCGCTGCCGTCGGACCCCAACCGGGTAATATCCAACCTAGACAGGTGAATGTTGAGCCGCTATCTGGAAGAACAGAAAGGGCGTACAGTGGCAAGTGAGCAGCTCTGCTGTGCTACTCCCTGCTCACTTCAAGATGTGGAAAGCTGGTCAGTTTCCTAAGCCGGCACGGTGAGTTGCCGCTGGCTTCCAGTCCTCCCCTGCCGCACCACAAACGAGCCGTCCCTGTCTGGGTTTCTTAAGCTGCACGGCGGTGAAGTTTTTAAATTCTGAGGAAAAAAAGTATTTTACTAAGGAACCTTGTGCTATCATTTGCCAGAGGATTAGGCTTCAAGAACAGAACCTTGGGGGAGGTTTTCCGGGCCCGAGCCCCCAAAAAGCTTTTCTGGATTGCGGTGGCCTAAGCTGCTGCATAATCTCGGTTAACCTAACTTATTAGCTTGTCTCACCCCTTCCTGCAGTGCAAACCTCAACCCCTGGAGGTGCGTGATGCCTGGAATTCCCACCCACTTTAGGATTCTTGAACTCACCCTGGAACGATTAAAGTCCTCCAATGATCCTAAGCTGCAAGCTATGCATGATCTCATGGCTAAGAAGGACAACCGCGCCTTCGCCTACCTGGGGGCCATCGGCCCCACTCTGACTGATTTTATGGCAGCTGCTGAAGAAAACCCTTACATGGAGATTTGGCGGATAATCTTCCTGTTTTTGAGCGGTGACGGCCAGGCTGATCCCGGATTTTACCCTCTCCGGCAACGATTTACAGATTATCTGGAGAAGGCGAGCGCAGCCATTGCGGCCCAGGACCTGGATGCCCTCAAGGACTTGGACAGCGAAACTCAATATTTCAAGAATGACTTCGGCGCCGACCTCAAAAAAACCCTTGATCCAACCAAGTTGGAAAAAATCTATCAGGATGTCTGGGGGCTGATCAAGAAGTGTAAGCCCATCGTGATGTCAACCTTGCTCGGTCCAGCCCCTCCCGCGCAGAAATGGCGGCCTCGCGAGTTCATCTTTTGGAAGAAGACCGGCAAGTTTGCCCAAGCCCTCGTGGAAGTGGCGGAGAAATCCGGCCATGATCAGTTCCGGGCCTATGCCTATGGTTACCTCACCAGTTACGCGGGCAAGGTGTGCGGCAGCCCCTTTATCAACTCCATCGTCTGGGCGCCTTACCGGCTCCATTGGTGGCGGCACCGCTGGATCAACAATTGGGTGGACACCTGGGTCTACGGCAAGTATGAGAGTGGTGCTACCATGAATAAGGATACGCCCTCCCTCCCTTATGCCCAATGGCCCAAGTTGTGTGATGCCGATTTGCACCAGAACATCGAAATTCCAGGGGAGAAAATGGACCCGCTGGCCCTGATGATTGCCATCCGGGACCAGACTCCATTGCCCTCTGCCCTGGACAAACAATTCCTGGATTTATGGTTTCAGGCCTTTAACCAGGTATATGGTGCTATGGACATTCCATCGGGGTTCACTGCCCAGGCTTTGAATGACGCCTACCTGGTCACCTGGTTGGTACTCTGGTTTCAAACCAGCAACGAGGTCTTGGGTTGTAATCCGCCTCCCAGTCAACTTGTTCCACCGTCAGATTGTAATCAGCCTTCCTGGGTCGATACCAGCCTTCCCCCAGGGAGCGGCACTGGCAGCCCACCACCAACTCCGGAACCAGGGGCCTATACCCAGACCAGCACTGCCAAAAAGGTCACCGGCATCATCTTGGCCATCCTTGGGGGCCTTGCCATCCTCGGGGGGGCCGTGGCGGCGGGCGGTGCAGCCCTCGCCGCGGGCATCTGGCTGGCGACCCACGCCGAGGAAGTGGATTGGAACAAGCTGGCCTGCGACGCCTTTTGGTGGCGCTGGTACATTTATGACCTCATGGAGCCCCTCATCCAGGGCTTTGCCAAGAGTGGCCTCACCTACCCCAACCCCTACTTTCTGGGGGACCCGTTAACCGAGCAAACCTACGATCCGGCTAAGGGAGCCAAAGTGGTCAAGTCCCGGAGTGCCGTAAAGGAATACCCGGCCATCTGGTCACCCCTGTTAATTTGGGACTTTACCGCCGACCCGCAATATAATCCTTTGGTTAAGATTGAAAAGCTTAAGTTTCAAAATAACCTCGTGGAAACCAAAGGTTATCTGCATTCCGCCTACCCCGACTTTTTCATCGCTGACCAAAACAACCCCCTGGGCAATGCCGGTGTCCGGGTAGGCGGCGCCTGGCCCGTCCGGGGTAACATCGCCGAGCCGTTACAATTCGGCAACGCGGTGGACAATGCGGTTGACCTGTTGGCTAATCTTGGCGTCAATCTCCCGGATTGGAACCTGGATGGCGACCGGGGTCTGGCTTACTTCACTTGGATATTTAAGTCCAAACCGCACGCCTCACCTATAGAAATTGACCCTGAACCCTAAGCCATCTCCAAGGGGAGGTAACACACCATGCCGGATAAGCCCCATAAGAAGAAATCCTCCCGCCCGAAGGGACGGAAGGCAGATACCCCAGACCAAGAGCAGCTCCTCAGGGCCGAACTCGAGGAAAGAAGGCAGTTACAGGACAGAGAACCGGAACCTGCGGGAGAAGATAAGAAGGATGACGAGAAACCCCCGGATGATATTCCTTACACCCCGTTTCTGGTGATCCGTTATACCCCCAATGACGTGGGCCTGCGCCCCCTGCCGTGGGGGTCACCTTTCTGGGACTCTCCGGATATCTGGATCGAGTCCAGCGACCCCTTGGGGCAAGGCGTTCCCGGAGAAGACAACTTTGTCCATGTGCGGATTCATAACCTTGGACTGGCCGATGCGGCCCCGGTACAGGTGGATTTCTACTGGGCCAATCCGGCCTTGGGTCTGGGCGCCGCGTCCATGAACCATATCGGCACTGAATGGGGGATCATCCCGGGGCTGAACTACCAGGAGATACGCTGCAACACCCCTTGGGTGCCGGTTTATGTCAATCAGGGACATGAATGCTTAATGGTGAACTGCAGCAATTTCACCGCAGACCCCATTACGGCACCGTTTCAACCCTGGCTGGACCGCCACGTGGGGCAGAAAAATGTCACGGTGCTGCCGGCCCAGGCCGGACAAAGCCTGAACTTCACGCTCGAGGTCGTCAACCTCTTTCCTTTGCCGGCCCAGGTAGAAATTATGGCGCGAACCGCCCATCTGGCCTTTTCCCCGCAAGTGTTAAAGAAAGCGCCGACGCCACAACTTGTGGAGACGGTTTTGGGTCATGGTGCGCCTTTAACCAATATCCCTTTTGAAATGCAGCAGCGTTTTCGGCCGGGGACAGCCGAGTTCCGCCAGGCCCTGCGGTTGGCCCAACTCACCACTTCCCGGCAGTCGGACCTTGAGAAGACCCTGCCGGCCAAAATTGTCGAAACCAGGGCTCAAATCCGGGCCAAGTTGAGCGAGGAATCTTTCATCACCACGCCCCCGGATAAACCGGGACAGATACTGGCCAACCTTCTGCGGGCCGGGGATAACCTGGCGATTAAGCCCGGAATGCAGCCGGCTGCTGGGATTAACTTGGCGCAGACTTTTATGCAGCCCTTCGAACTGCGCCGCCTGGATCTCGAACTGGGGGTTCCCGCCGGCGCCCGGAAAGGGGAATTCCTGACCTTTCATGTGCATCAAAGAGCGGGAGGATTAGATGTGGGAGGTTATACTATAGTGGTAAAAGTCACTTAGCCGAGCCTGCCATATTGCTTCTCCCATGAGGAGGTGCCGGAATACCCTAAGCGATTTTGACAAACCCGATCTGGTCTACCATTCCTGTGGATATCGATTTAAGTATCTCCAGGGATCAGCACGATAGTTCGCAACCGAGGCTATATCCGCTGGCGGGGTGACCTGCGGGGCCCGGGGCCTTCAGGCCAACGGGAACCCCCTGATCTTCAGGTACCTACAGAGGTCTCCCGGCTCTCCGGTCTCATGGAATTAGGGCGTGGGGGCCGGCGCCCCGCCGGCCCAACCGCCCGCCCCAGGAACACCTGACGAACCTCTTAAGGGAGGCAGGCGGGGCAATATCTCCGCCCTGGCCCGGCGGCTGCAGGTCTGCACCCGCCCGGTCTACCGCTGGCTGTGGGCTTACGGCCTGGAATTGCAAGATTTTCGCTCCGAGATCAACCGGGAGGCCGGGGTGGCCTAAGGTCGGTGCCTGGCGCGGCCGTCGGACCCCAACCGGCTCATAACCAACCTGGACCTGTGGATATTCAGCCGCGATCCGGAAAAAACCGAAAGGGCGTCTAGCGGCAAGAAAGTCGCTGCGGCTTTGAAACAAAAAAAGGCAGGGTCGTATTTGACCCTGCCTGAGGAAATTCGGTATTGTTTAAAGGTGGCTTACTTCTTTAATCTCCACTTCCGGCGCAGGAAACCCAACCCCACCAAGCCGGAGCTCAGAAGGAGGATGCTGGGAGGCAAGGGAACACCACTCACCTTCATCTGGTAGGGCCCAGTCGAACCAGATGAATTGTAGTTTGGGTAAACCACGGAAGAAGCGGTCCAATATTCTCCGGCATCACCGATTCCCGGAAAAAAGGTATAGGCCCACGCCGCCTCGGTGCTGTAGGTGGGGTCGGCAACCAATCCCACCCAGTATCGCTTATTGGTGCTCAGCGGTATGGGGGAGAAATTATTGTAAGTTAGTTGATGAATAGTTGAATCCAGTGTAGAATCGTAAACAGTGGCGAAAAGCTGTATCAAAGTTCCAGGTGAAGTCGAATTGTCGGCATAAAGACCGACGGTGAACGACCCGGGCGGGTCAGCGGTAGCTGTTCCGTAGACCAATACATCAACTTGGGTAAGACTGAAGCTGGTTGCCTCCGTGGAGAATGAGTTATATTCTGGCCCATAGGACGATATCGAATAGGCGAAAGAGGTGCCGCTGAGGTTATCATAGAGCACCGTCAGCGTAGCGCCGGCGGCGCTGGTCAGAAAAAACAGGCAAGCCAAGAGAGTTACCACCCCGGCTGATTTTGCCAGGCTCATCGAATATAATTTCCTTATAAGCATGCTCATTTTTTTTTCCTCATCCTCGTGACCTGTGGCTTTCCGTCACCGCCTCGCGGCGAGTTTGGCTTTATTCAGGGAATATATTTAAGCATAATCCGGGTCATCCGACAATCAGAAAAAACCTGATTTTTGGGGGAAAAAAATCTGGATTTTTTGGGGGGGAAAAGTACTGATTTCTGATTGATGCCCGGTTGCGGTCACTGCTCTGATAAGAAACGTATCAGGCTGCTGAAAATTTTCCCTGGCCATTTCATATCGATGGTCATTTTAGGTGTCGGGACCGCCGCCCTCGGCGCTATACAGGGGCAGGGGAGGGCGCCTGTCCCTGAATCAGGGAAATTTTTCGTAACCGAGCCTGGTCGATATGGTTATTCAATAAAAAACCCGCCGTACCTGAGGAGGCGGGTTTTTTCGTTGCAACCGAAAACCAAAAACCGAAAACGGTCTTTATACCAAGAGGCCGTCAAAAAGGTATTTTTTGTAGTGGCGCAATTTATTGCGCCTCAAAGCGGGCGTGATGAATCACGCCCCTACAATTTTGGGCGTCGTTGCCCTTTGATGGCGACTTGGTATTCATTACAGTACGCTCTTCACTGCGGCCCGGGCCAGTTCGATGACCCGGTCGGGGGCCACCCCGAAGATCAGGATGGTGGCGCACAGGGCGTAGTTCAGGATGCGGGTGGGCCGGGACAGGGTGATGGGCGGCAGGTCGGAGTCCACGAAGTAGGCGGCATAGACCACCCGCAGATAGTAATACAGGGACAGGGTGCCGTTGACCGCGCCGATGAACACCAGCCAGAAAAAGCCCTGGTTCATGGCGGAGGTGAACAGCAGCAGTTTGCCGGTGAAGCCGATGGAGGGCGGCACCCCGGCCAGGGCGAAGATCCCCAGAATCAGGCTCATGGAGAGCAGGGGACTGCGGCGCCAGAGGCCGGCCAGTTCGGCGATTTTGAGATCGCGGCCGTCGTCGGCCACCTCGGAGAGCACCATAAACACGGTGAAGTTCATGATCAGGTAGGCCAGGGCGTAATACACCGCGCTGGTGAAGCCGGCTTCCTGCATGCTGATCACCCCGATGAGGACATAGCCGGCGTGGGCGATGCTGGAATAGGCCAGCATGCGTTTAAAATCTTTTTGGATGATGGCTACCAGGTTCCCCAGGGTCATGGAGATGATGGACAGCACCACCAACACCTGGATGAAGCTGTAGCCGAAGCCTTCGCCCAGGGCGGCCAGGCGCAGCACCAGGGCCACGGCCGCGGCCTTGGAGGCGGTGGCGATGAAGGCCACGACCTGGTTGGCGCCGCCCTGATACACATCCGGGGCCCAGAAATGGAAGGGGAACACCGATAATTTAAAGAAGAAGCCGGCCAAAGCCAGGATGAGCCCCACAATGCCGATGGGACTGTTGAGCAGGTGGGGCATCTTCTGAACGATATCCGCCAGATAGGTGGAGTGGGTGGCCCCGAAAATGTAGCTTAAGCCGAAGAGCATAAAACCGGAGGACACCGCGCCGATGAACAGATATTTAAGGCCCGCTTCCACGTCGATGCCGTCGCCTTGGCGCAGGGGCACCAGGATGTACAGGGAATAGGAGGACAGCTCCAGGGAGACGTAGATGGTGAGGAGCTCCACCGAGGACACCAACATCATCATGCCCAGGGTGCAGGTGGTCAGAAACAGGAAAAACTCGGCCCGCACCCGCTCGCCGATTTGGGCCGGGTTTTTGGAAATCATCAGGACCAGGAAAAGGCCCAGGGCCAGGGCGGCCTTGAATATCTGGCTGAAGAGGTCCACCCGGTAGGCCTTGAAAAACAGGTCCCCCTGTTGCCCGAGGCACAGCAAAGCCACCAGAAAGCCCAGGCCCGAGAGGACCACGATGACCTTATAGTCCCGCTGCACCTGGGGTTGGCGGCGGAGGCTCATGAGAAAGATGATGAAGGCCAGGCCCAGATAGTAGAGTTCCGGTCCGAAGAGCAGCATGGTCATTCTCACATTCCCTGGATGAAGGGTACGATGGAAGATTTAATCAGGCTCAGCATGACCTGGGGGAAGAGCCCGAAAAAGATCATGAAGCCGATGAGGATCATGCGGGGCAGTCCCAGAAAGGGGCTGACATCCTCAAAATGGGCGAATTTGGGATTGGGGTCGTTGTAAAAGCAATTCTGGACCACCCGCAGGGCGAACAGGGCGCCGATGACCAGAGAGGCGATGGCGAGCAGACCCCGCACCGGGAAGACCTTAACCGCGGAGACCAGCACCAGCAGTTCGGCCCAGAAGCTGGCCATGCCGGGGACGCCGGCCCCGCACAGCGCCGCGACGATGAAAAAGGCCGAGGCCACGGGCATGATCTTGGACATGCCCCCCAGCTGCAGGATATCCCGGGTGTGGGTGCGGTCATAGATATAGCCCACCGCGGAGAAGAAGAGGGCGGTCATGACCCCGTGGGCGAACATCTGGAAGACCGCGCCGTTTAAGCCGTCGATGGTGCCGGTGGCCAGGCCTAAGCCCACGATGCCCATGTGGGACACCGAGGAGTAGCCGATGACGTACTTCAGATCGGTCTGGGCCAGGCCCACAAAAACGCCGTAGACAATGCCCACCGTGGCCAACAGCCCCATGAACTGGGCCCAGTATTGAAACCCCTGGGGGCACAGATACATGGCCACCCGCAGGATGGCGAAGGAGCCCAGCTTCATGAGCACGCCGGCGTGGAGCATGGACACCGCGGTGGGCGCGGCCACGTGGCCCACCGGCGACCAGGTGTGGAACGGCCAGACCGCGGCCAGGACCCCGAAGCCCAACAGCAGGAAGACAAAGGCAAGGTTTTGGATCCAGGGGGCAAAGGCCACGCCGTGCAGTTGAATCATGTCAAAGGTGAACAGGCCGGAGCTGGAATAGAGCAGCAGGATGCCGGGGATGATCAGGCCGCTGCCGGCCATGAGGTAGAGGGTCAGCTTCATGGCGGCGTAAATCTTGCGGGTGGAGCCCCAGATGAGGATGAGGATGTACATGGGCACCACGGCGATCTCATAGAACAGGAAGAAGAAAAACATGTCGTAGGACATGAAAACGCCGAACACCCCGGTCACCAGGGCCAGCTGGAAGATGAAGTACTCCCGCACCCTTTCTTTGAGCTCCCACATGGTGAGCACGCCGGTGAAGATGACGATGCCGGTCAGGAGCAAGAGCGGGGCGTTCATGCCTTCTACACCTACGAAATAGGTGATGCCGAAGGCCTTGACCCAGGGGTACTTCTCCACGAACTGCAGGCCCCCCAGGGCGGTGTCGTAGCTCACGAAGGTATAGATGGCCAGGCCGAAGCTGACCCCTGCTGCCACCAGGGAGACCATGCGGATGGCGAACGCCTGATTTTCCTTGAGAAACAGGAGGATCAAGAGGCCCACCACCGGGGAAAGCAACATGCAGGTGAGAACCGGGAACGATGCCAAGTGCTCGGTCATATCAGAGCCCCATCAAGAGATAGATGCCGAGGCCCGCCAGGACCAGGACCATGAACAGCAGGTTGTATTGCAAAAACGCCGTCTGCAGGAAAGACAGCAAACGGCCGCCGCCCTGGCAGGAGAAGGCCACGGCGTCCACGCCGCCATCCACCACCCGCCGGTCGTTATAGGTAAAAATCTTGGAAAAGGTGCCGTAAATCACGGCGTTGAGAAACCAGCGCCAGAAGTGGTCCATGTACCATTTTTGCAGAAAGAAATTTTCCAGCGAGGGGAAACTGCGGATAAACCCCTGCCATTTGGCGGTCCTGGCGCCCCAATCTTTCCAGGCCAGGCCGATGCCGGTGAGGGCCGCGCCCACGGCCAGGAAGAGCAGCAGATAATTCAGATCATGGGGATGGTGCTCACCCAGGAGATAGCCCTCCAGGGGCCCCATGAGAAAGCCCAGGATGCAGGTGATCCCGGCCAGGACGATCAGGGGAAAGCACATGGCCTGGTAACCCAGGCCGCCGCCATGCTCCTCCTCGCCGTGGCCGTGGCCGGCCGGTTCCTCCCGCTTATACTCCTCCCAGGCCGGATGGTCGTCGGGCCGGGGAAAGAGCAGCACGAAAATCACCCGGAAGGTGTAGTAGGCGGTGAGGAAGGCGCCGAACAGGCCCAGCCCCACCCAGATCTTGCTGGGCAGGTGCCACAACACCCCCATGACGGCTTCCTTGCTGAAAAAGCCGGAAAAGGGAAAGATGCCCGCCAGGGCCAGGGCGCCGATGGTCACGGTGATCATGGGAACCCTGAGATGTCGCCCGCCTTCCTTGCTCATCACAAAGAAATCGTTGGTGCCGAAATGGTGGATGAACACCCCGGCGCACAAAAAGAGCAGGGCCTTGAAGCCGGCATGGGTGACCAGGTGATAGTAGCCGGCGAACATGGTGCCCCCGGCCAGGCCGGCCGCGGCCAGCCCCATGGCCATGAAGCCCAGCTGGCTGACGGTGGAATAGGCCCAGACCTGCTTGATGTCCCGGGCCACCAGCCCGATGGTGGAAGAAAGCAGCAGGGTGATGGTGGCGATCACCAGGATAACGGTCAGGGTGGTGGGCGAGGCCGCAAAGAAGGGGAACAGCCGGGTGATGAGATAGACCCCGGCGGCCACCATGGTGGCGGAGTGCAGCAGGGCCGACACCGGGGTGGGGCCTTCCATGGCGTCCGGCAGCCAGACGTGAATGGGGAACTGGGCGCTTTTGCCGGCCACGCCGCAAAAAATCAGCAGGCTGGTGGTGGTCAGGAGCCACTGGGGCATGGTTTTGCTGAGGCCGGCGAGATTGACCGCGTTGATGTCCAGGGTGCCGAAATAAATCACCAGCAAGGCCAGGCCCATGAAAAAGCCGGTGTCCCCGAAGCGGGTGACCACGAAGGCCTTTTTGCCGGCTTCCGAGGCCGAGAATTTTTCATACCAGAAGCCGATCAACAGATAGGAGGACAGGCCCACCAATTCCCAGGAAATGAACAGTTGCAGGAGCCCGTTGGCCGTGACCAGGCTCAGCATGGACATGCCGAAGAGCGACAGGTCGGCGTAGTAGCGGGCGAACCCCGGGTCCCCCTCCATGTAGCCCAGGGAGTAAATCTGGATGAGCCAGGCGATGGTGGCCACGATGGCCAGCATCAGGAGGCTCACCGGGTCCAGGAGGAAGCCGAAGGGCACCCGGAAGATGTCGGAGGACACCAGCCATTCCACTTGGACGATCAGGGGCTTGGCCAGGGAGACGTCCCGGATGGTGACAAACAGGTACCAGGCCAGGATCAGGGGGATGGTGGAGCACACCAGGGAGATGGCCAGGGAAAGCTGGGGCTTGCGCCAGGTAAAGATCATGATCAGGGCAAAGGCCAACAACGGCAGGGTGACGATGGCGGTGCACATCCAGAAGACAGTATCGACCGAGCCCATGGTTAACCCCTCAGCTCTACGGCTTGTTCCGCGTTGATGGACTTGAGCTTCCGATAGACCGCCATGATGATGCTAAGAGCAATGGCGGCTTCGGCCGCGGCCACCGCCATGATAAACAGAGCGATGACCTGCCCCACCGCCGGGTGGGGGGCCAGGAAGCGGTTAAAGGCCATAAAGTTGATGCTGGCGGCGTTGAGCATCAGCTCCACGGAGATGAGCACGGCGATGAGATTGCGCCGGGAGAGCACCCCATAGAGGCCGATGGCGAAGAGCACCAGGGCCAGGTACAGGTAAGTTTCCAGCTGGTTGAAAATCAGCATCCGCGACCTCGAACTCAGGAGCCCCGGCCGTTGCGGGCGGTGACGATGGCGCCCAGCATAGCCACGAGCAAAAGGAGCGAGATGACCTCAAAGATGAGGACGTAATTGGTTAACAAATAATGGCCGATGGTGGTGATGGACCAGTCCTGGCTGCGCTCGGCCGCGGCCACCCACTGGGTCTTGCGGGTCAGGAGCGCCAGGAAGGCCAACACCGCGCCGGCTCCCAGCAGTGCGCCCAGGCTTTTCAGGAAGGAGCGGGGCGGACCGGGGCGATACAGGGGCTCGGACAACATCACCGCAAAGCAGATGGCGATGGTGATGGCCCCCACGTAAATCAAAATTTCCATCAGGGCCACAAAAGGGCTGTTGAGATAAAGGAACAGCCCGGCCACCCCGATGAGACTCAGGGCCAGCCCCAGGACGTTGTGGAAAATGTTGCGGGCGCCCACCGCGATGAGGGCTCCCAGGATGGTGAGGCCCACCACCAGGAAAAAGGCCCCGGTGGCCACTCCCTGGGCCGAGAAGAGACTGACGCTCATTCCTTCACCTCCCCCTCGGGCTTGCCCTTGGCTTCCGCTTTGGCCTTGGCTTCTTTTTCTTTAGCCGCCTTGGCGGCAGCCTCCGCAGCTTTGGCGGCTTCGATTTCTTCTGCGGTGGGAACCGGCGTCGCGACAAAGCCGGCGAGACGCTGGCGTTTTTGCAGTACGATCAAATGGTCAATAACACAGTCCTCCCGGCTGTAACCGGCCAGGCGGTAGACCTGGGAAAACTCCAGGGCCGTGGTGGGACAGACTTCGACGCAAAGGCCGCAGAGGCTGCAATACTGGTGTTCGTGGATATATTTGGTGGCCCGTTTCTGCTTTTCACCGGGGAATTTTGTCCCCTCCACCGTGATCAACTGGGACGGGCAGATGCGGGCGCACATTTCGCAGGCGATGCAGCGATGCGTTTTGGTCTCGGGATCGATGGTAAGCTGGGGATAGCCCCGGTATCTCGGGGTCATCTCTATCTTTTCCCGGGGGTACTGGACCGTAACAATGGGCTTGACAAAGTAACGGATGGTCACCGCCATGCCCGCCAGGAGGCTGTAGAAACCTACCAGAATTTCTTTGAAATAACTAACCATTGTCTCTCAACCTTAAGGCCGTAAGAAGCTCCACGATCTACCTCAGCTTCAGGATAAAGGCAGTGATGATCAGGTTGGCGAAGGCCAGGGGAATGAGGATCTTCCAAGCAAAGGTGATGAGCTGGTCAAAGCGCACCCGGGGGAAGGTCCACCGGAACCACATAAGCACAAAAATGATGAAATAAACCTTGATGAGGAACCAGACGATGCCCGGCAGAAAGGGGCCCCGCCAGCCGCCCAGGAAAAACACGGTGGCAATGGCGGCCACGATGAACATGTTGGTGTATTCCGCCAGGAAAAACAGGGCGAAGCGCATGCCGGAATATTCGGTGTGGAAGCCGGCCACCAGTTCGCTCTCCGCTTCCGGCAGGTCAAAGGGGGCCCGGTTGGTCTCGGCGGTGGCGCAGGTGATGTAAAGAATAAAGGCCAGGGGCTGGACAAAGACGAACCAGTAGGCGCTCTGGGCCTCAACGATGTCGGCCAGGCTGAAGGAGCCCACCATGAGGATGATGCTCATCAGGGTGATGAGCAAGGGGATCTCATAGGCAATGTTCTGGGCCACCGAGCGGATGGCCCCGAAAATGGAGTACTTGTTATTGGAAGCCCAGCCCGCCATGAGGATGGCCAGCACCGTCAGGGAGGCGAAGGCCAGGATCAGGAGCACCCCCACGTTCATGTCCCGGATGACGAGACTCTGGGAGAAGGGGATGACCAGGAAAGACAGGAGCACCGGCAGGAAGACCACGATGGGGGCCAGCAGATACACCGGCCGGTCCACGTCTTTGGGGGTGATGAGCTCTTTGCCCATCAGCTTCAGGGCGTCGGCGATGGTCTGGATGGCGCCGTGCCAGCCCACTTCCATGGGGCCGGGCCGAAGCTGCATGTGGGCCGAGACCTTGCGCTCCATCCAGATGAGGAACAGGGCGTTCACCGAGACCAGGACAATGACGCCGAGAAGACCGGCGATCATGCCGAGAATGCTTACTGCCGCAGGTTGCGCCATAGCTTCCATAATTTGCGCTCGTCTGAGTTAGCGGTCGATTTCCGGCACCACCACGTCGATGGAGCCGATGATGGCCACCAGGTCGGCCACCAGGGTGTCCACGGCGAGTTCCGGGAGAATGCTGAGGTTCCCGAAGGACGGCACCCGGAGCTTGATGCGATAGGGTTTGGTGTCGCCGGCGCTGACGATGTAGCAGCCGAACTCGCCCCGGGCCGACTCCACCGCGGTGTAAACCTCCCCGGCCGCGGGTTTGAGGCGTTTGGGGACCTTTTCCGCCATGATGGGGCCGCTGGGGATTTTATCCAGGGCCTGCTCGACGATGCGCAGGCTCTGCTCCATCTCCCGCAGGCGCACCATGTAGCGGTCCAGGGCGTCCCCCTGTTCGCCGATGGGAATTTCAAAGTCAAACTGCGGATATACGGAATAGGGCTCAACCCGGCGGATGTCGTAAGGGATGCCGCTGCCCCGGGCCATGGGGCCGGTGAGGCCGTATTTGATGCACTGGTCTTTAGTGATAATGCCGATGTCTTTGGTCCGATGGATGAAGATGACGTTTTTGGTGACCAGGTTGTCATAGTCGGGAAGGCGGCTGCGCAGGCGCTGGATAAACTTGCGGCAGCCGTCGGTGAAGTCATCGTCGATGTCCACCGGCACCCCGCCGAAGCGATAGAAGCAGTAGGTCAGCCGGGACCCGGTGAGGTAGTCCAGGAGGTCCAGGACGTTTTCCCGGTCATCGAAGGTGTAGAGGATGGGGGTGAAGGCGCCCAGGTCCAAGAGATACGCCCCCAGCCACAGGAGATGGCTGGTGAGGCGGTTGAGCTCGGCGGTGATCACCCGGATGTATTCGCCCCGCTCCGGCACCGTCAGGCCGAGGAGTTTTTCCACCGCCATGCAGTAGCCCTGGTTGTAGGCCAGGGCGTGGAGGTAGTCCACCCGGGCCATATTGGGCAGGTACTGGGCGTAGGTGCGGTTCTCGGCCATGTGTTCGTGGCCCCGGTGGCCGTAGCCGATATCCGGGTCCGCCTTGATGATGAACTCGCCCTCCATGTGGAGCTCCACCCGCAAGACCCCGTGGGTGCTGGGGTGCTGGGGGCCCAGATTGAGGACGTAGGTTTTTTCTTCCAATCCCCGCTCAAGCATCGGCCTGGCTCGCTTCAAATTTTTTCAGCAAAGGGTGAAAATCGGCGTCAAAGGGCAAGAGGATGCGCCTGAGATCCGGGTGCCCGGCAAAACGGAGGCCGAACAGGTCATAGGCCTCCCGCTCGTACCAGTTGGCCCCGGGATAGATGTGGCTGATGCTCACCGCCTCCTGGTCCAGGGGCACCTTGACGTGCACCGCGGTGCGGCACAATTCCCCGAAGTTGGCGAAGTGATACACCAGGGTGAAGTGCTCGGGATAGTGCAGCCCGGAGAGGGACTCCAAAAAGCAGCCCAGGGAGAGCATGGCCTGGGCCACCGCCGGCATCTGCTCCGGGGCGGCGGCTACTTCCAGGTGATAGCCGGTTTTAGCGTAATCGCCCGCCGCCACCTGTTCCAGGTTCAACGGCGCCAGGTTTTTTTGGATATTAGCCTGTAACATCTCTGAACTTCCTTAGGCGACCCCGTTGGGTGATCTTTTCCTCCAACAGGAGGATGCCCTCGATGAGGCCCTCGGGCCGGGGCGGGCAGCCGGGCACGTACACGTCCACCGGGATGATCAGGTCGGCCCCGGGGATGATGGCGTACTGGTCGGGGTAATAGAAAGGCCCGCCGGAGATGGCGCAGTTGCCCATGGCGATGACCCATTTGGGCGCGGGCATCTGCTCATACAGCCGGATGACCGCGGGGCCCATCTTTTTGGAGATGGTGCCGGCCACGATCATCAGATCGCACTGCCGGGGAGAGGGCCGGAAAACCCCGGCCCCGAAGCGGTCCAGGTCGAAGCGGGCCATGCCCGCGGCCATCATCTCAATGGCGCAGCAGGCCAACCCGAAGGTCATGGGCCACAGGGAGTTGGCCCGGGCCAGATTCAGGGCCTCCTCCAGGAGGCCGATATGAATTAGAGGCGCTCCGGTTTTCGTTTCCACGTGAAAACTCCCCTGCACCAGGCATAGACGATCACCAGCGACATAATGCCGATGAACATGGTGATTTCAATAAAATCCCGCCAGATATAGCCCTTGCCGTAGGCCAGAAGCACGGGAAACAGGAAGAGCACGTCCACGTCAAAGGCCAGAAACAGCAGGGCGAACAGATAGTAGATGACGGCCACCTGAATCCAGGCGCCCCCCAGGATGGGCATGCCGCATTCGTAAATGTCGTCCCGGGCGGCTCCGAAGCTGCGGGGGGCGATGAAATAGGCGATGATCAGCGGCCCGATGGCAAACAGGGCCGCAGCCACCAGAAACACCAGGACATAGGTGAAATCGGTCAGGGCCTCAGGGATTTCCAAGGCAGACTCCTTGTGCTTTTGAGTACAAGAACCTTGCGGTTTTATACCCCTTTGGCAAAAGGGGAGTCAAGTATTTTTTCCCGATTCCGGAAAAATCTCCTTGTCCGGGGGCGGGGGTTGGGGTATGAGGAGGGAAAGAACGAAGTGGCCCAGGCGTTTTAAGATTAATTTTTTGGATTTAAACCGCCGATGAAAGCCCAGGGGCGGGGAGACCCCGCCCCTACGGCAGTTTGTTGGGTGAACTGCAGATGTCCAGCATTCTTCCTCGCCGCCGACAGATGCGCTTATCCGACCATGATTATTCTCCACCCGGCCCTTATTTTGTGACCGTTTGTATAAAGGGCCGGGCCTGTATTTTAGGGACAATCGCGGATTCGGTCATGGATCTAAGCAAGCTCGGAGGTATGGTCACCTCATGCTGGCATGATCTTCCCAGTCATTACCCGGATATTGCCCTGGATGCTTTCGTATTTATGCCTAACCAGGTACATGGGATAATTTTTGTAGGGGCGGGGTCTCCCCGCCCCTCCGCAGGGCAGACTTTAAGCAATATTATCGGCTACTTCAAATACCAGTCCACCAAGCGCCCCAACGAGCTGCGTAGTTCCCCCGGCGCGCCTTTCTGGCAGCGGAATTTTTTCGAACAGGTTATTCGAGATGAAAGTTCTTTGAATCGAATCAGGGAATATATCTGGACGAATCCTGAGCGCTGGGCTTTGGATCGGGATAATCCTCTGGCCAGGGAGACCGACGAATTCGATCGTTGGTTGGGTGGTAAAAAAAGCCGGCCGACGGTTTCCCCTAAACCGATTTTGCCCGACAGGTGAACCATGCCCCGCTGGGAAGACCTGCGTATGCCGGAATTTGAGGCCTGGCGCGGCCAACACCAGGCCGTCATCCTGCCGGTGGGCTCGGTGGAAGAGCACGGCCCCCACCTGCCCCTGGGGACCGACGCCTTTCACGCCATCGAACTGGCCCGGCGGCTGGCGGCCCTGCGTCCGGTCCTGACGGCCCCGCCCCTCTATTACGGCCTGTGCCGCTCCACCCGGGAGCATCCCGGCACCCTGTCCATCTCCGGGGACACCCTGCGGGCCCTGGTGACCGAACTGGGCCGGGAATTTTACCGCCAGGGGATGCGCTTTTTCCTGGTCCTGAGCGGCCATGCCGGGGGCACCCACCTGGCCGCGCTGGTGGAGGCCGGAGAGCGGCTGCTGGCCGAGTTCCCCGATATTCATGTTGCAATTTGCAACATTTTGGACCTGCTGCGGGAGGTGCTGGCGGCCCGGCCGGACCTGGTCAAGACCAAAGGCGACGCCCACGCCGGGGAGGTGGAAACCGCTCTGATGCTGGCGGCTTATCCCCATCTGGTTAAGGGGAGCGCGCCGGCGGAGTGGCCCGCGTTTCCCAGATATGTGTTGGTGCGGGACAAGCGCCGCTACTGGCCGGGCGGGGTGTGGGGCGACCCGGGGCCCGCCAGCGCCGCCCAGGGGGAAGCCATCCTCCAGGCCGAGGCCGAGCGGTTGGCCGAGATTTTTGATTTTTTGTTACAAGGGGAATAAACTTTTTCTTGACATAAAATTTGGTTTGTTTAATTATAACTAGGTTCGGAATTTATCCCGTCAGAAAGGCCCCCTTCGCTCCCTATGATCCCAGAAGCGCTTGAAAAGATTGCAGATAATGTATTATCCTTAGATGAATCAGACCTGGCCACCCTTCTGGATTACTACAAAGACCGCATTTCCCAGGGCGAACCTACCCGATCCTGGGAACGGGCGGTCATCGCCTACTTCCTCCTGAACGGCATCCGCATCAAAAATACCCTGAAAAAGGGCAAGCTGCGCAGCCATCACGAAAGCGCGGGGAAGCCTCCGCACCTGTGTTTGGTCAAGGCCTGAGACACGAGGAATCCATTGCTGTTTCGCCTATCTAAAACGGCGCCGCCGTTTTGGGGGGAATTTTTCCCTTAAATCCGGCAACGGCCGCCGGCCCACCTGTCACCAGATTGTCCCCGTAATCTTCCGCATAGATGGTTTTCGGTTTTCTGGAGAAAATCGGTGGGGCGGGCCTTAACCGCCCGCCAGAACTCTGGCGGCCGGGGACGGCCGCCCTACCGGACTATGGCCCCCTGAGGAATTTTACAGGACAGCTCCTCATGGGCCGTTGGCCCACCCGCAAAGCCTGAAAAGCACTTTCTGGTGCAGGGACAGCCGCCCCCGGCTGTCCATTGAGGGCAGGCGAGGGCGCCTGCCCCTACACAAAGCAAACTTTTCCTAACCGAAACCATCATGGCCGCATTCGGCCACCCCCGGAAATGAAAATTTTCTCGTAGGGGCGGGTTTCAAACCCGCCCCTACAGACGGGTGATTTTCACGGTAAAACCGCCAACCGCCAACCCTACCTGCGGGCCGGGCCCCGCCGGGAGCGTCTTTTGAGGTACAGGCGGATGGGGGCCAGGGTCAGGTTCAAACCCTTGCGCAGTTCTTTCACCAGATAGCGCCGATAGGTCTCCGGCACTCCCTCGGGATGGTTCACAAAGACAACAAAGGTGGGGGGATGGGTCTCGGCCTGGGTGAGATAGTAAAATTTCACCGGCCGGCGCCGGAACAGGGGAGGGCGCACCCGCTGGGTCAGGCGGGCAAATAGCTGGTTGAGCTCGCCGGTGCCCACCCTATGGCCCATTTGCTGATAAATGTCCTGGATCAGGGAGAACACCCGGGTGAGGTTGTGGCCGGTTTTGACCGAGAGGGACACCTGGGGCGCATAGGAAAGGAAAGCCAACTGGGTTTTGGCCTGCTCCACCGCGGCCGGGCGCACCTCGGCGGGCAGGAGGTCCCATTTGTTCAGGCCCACCAGGCAACCCTTGCCCTCCTCGGCGATGAGGCGGGCGATGCGCAGGTCCTGGGCGGTGACGCCCTCCTGGGCGTCCAGGAGCAGCAGGGCCAAGTCGCAGCGCTCCAGGGCCTTGAAGACCTTGAGGACCATGTATTTTTCCAGGCCGGGCACGACCACGCTGGGCCGCCGCAAACCGGCGGTGTCGATGAGCACGTAGTCCTGGCCCTGGAAGGTCAGGGGGGCGTCGATGACGTCCCGGGTGGTGCCGGGGCGGTCGCTGACGATGAGGCGCTCTTCCCCCAGGACCCGGTTGATGAAGGAAGATTTGCCCACGTTGGGCCGGCCCACCACCGCCACCCGTATCCCAACGATTTCCTCGGGTATTTCCGGGAGCTGAGGCAGGCTCTGGAGCACATCGTCCAGGAGAGTAGAGAGCCCCAGCTTGTGGGCGGCGGACACGGGATACAGGGGGGAGAGGCCGAAGCGGTAAAATTCGGCCAGGGGTTCTTCCCGGCCGGGCTGGTCGATTTTATTGATCACCAAAAACAGGGGCTTGCCGGTGGCCCGGAGATAGTCCACCACTTCTTCATCCCCGGGCTGGGGGCCGACTTTGCCGTCCATGACCAGGAGGATGACGTCGGCGTCGGCCACCGCGGCCTGGGCCTGGCGCTGGACCAGGGGGCCCAGATCGTCTTCGCCCCCCACCAGGCCGCCGGTGTCGGCCAATAAAAAGGCGCGGTCATCCCGGACCACCCGGCCGAAGTGGCGGTCCCGGGTGACTCCCGGCACATCCGCCACCAGGGCCTGGGTGGAGCGGGTGAGGCTGTTGAACAGGGTGGATTTCCCTACGTTGGCCCGGCCCACAATGGCCACCAGGGCCTGTGCGGCCGGGACGGAAGCGCTCATGGGCGATCAACCTGGAGGTTTCTGGGCCAACTCCTTGGGCGGCCAGCGGCGCAGGACCTCCACCGCCTTTTTCAACACCTGATCATACTTGAGATCGTCGTCGGTGAGGGGCTTGTCCCAGTTCTTGTCGGTTATGCCTTCACCCCGCATATGGCGTTCCAGGGACTCATCCCGGAGTTGCTCAGGGGTCTTGCCCTGGGTGATTTCATGCTCCTGCACTTCGATATCCGGGGTAATGCCCTTTTCATGGATGGTCTTGCCGCTGGGGGTGTAATACAGGGCGGTGGTCAGGCGCAGGGCGGAGCCGTCCGCCAGGGGGATGATGGTCTGCACCGAGCCTTTGCCGAAGCTCGTGGTGCCCATCACCACGGCCCGATTCTGGTCTTTTAAGGCCCCGGCCACGATTTCCGAGGCGGAGGCGCTGCCCTCGTTGATCAGGACCACGATGGGAAAGGGCTCCCGGTCGCCGACGTTCCCCGCCCGGGCATGAAATTGCATGCGCTGGCGCGCCTCCCGGCCCTCGGTTTTGACAATGAGGCCGTGGCTCAGAAACTCGTCGGCCACCAGCACGGCCTGATCCAGCAGCCCCCCCGGATCGTTGCGCAGATCAAGCACCAGGCCCTTGAGGGGCGTGGGGCGCTGGGTCATTTTGGTAAGAAAATTGCGCAGATCCTTGTCGGTGGTGTCCTGGAAGTTGGCCACCCGGATATAGCCATAGCCCCCGTCGATAAGCCGGGCCTTGACGCTGCGGATGGGGATAATCTCCCGGACGATGGAAAAGTCCTTGGGCTTGGTGAAGCCCTGGCGGTTGATGGTCAGGATGACCCGGGAGCCCTTGGCGCCCCGGATTTTGCGGACCGCTTCACTCAGCGAGATATTTTTCGTGGGGGTGCCGTCCACCTTGACGATCTGGTCCCCGGCCTGGATGCCGGACCGGAAGGCGGGGGTGCCCTCGATGGGGGAGACCACGGTCAGGATGCGGTTTTTCATGGTAATTTCAATGCCGATACCGCTGAATTTGCCCTTGGTCTCAACCTGAAGCTCCTTGAATTCCTCCGGGTCCATGAAGGAGGAATGGGGGTCGAGCGAGCCCACGGCCCCCTGGATGGCCCCGTACACCAGATCTTTGGTGGTCTTGGGCTCCACATATTGCTGTTCCACGACGTTCAGCGCCTGGGAGAAGACCCGCAATTGGTCGTCGGTGACCGGCACGGCAGGTTGCTGATATCGTGATCCGGCCAGGTCGTTGGAGGAGGCTGCGGTGGCCTTGGACAGGGACGGGGCGCTGGCCAGACCCCACAGACACAGGCCGGTCAGGAGAAGCGCCACCGACAGCCAGAGGCCCCGAGGGCCTCGGGGCTGATTCTTTCTGGGCATATGATGATTACTGGTATTCATATCCTCTCGACTCATGGCTGCGTCAAGCAGGCAGCCTGTAGCATTTTTCGGTCTGATAAGGGGGTCGCTCCCCTGTGTCCGGAATTTTACGGCATCCGGGCAATTCCGGGCTCAAGAGGCGGGGGCCTCCTGCACCCGGCCGGCCGCCTTGCCGCGTTTGAGCACCTCTAAGGCCTGCTGCACCCAGGGGTCATCTTTGGGGTCAGGGGTTGGGGCGGTCAGATGCTCGGTGCCCTCAGGGGGCTTTTTGCCTTCAATATCGGGTTTAAGCCCATCCCCGGCGATTTTCTTCCCTCCGGGCGTATAGTAGTTAGCCACCGTCATCAGCAGGGCGGAGCCGTCCTGCAGGGGCATCAACTGGGTGAGTCCGCCCAGCCCGAAGGTTTTATCCCCCAGGAGGATTCCCTGAAAGGAGTGCTGCAAGGCCCCGGCCACGATCTCGGCGGCTCGGGCGGTGCCCTGGTCCACCAGCACCACCAGGGGGAAGGGCGGCTTGAGCACCTGCTCCCGTTCCGCACCCTGGTAGGACTGCTCAGAGCCGCTCAAGCGGCCCCGGGTGCTGACCACCTTCTGGCTGCCCAGAAACAGGGAGGCGGTGCGCACCGCCTGTTCCAGGGTCCCCCGGGCATTGTTGCGCAGATCCAGAATCATACCCTTGGGTGGAGGGCTGAGCTTGGTCAGCCGGGTCAACTCCTGGGACAGGGCCTTGGGGCTGTCGTCGCTGAAGTACGGCAGGCGCACATAGGCGATATTCCCCTCCAGGACCTTCACCTTGAGGGAGGGCGGACCCAGGGGCTCCAGGCTGACGCTCAAATCCAAAGGCTTGACCAAGCCATTGCGCAGCACCTGCAATTTCAGGGTCTTGCCGGGCGGACCCTGAAAGAAACGCACCCCCTCCTGAGTGGTGATGTTGCGGATAAGCTGGCCGTCGATCTTGAGGATGTGGTCTCCGGCCTTCAAGCCGGCCCGGTCGGCGGGTCCCCCGTCCAGGACCGACACCGCGGTGAGCAGGTGGTCCTTGAAGATCAGTTCCATGCCGGCCTCGGCCGGGGTGGGCTGGTTGCCCTTCTGGTACCGGGCGAATTCCTCGGGATTCAGGTACGAGGAATCGGGATCCAGGGAGTTCATCATGCCCCGCAGGGCCCCCTGGAAGACCTCCCGTTCATTTTTCTGGGTTACCGCTTTCTGGGAAATTTCATACAGAGCGTCGGTAACTAATCGTAATGATTCGTAATCAGACTTGACCTCCGGCGAAGGCGAACGGAACGCCGCCACCGAAGCCGCCAACAGACAGATGGCGGCGAACCCCAGCCCGAGCCTTTGCCAACCGCCGTTCCGGAAGAACCTCACGTTGTTGTCATCCCGTTTTTTCATTTATTTGACTTTAATAAGCCCCGGAAGGTTAAGGCCTCAGTTTGCGGGCCATGACCTTGAGGGCCGCGTTGGTGATATCTTCGGGTGTTAGGCCGAAATGCTTGAGGAGCTCATCCGGTTTGCCGGACAAGCCGAAGGTGTCCCGGATGCCCACCCGCTTAATGGGGGTGGGGCAAAATTCCGCCAGCACCTCGCTCACCGCGCTCCCCAGGCCGCCGGTGGCCAGGTGTTCCTCGGCGGTCACCACACAGCCGGTGCGTCGGGCCGAATCCACCACCAATTCCCAATCCAGAGGCTTGAGGGAGGACATATTGAGGACCCGGGCCCCCACCCCCTGTTTGGCGAGCAGGTCGGCGGCGGCGAGGCAGTGATGCACCATGAGGCCCAGGCCCGCCAGGGTGACCTCGTCCCCTTCCCGCAGGATGCGGCTCTGCCCCAGTGTAAAAGTATGGTTCTCGTCGTGGATCACCGGAAAGGGGATGCGGGAGGTGCGGATATAGACCGGCCCCTGATAGGCCACGGCCCAGCGCACCATGGCCCGGGTCTCGGGGCCGTCCGCCGGGGCCAGCACCGCCATATTGGGCAGGATGCGCATCAGCGCGAGGTCCTCGATGGCCTGGTGGGAGCCGCCGTCCTCGCCCACGGTGACGCCGCCGTGGCTGGCCACGATCTTGACGTTCAGATTGCCGTAGGCGATGGTCTGGCGGATCTGCTCCCAGGCCCGTCCCGCCGCGAAAATGGCGAAGGTGCTGGCAAAGGGGATTTTGCCCCCCAGGGCCAGGCCGGCCGCGGTGCCCATCATATCCTGCTCGGAAATCCCGACGTTAAAAAAACGGTCCTGAAAAATTTTGGCAAAGCGGGCCGTGTGGGTGGAGCCGGACAGATCCGCGTCCAATACCACTATTTCCGGATGTTCCTCGCCCAATTGGGCCAAAATTTTGCCGTATTCGACCCTGGTGGTCTCTTTGGCGGGGAACTGCACGGTTTCGGGAAGCGCGCCCAAAAAATTTGACCTCACGTGGACTGAAGTTCCTGCATGGCTTGCTGATATTCCTCGGTGGTGGGGGTGACCCCGTGAAATTTCACCTGGTCTTCAAAGATGGACACCCCTTTGCCCTTGGTGGTGTGGGCGATGATCATGCTGGGAACACCCGGAACCGACCGGCAGGCCTTCAGCGCGTCCAGGATGTCCGGGATCGAGTGGCCGTCCACCTCGACCGTGTGCCAGCCGAAGGCCTGCCATTTGGCGGCCAGGGGCTCGACGCTCATGACCTCCTGGGTGCGGCCGTCGATCTGCAGCCGGTTGCGGTCCAGGATGGCGGTCAGGTTGTCCAGGTTATAGTGGGATGCGGTCATGGCCGCTTCCCAGATCTGCCCTTCCTGGATCTCCCCGTCCCCCAACAGGGCGTAGACCCGCTGGGAGCTGCGGTTGAGCTTCATGGCCAGGGCCAGGCCGTTGGCCACCGACAGGCCCTGTCCCAGGGAGCCGGTGGGCACCTCCACCCCGGGGGTGCACTTGCTGTCCGGGTGGCCCTGGAGGTTGCTGCCGAACTGGCGCAGCGTGCCCAGCTCCTCCTGGGGGAAATAGCCCAGGCGGGCCAGGATGGCATAGAGCAGCGGCGCCGCGTGGCCCTTGGAGAGTACGAAGAAATCCCTGTCCGGGTAGCAGGCGTTGCCGGGGTCCAGGTGCATGTGGCCGAAAAACAAAGAGACCAACACATCGGTGGCCGACAGGGACCCCCCCACGTGCCCCGAGCCGGCCCGGTAGAGCATCTCCACGATGTCCAGGCGGACCTGCCGGGCGATTTCCTTGAGCCGGTTTGGATCAGTGATGGGGTGCATGATTCCGTGCCATCTCCCTATGTAAGATAGTATAACCGAGAAATCAACAGATTTTCAAGCACCTCGGCGAATTCCCCGGGAGACCGGCGGAAGAGGGGGAACCATCAGGTGGCGGGGGTTCCCTCCCACCTGAATAAATTCTCTCTGGGGGGAGGGCTAAGGGGAAGCGGCTCTCCCACCCCCCCCCCAGACCCCCCTCCCAACCCCCTTTATTAGGGGCTGGCAAGAGGTGGGCGGCCCCCCGCCTTGATACATCGCCGGAGGTGGATCACAGCTTTGTAGTACGTCTCACGCACCATTTTTCGGCGCGTAAGACGCGCCCTACAGAAGACTTTTCAAGACAGTTGCTCATGAGCCGTTGGCTCACTCAAAATCAGAAAAAATTTGTTGGGGCGGGCCTCCGCGCCCGCCAGAGTTATGGGCGGCCAGGGATGGCCGCCCCACCCGCAAATGTCCTTCTGGGGAACTTGGCAGGCCAGCCGCTCCTGAGCCCCTGGCGCCAGCAAAACCCGGAAAAGCCTGGTGGCACAGGCGTCCCGCCGGTGCAGGCACAGGTTGAAAACCTGTGCCACCGGGAGGTTGAGGCGCAGCGCCATCTTGTTCCCAAATGCACCTTGGGAACGAGCCAAAACGAAAACCATCTTAAGGTCCCGGAAGCACGGGCATCCTGCCCGTGCCCAGACGGGCTGGAAGCCCGTCCTACCGGTTATGGAAGCTTTGTAAGAATAAGAGCGTCATGCAGGGTGGGAAAGCGCCAAGCCCCCCGCCTATGGAAAGCCCAAACCGGTTTTCCCTTGTGTTCCCCTGGGGTGGGCGGGTATATAATAACATGTCAGACCCCCGCTGCGGGGGCTATTTCACCCACAGAGACGACCTATGGCCCTGACCCGCGCCGAAGTGCTCCACGTGGCCAGTCTGGCCCGCCTGAGCCTCAACCCGGAGGAGGTGGACCTGTTCACCCGTCAGCTCAACGACATTCTGGCCTACGTGGAAACCTTGCAGGAAGTGGACACCGAGGGGGTGCCCCCCATGGCCCATGCGGTGCCCCTGGTGAATGTTTTCCGGGAGGACGAATCGGCCCCGGGCCTGCCCCGGGACGAGGCCCTGGCCAACGCCCCGGCCCCCGAGGAGGGGACCTTCGTGGTCCCCCGGATCATTTAGGTGGCGGGCATGACTGACGACCTGTGCCGCCTGGGCATCCATGAACTGACGCCGCTCCTCACCCGGCGGGAAGTTTCGCCGCTGGAGGTGGTGGAGGCCTTTCTGGCCCGCATCGCCGCCCATGACCCGGAGCTCAACACCTATATCACGGTGGACGCAGAGGGTGCTGTGGCCCAGGCCCGGGAGGCGGAAGCCCGCCTGGCCCGGGGGGAAGCCGGCCCGCTGACCGGGGTGCCCCTGGCCTTAAAGGACATCCTGGCCACCCAGGGCCTGCGCACCACCTGCGGCTCCCGCATTTTGGAAAATTATCTGCCCCCCTTCGACGCCACGGTGTGCACCCGTCTGCGTCAGGCCGGGGCGATATTTCTGGGCAAGGTCAATCTGGACGAGTTTGCCATGGGCTCCTCCACCGAGAATTCGGCCTTCGGCGCCACCCACAACCCCTGGCGCCGGGACTGCATCCCGGGGGGCAGCAGCGGCGGCTCGGCCGCGGCGGTGGCCGCGGA